>JAOZTN010000027.1:29858-33097 GCA_029942245.1 Bacteroidales bacterium | reverse complement strand
CATTGTTTCATTGTTTTTTTATCCTCCGAAGCTTTCCGCGAGCGCTGACCGCATGTCGCCATAGCTTTAGCGGTGGCACAAGCTACTCAGCGGAGGCGCTAGCGAAGGAGGGCACTGTTCCTTTGTTTTACAGTATTTTCTTGATCAACCTCAATTTATGGCTGTACTGACCGGAATCTATGTTGTAGATTCCCTGATGGTCTACTCTGTCTATCCTGACTTGGCCGGATGAATGAATGATCTTCTCTTCGGGCATGAGGATGCCAACATGTGTGATCATGCCTTCTTCATCATCGAAGAACATGAGGTCGCCTGGCCTGGCGTCGCTTATAAAATTGATTGTTTCGCCCTGCAAAGCTTGATGGGTTGAATCACGCAGGAGCTGTACGCCGGCCAGTTTGTAGGCCATCTGGGAAAAGCCTGAGCAATCGATCCCAAATGGTGAACGACCACCCCAGGTATAGGGCGCATGCAGGTACATCAAAGCCATTTCCAGCACCTTCTCGCGTTGACCTGCCTGAGGGATGACTTCGGTAAAGCCCTCAAAGAAATATTCATATTCACCGGCAGAAAAGGCTTGCTTATTGAGCCCATGAAATGAACTGCCCAGTAAAATGGGAAACCAGGATTGCAGGCTTCTGTTCTCAATCAGTTGAACCACTTCAGTGCTGACACTGCAGGGCAGCTCATGCAAGCGCTTGAATTCATCCTCGCTAACCTCATAGAAAGAAGATTTATGGATCCAACCCTCATAGTTATCATATATGATCCGGATTTGAAGCCAGTCTTCGAAACTATCGAGGATGCTATACAATTCCCCGAAAAGCAGCTCAGAACATAGCTCTGAACGATGAGAAGGTTCCGTCCGAACAGGTATCAGGCTTTGGTTACAAAAACCAAAAGAATTCAAGCCCTCTTTATAAAGTGTTTCCAAAATAAATGAATATTAATTCAACTAATCCATTAATAAATTGTTTATTAAACGAATATATGAAAATATTATATATGCAGTGCGGATTAGGTGATATTTGAGAAATTCCTATTTTCGCTTCAGATTCAGGTCACGATGAAAAAAATCTTTCTTTTTTTAAGAAACCATTATCAGCACATTTTTAAGGGATTCCTTTTTGTGCTTGCCATTGCAATCCTTGTGTGGATCTTTCCTCAGGAAGGAAAGTTTAAGTATGAGTTCAGCAAGGGGAAGCCATGGTTGCATGAAGATCTTTATGCTCCTTTTGATTTTCCAATATACAAGCTCGATGAAGATCTTGTCAAGGAAAAAGAAGAAGCATTAGAGGGTTTGCCATTCTATTTCCGATATCTTCGAACCGATAGCCTCCTTATAGAGGAACAATTGGAGCCTGAGTTTATTAAGCATTGGGAAAGTGCGGTGCCGGACTCTTTAGATAATGCCGGTTACAGGAAGCGAAACCTCGATACATTTCGGGAAATATATTATACCTTCCTTGATCAGGGAATCCTGAAAATGGTGCCTGAGATTGAAGGCCTGCCAGCCGAATACCCAATTATCGTAGTCCGTAATAATATGGCAGAGGAACATGATCTTGAGGATTTGGTGACGCTGAGCGCCGCCTATGAACAGCTGCAGCAGACATTGGCCGACAGGGAGGGCATAGCGCCCGATATCCTGTCTGCTCTTATGGTCCGCTTTATGGAGCAGAACATCATCTTCGATGCGGAAAAAACAAAGATTGAAAGGGATGCTGTAGTATCAAATATCTCTCCGGCTTTTGGTCTGGTTCAGGAAGGAGAAAGGATCATTAGTAAGGGCGAATTGGTGAATCCTGAGCGTTATATGATACTCTACTCATTGCGTGCCAATTATGAAGAAACCCTGGGTGGTTCAGATACCTATTATGTGATCCTGTTGGGACAGGTACTTCTAATCGCAATATCCATCTCCGTTTTGTTGCTCTTCTTTGTTGTCTTCAGAAAAGACATCCTGTCCGACAATCGTAAAATTGTTCTTATTCTCCTGAGTATCATACTTATTACCCTGCTTACCAGTCTGACACTTAGCATCGACCCTACATTTCTTTACCTGGTTCCCATATGCCTGGTGCCTATCATAATAAGCGCATTCTTCGACACCAGGATGGCCCTGTATGTTTTAATTGTCACCATTATTATACTGGGATTTCTTGTCCCTAACAGTTTCGAGTTCCTGTTCCTGCAATTGATCACAGGTATCATTGCCCTGCTGAGCGTGGCCAGCCTTCAACGGCGAGGACAGTTTTTTACTACTTCGGTATGGATCTTTCTGACTTACTCTATCCTCTACTTCGGTTTAACACTCATTCAGGAAGGTACTGTAAAAGAGATCGATCCGGTGATGTTTGCATTGTTTGGAGGAAGTGCTGTGCTAACGCTTTTTTCTTATCCATTGATCTATATTTTCGAAAAGATATTTGGCTTTATCACGGATGTTACGCTGGTGGAGCTGTCGAATACCAATAATAAACTCCTGAGGGAACTTTCTCTCAAAGCTCCCGGAACCTTTCAGCATTCCCTCCAGGTAGCCAACCTGGCAGAAGACGCAATCTATGAAGTGGGTGGAAATGCACTCATGGTACGTACGAGTGCGCTTTATCATGATATTGGCAAAATAGATAATCCCATGTATTTCATCGAAAATCAGGCAACAGGCGTAAATCCTCATGACGATCTTACCCATGAGGAAAGCGCCAGGGTCATTGTTGGCCATGTGATTAAAGGGATAGAGAAAGCCAAGAAGTATAAACTTCCGGAGCAGATCATTGACTTTATAAGGACCCATCACGGAACCCGTAAGGTGGAGTATTTCTATACGCTTTATAAGAATGAAACCCCTGAGGAAGAGATCGATGAAAGTGAATTTACATATCCGGGACCCATTCCATTTTCAAAAGAAACAGCTGTGGTAATGATGGCTGATGCGGTAGAGGCTGCCTCCCGCAGCCTGAAGGAACACAGTGCAGAGAATATAGATGTACTTGTAGAGAAACTTATCAACCGTCAGATGGAAACCGGTCAGTTTGTAAATGCTGACATCACCATGAAAGACATTAGCAGGATAAAGAAGATCTTCAAGAAAAAGCTGATGACGATCTTTCACGTTAGAATAGAATACCCCGAATGATTAGTGATTAATTCCGAATGCTTATTGGAGAACGCTTGGATGTAGTTCGGGCCTTCAAAAATCACAATTCTACACTACCAATCTTCACTAATAAATTATC
>JAOZTN010000027.1:26130-29758 GCA_029942245.1 Bacteroidales bacterium | reverse complement strand
ATTCGATTAGTTTTCTATTGCTTGTCCAAGAAGCACATCTTCGATCACCTGTTTGAAGCTGTCTTTTGGTAGTGCGCCCTGAGCCATCTGTGGTTGGCCGTCTTTGGGACAGAAAAGGATTGAGGGTATGCTCTGGATGCCAAAAGCACCGGCAAGCTCACGCTCTGCTTCAGTGTCGATCTTATAGATGTTGACCTTTCCTTTATACTCTTCTGAAAGCTCTTCCAGGATAGGTGCAACCGTTTTACACGGCTGACACCAATCTGCATAGAAGTCAATCAGACAGGGAAGTTCGCCTTCAAATTTCCACTCTTTGCTTTTCTCGAAATTAAATACCTTCTCGAGGAAGGTTTCTTTAGTTAAATGTTCCATTGATAGTATCCTTTTATTAATTGTTTTAGTTGTTTGTATTTTCTGCCGGCGATTTCAAAAGGAAATCGTCTATAGCACTTTTAAAAGTTTGTTTTGGCAAAGCACCTGTCGACATCTGTGGCTTGCCTTCCATGGGGATGAAAAGTACTGCAGGAATGCTCCTGATACCGAAAACGGATGCCAGTTCGCGTTCAACCTGAGTGTCTACCTTATATATGTAAATCTGTCCTTTATATTCTTCTGCCAGTTCATCCATGATAGGAGCGATCAGCTTACATGGCTTGCACCAATCTGCATAGAAGTCGATGATGGCGGGCTTATCACCAAGATATACCCAATCTTCTTTGTTGGTTTCGAAATCCATCACACGTTCGATAAACATCGCTTTATTCATATGAATGGTCTTCCCCTCTGCATCATGAGAAACACTTGCCGGAGTCGAATTGTCAGACTGGGCTTTCGTTTCTGTTGAGTTACTACAGCTTACTGCCACTATGGCTGTCATTAATAATAATACGGTTCTGAGGTTCTTCATAATATTATTGTAAATAATTGATTTGCAAAGATAATGATTAAAAAATAAATCGCAATAGTATCACTTTTTTCTATCTTTGTCAAAAATTGTTCCAAAGAAGAATACTGACAATTTTGTCATGAAAAACCTGTTCAAGCATATTACGCCACTCAGTTTCCACGATAAATTTTCGACGGATGAGCAATGCCTTGCCTTCCTGTCGGATACCAAATGGACCAAAGGCTTTGTTTGCAGAAAATGCGGAAACACCAACTACTGTAGTGGAAAGAAGCCTTATTCAAGAAGGTGTACACGTTGTAAGAGCGAAGAATCAGCTACCTCACATACCGTTTTTCATGCCTGCAAATTTCCACTGACATCAGCCTTCGAACTAATGTACAAGGTCTGCCATAAACCTGACATATCTTCATATGAACTTTCAAGGATACTTGAAACCAGGCAAATGACCTGCTGGCGCTTTAAAAAGAAATTAATGGAATGCCTGGAGAATAATAACAGCTTGCTATTGAATGATTAGCTTGCTGTATGTAGACTCTCCTGCATAATTGAGCTTAAGCAAATAAATGCCAGATTCCAGGTTGTTTACTGCTATTTTCACTGCATTTTCTCCTGTATCTGACATCATCTCTTGTGAGTACATTTCCTGTCCTGTGATGTTGCTGATACTGATAAGCACCAGTTGTTTGTTATCAGAGATAAATGAGATATTGATCTGTTCTGTTGCGGGGTTTGGGAATATTTTTAGGCTTTCAGCGATAGACTTTTCTTTTACGCTTACCAGGTCAGTCTCAAAATAGGCATCCCAGCCCGGAGCTGTAATGGTGGCATTGGTGTTGAACCTTACTGCCATTTTTCCTGAAGGGGAAGTAATTGGGTCCGGGTTGATATCGCCAAACAGCCATGCAAGAACCTCATTTGTTTCTGAATTGAACACCTTCACTCCATCATTCCCTTCTTCCGTGTGAAAATCAGTGAAATAAAGGGTGATCTCGCTTGCTCCGGGAGGTTCGATGATCCAGAAACAGTTCGTATTATTATGGTAATCCCTTGGTCCACTGCCGTCAGTAATGAACCCTGATTGCTCATCCAGAATGCTTATTCCCGGACAGTATTCCGGTATTGCTCCTTCATAGCTTAGCAACCAGCCGGCTGCTTCACCGGATGCGTCGGAGTTGAAGGTGATCAATATCCTGT
This sequence comes from Bacteroidales bacterium, assembly GCA_029942245.1. Classification (GTDB taxonomy): domain Bacteria; phylum Bacteroidota; class Bacteroidia; order Bacteroidales; family B18-G4; genus B18-G4. Next base: position 27,657 of record JAOZTN010000027.1, on the reverse strand, counting down.
CTCCGGTAGATGTAACATCCTCCGGGATCTCGGTGCCCTGAAAAGTACCCAGAACGGGTGCAGAGCTGGTCTCTCCATCATATACAGTGAGGATGTCACCGCTGGCAGTATTGAAACTTAAAAACTCAAGGGTGATACTACTGATAGAATCCTGCGGTGCGATAAGCCAGCTGCAATTTGCATCCGGGGCATAATCATTTACCGGTCCGCTGCCGTCATCAATCGTTCCCTGGATGTTTTCCAGGAGCTTATCGCCCTGGCAATAATATGGATAATTGTATGCATTGGTATCCGGGTAAGCATTTATGATCAACTCCTGTGCGAGGTTAAAGTTTGAACCACCCGGTGAGAGGTTGTCGGTATAGAAGTAACCGTCATAGGAGCCGCTCCATCCCCAGTTGAAATGGTAGTAATTATCTGCCTGGTAACCATCGCATACAAATGCGTGTCCGTTGATATTGGGTACAGACCAACCAGCATAATACATTGGAATCGCCCTGTCGAGATGCGTAATCAGCAGGCTGTCCCAGTCGAGGCTTGTGCTGTCGCGATAAACATATATTGTTTCCGGTGAATACTTGAAAAAGCTCCGTAAAGCATAAGCAGCTTTATGGTTGTACATGCCGGATCCGTTTGGTCCGTATACCATATCACAGGCGATGCCGAGATGGTGCAGCAGAAGTGCAGTAGCAAGATTGCTTTCGTTCAGGCTTGTAGCCATCTTGTCCCATTCATAAGTAGTCGCTCCGAAATCGGCAGTCAATGTGCCATAAGGCGGACATTCATAGGTGTATGAGCCTGTACCTGTCTCCGGCCAGCGGAAGTAATTCACTACCTGTCCCAGTGCGGTGGCAACACATCCTGCATAGCAGTGCCCTCCCGGGCCCTGTGAATCTACCGGGCACATCTCATTATAATATTCTCCCTGGTCCCATGTTGTAGTGAGCATAGGGATTACCTCTTTCTCCAGTTTTAAAGATCTTAGTGTGGAGGGATCATCTGTTTTTAAGTTTTCCCACATGTTTTGAGTCTCTTCATCTGCCGGAAGTCCCGCTTCAGCCGCCGCGTTGATCTGAAGTTTATAATGATAGATGAGCTCTTCCAACTGGGGAGGTAAGCCCAGACCGGTATACTTTCCGCTAAGGGAATATCCGGGTACAGGCCTGAGTAGATCATGGGCTGAAACCAGGACAAAACCACCGTCCTTCATATTCACAGCATACATCATAGTTTCTCCGTGCAATTTTAATGCATAGGTCTCAGCAACTTCTATGCTGGCATGATCAACTGAAGATTGGTCGATGCGCTCATAGGAAAAATTCACAGCCACTTTTTTGGCGGTTGACTTATCTACTTCTACTGCCAGAAGCAGGGAGGTGATAAATACGAATGACAAGGAGAGAAGAAGGTTTTTCATGCTGGGAGGTTTATTATGATTAAAACAAAAATACGAAATCCTGAGGTATGGAAATTGTAGTAAGGGAAAACAGAATAAAATGGAGAATGGAGAATGAAGAATGGAGAATG
>JAOZTN010000027.1:22325-26030 GCA_029942245.1 Bacteroidales bacterium | reverse complement strand
AAAGGGGATAGATGATAGAAGAAGTAAAAAAAAAGGAGAAATCTTATTAAAGATTTCTCCTTTTAGTCGAAATGACCACTATCATTATTTTATGATAATCTTTTTATTTACGGTTCCTTCACCTGATGTGAGGTTAAGGATATAGATGCCTTTAGCAAAGTTGCTCACGTCAATTTTGTGGTTTACGCTGCCAGAAACATTGGTGAGCTTGTCAGAATAAATAGCTTCACCGGTTACATTCACCAGGCGCATTTCAATGCTCTGACTATTGTCGAGCTGGAAATTCACATTTAGTGCATCGGTAGCAGGATTCGGGAAAACTTCTAGTTCCGTAAAGGCTACAGGCTCTTCAACGCCTACGTTGCCGATCTCATAATTGATTTCCCAACCTGGCCTTTGAACAAATGAACTTGTCTGCCATCTGAGAACTGCATTTCCTGAAGGAACTACAATTGGGTCAGGAAGGTCGCTACCGCTCAAGGTAACCAGCAGAGAACTGCCATCAAAAACTTTCAGTATATCTGTCCCTTCTTCAGTATCGAAATAATTGAAGGTGATCGTAATCTGATTAGCGTAAGGAGGTTGGATCTGGTATAGGCAAATATTTCCCGGGTTGTAAAAGAATTCTCCGCTGCCATCGTCGAACGTTCCAAGAGGATCGGTGAAGATGTCCATGCCACAATATGCGGGACGGTTTGCATCATATTCTGCCTTGAACCCTGGTCCCTGGCTGCTGCCATCAGTACTCAGGGTGATTAGCATCTGGTTGCCTGTTGAAGTGAATTCATCGGGCAGCGTGCTTCCTGTGTACTCTCCCAGCAAGCTTGCTGAAGTAGTTCCTCCGTCATAGATCCTCAGGAAGTCACCTGAACCCAGCTCAGAAGAAATAAAATAAAGGGTAATGTCAGTGATGGAATCTTCATCAGTCTGGGGATCGATCAACCAGCTTGCTTCTGTGTTGGCAAGGTAATCCTCTACAGGGCCACTGCCATCTGCAAACTGACCGGATAATTCTGTGAGTACGATCTGTCCGGTATTATGATATGGGAAAGCAGGGTCGGTGGGGATAAAATTGCATACTATCCTTTGCTGTATGTGATATCCGCCAACGTCATTAATTGAGAAATACCCATTTCCTGAGCCGCTCCAACCAAAGTTGAAGTGGTAGTCGGTGCCCTGGTAGCCATCGCAAACAAATGCATGGCCGCCACCGGCTGAAGATACACCTGAATAATATATCGGGTATCCATTATCGATGTCATTAGTAAGAAAGTTATGCCAGCTGGTGACGCTATAATCTTCTCTCTTATAGAAGTTGGCAGCGTCATACCTCAAATAATAGGCTATCCTATTTGCAACAATGAAGCTGTATGCACCTGATCCGTCGGGACCAAAGTCCATATCCACGGCCACAGCGCAATGATAACCGATCTCTGCTATAGGATATGGGTTTTTATTATCTATAACATCCTGCATACCTGTCCATGAATAATAAGTGTCTTCGAAATTTGCATACTGAGGACCGTAAGCCGGATTTGGAGGTGTATATGTACGTTCATTTTCTCCATGGATTGGATAATTCCAGTAGTGCATGATCAACGACATGGCAGTAGCAACACAGCCAACATAAGCATGTCCGCCAGGGCCTGATCCATCCGCAGGGCACATCAAGTTGTATGGGTTATCCTGGTTCCACATTGCTGTTACCAGGGGATCCACATCTTTCGGGTTTTTAAGAATATTCAGGTTTGCAATATCGCTGGTGGACAGATGAGACCATTCAGCTGTAATACTTGCTTCTGCAGTGATGTTGTTTTCGCGGATATAGGCGATCTGGTCAACATATCCTTGCAGGAAGCTTGCATAAACGTATGCATGTTCACCCTTTGGGAATTCACCCTCGAAAGAATAACCGATAATAGGATCAAAAACATCCTCTGCAGATACGATCACAAAACCGCCGGTGGCGAAATCGAATGCATAAAATGCAGGTGTGCCATCCAGGTACCTTGTGTATTCATTACTGATTACAACATTAGCAAATGAAATTCCCTGGTCGTACTGGTTTACATTTTCGAAATAGGCATTAACAGCAACTTTCTGAGCATCTTTCTTAGTCACTTCACTTGCCATCCCGCTCGAAAAGGCCAGAACAACAAGGCTAAGGGTCAGTAGTAGAATCTTTTTCATGATATAATTAATTAAATTAATTTCAATAGTTCGCAAATATATATATAATACTTTATTTATAAGATATCAGCTTGCAGAATAATTCAAGATTGTTTCCTATTTATACAGACCCTGCAATACCTGAATTGGTTGCATGGAAAAAGTGATTATTTCTTATGCCGGAATTTGGGCGAATTTTATTATTTTCGCTTCTCAATAGATCGTTTACAACTTCCTGTGTTATGTCATTATTAATCAAGAATATAAAATCCATCCTGCAAGTTCGGGAAGAAGGCGCATTAAAGGTGGCTGGAAAGAATATGGCTGAGCTTCCTCATCTGGACAATGGCTGGTTGCTTACCGACGGAGACCGTATCCTGGATTTTGGAAGTATGGATGCATTCGATGATGCTGCTAAAAAGTCAACAACTAAACCAGACTTGATCGATGCAAGGGGGAAATACCTGATGCCTGCTTTTTGTGACTCACACACCCACCTGGTGTTCCCTGCAAGCCGTGAGATCGAATATATTGATAAGATCAAAGGCCTGTCGTATGAAGAGATTGCGAAAAGGGGTGGAGGGATACTGAATTCGGCCAGAAAAATGCATGAGACATCTGAAGATGAGCTTGTTGAATCAGCCCTGGGCAGACTGAACGAGATCATGTTTCTGGGAACAGCTGCCGTGGAGATCAAAAGCGGTTACGGACTGAACACCGAGAATGAGTTAAAGATGCTCAGGGTAATCAGAAGCCTGAAGGAGCGTTCACCTCTGAAGATCGTATCTACTTTCCTTGGAGCGCATGCTATTCCGGCTGAATATAAAGGAAAGCAGAAAGCATATGTGGATCTGATTATTAATGAGATGATCCCCCAGGTGGCCTCGGAAGAGCTGGCCGACTATATTGATGTATTCTGCGATCGTGGTTTCTTTACCGTGGAAGATACTGACCGCATTCTGAATGCCGGAATGAAATATGGACTCCGGCCAAAGATCCATGCCAATGAACTGGATTATTCGGGAGGCATACAGCTAGGCGTGAAATATAATGCCTTATCTGTCGACCACCTCGAATACACGGGCGATGAGGAGATCGATGCCCTGCTGGGAACAGAGACCATGCCTACATTGTTACCCGGTGCATCCTTTTTCCTGGGGTTGATCTACGCCCCGGCAAGGAAGATGATAGATGCCGGCCTGCCGGTAGCAATGGCCAGCGACTTCAACCCAGGATCTTCACCTTCAGGCAATATGCAATTCATCCTCTCGTTAGGAAGCATTATATACAGGATGCTGCCCGAAGAGGCCATCAATGCGGTGACGATCAACAGCGCATATGCCATGGGATTGAGCGAAGAGTATGGCAGCATAGGGAAGGGAAAGAAAGCAAATATTGTAATTACCAGGGATATCCCGTCTTATGAATTTCTTCCTTATGCTTACGGAAGTGATAAGGTGGAAAAAGTGATCGTAAATGGTGAGCTGCTGGTGGATAAGAAGAGTAGTATTTAGAGTACTTAAAGTATTTAGAGTA
>JAOZTN010000027.1:1877-22225 GCA_029942245.1 Bacteroidales bacterium | reverse complement strand
GAGCTGCTGGTGGATAAGAAGAGTAGTATTTAGAGTACTTAAAGTATTTAGAGTATTTAGAGTATTTAAAGTATTTAGAGTACTTAGAGTATTTAAAGTACTTAGAGTACTTAAAGTGACTTGAGTTTGGAGTTAATAAATTTAGAACCTATATAAAAAGATGAAACAACTTATCGAATGTGTACCCAACTTCAGCGAGGGTAGGGATATGGCAGTGATCAAACAGATCACAGATGAAATTGAACGCTCAGAGGGTGTTAAACTGCTGGATGTAGATCCAGGCGCAGCCACCAACCGTACCGTGGTCACCATGGTGGGAGAACCGGAATATGTGATTGAAGCAGCATTCAGGGCAGTGAAGAAAGCCTCAGAGGTGATCGACATGAGCAAACACAAAGGTGAACACCCTCGCATGGGGGCAACAGATGTTTGTCCGCTTGTACCGGTTGCCAATATCAGCATGGAAGAGACTGTGGAATATGCCCGAAAGCTGGCCGAGAGGATAGGGAAGGAGTTGGATATACCGATATATTGTTATGAAAATGCCGCTTTCACAGAGGAACGCCGCAACCTGGCCACCTGCCGGTCGGGTGAGTATGAAGGTATGCGTGAAAAATTGAAGGATCCCCACTGGAAACCAGACTTCGGCCCCGCCAAATTCAATGCAGGGGCAGGAGTAACAGCAGTGGGCGCACGCGACTTCCTGGTGGCTTTCAATGTAAACCTGAATACAACCTCAACACGCAGGGCAAACGCTATCGCATTCGATATACGTGAGCGTGGCCGCCCCAGGAGGGAAGGAAATCCAATCCTCGGGAAGATCATGAAGGATGAAAATGGAAAAAGGATCATGATTCCGGGAGCCCTTAAATCTGTAAAGGCCATTGGCTGGTTCATTGAAGAATATGGTGTTGCCCAGATCTCCATGAACCTTACCAATATCAGTATCACACCGGTGCATATCGCTTTCGACGAAACCTCTAAAAAGGCAGAAGCGCGCGGCATCAGGGTTACCGGCTCAGAACTCGTAGGACTGATCCCCTTGCAGGCCATGCTGGATGCCGGAAAATACTTTTTACAAAAACAAAAACGCTCAACAGGGGTGTCGAATAAGGAATTGCTGAAGATCGCCGCCAAATCGATGGGGCTGGATGAGCTGAAACCTTTCAACCCCAAAGAAAAGATCATCGAATATATGATCGATGCTGATGGTGGAGATAAGCTGGTGGATATGGACTTATTTGCCTTTGCTGATGAGACTGCAAGCGAGTCACCTGCACCCGGAGGTGGATCAATATCAGCCTACGTGGGCGTCCTGGGCGTTTCACTGGGCACGATGGTTGCGAATCTCTCATCACATAAACGCGGATGGGATGAGCGCTGGGAAGAATATTCCGATTGGGCAGAAAAAGGACAGGCTCTCAAAGATGAACTCCTCTTTCTCGTCGATGAAGATACCCGTGCGTTCAATATGATTATGGAAGGCTTTGGCTTGCCAAAAGGAACCGATGGTGAGAAGGCAGCCAGGCGCCAGGCTATACAGGAAGCATCGAAGTATGCTATGCAGATCCCTTTCCGAGTGATGGAACGCTCGCTGGAATCGATGAAAGTGATGAAAGCCATGGCAGAGAATGGGCTTGAAGCCTCCCTATCGGATGCAGGCGTTGGCGCTCTCTGTGCACGTACTGCCGTGATGGGAGCATACCTGAATGTGAAGATCAATGCTGATGGCGTGGATGATAAGGACTTTGTAAATGACCTGCTTTCGCGTGGTGAGGAGGTAGAGAAAAATGCTTTGCAAACAGAAACCGAAATCCTGGAGATCGTAAATTCAAAAATAAAATGATTAAACACATAGTAATGATACGCCTCAAGGAGGCCGGGAGCCCGGAAGAGAAATTGGAGAATGGGAGAAGGCTTAAAGCTTCCATCGAAGGACTCCTGGGAAAAATACCCGAATTGCTGAGCATGGAGGTGGGAAAGAACATGAGTACCAAATCATCAGCATATGACCTCGTGCTGACTTCAACATTTGATAGCATGGAAACACTCGAAACATACCGGGTGCATCCCGAACATCAGAAGGTCCTTGAACTCCTGTATGAGGTTATGGAGAGCACAGCAGTCGTAGACTATAAACTTTAAACACTCTAAATACTCTAAATACTTTAAATACTCTAAGTACTCTAAATACTCTAAGTACTTTAAGTACTCTAAATACTAAGTATTTTATTCACTTTCAAAACCCTTTAGGGTTTAATGCAGTATAATGAAATAAATAAGCTTTGACTGACCTTTTTATCACCGGTTTTATTCAGATCAGGTGGATTGATATCGTTGATATCTTCCTGGTAGCGCTGCTTTTGTATGAGCTGTATAAGCTCTTGAAAGGCACCGTTGCTATTAACATCTTCTTCGGGATCGTTGCAGTTGTGTTGATCTGGCAGGTCGTGAATGCGCTGCAGATGGAACTGCTTAGCAAGATACTCGGGGCCTTTATAAGTGTAGGGTTTATTGCACTCATTGTTATTTTTCAGCCTGAGATCCGGCGTTTTCTCCTTGCCCTGGGATCCACCACATTCATGAGGAGCAAAGGAAGACGCTTTCTTTTCTGGAGGCTGAATATTGATAATCAGCCGGGTATCGATGCCAATGCCATCGTGCTCGCCTGTAATAGCATGGCAGAGATGAAGCAGGGTGCCCTGCTTATCCTCACCAGGAAAAATGAGCTTAAGCAATACATCAACACCGGTGAAGTAATAGAAGCCAGGCTTTCCACTCCATTGCTCGAAAATATTTTTTACGGACAGGGCCCATTGCATGATGGTGCAGTGATCATCAGCGGGAATGTGATCATGGCAGCCGCATGTATCCTCCCGGTTTCCGGAAATACTGATATCCCCAAGCGTCTGGGACTCAGGCACAGGGCTGCAGTAGGGATCACCGAAGTATCGGATTCCATTGCAATAGTAGTGTCGGAGGAAAACGGAAAGATCGCATACTCTGTAGAAGGAAAGCTTATTTCAAAAGTCAGTGTGGCAGAATTGAAATCATTCCTCGAAGATGAGTTTACGGAAAAGCCTTTGCCGAAAGAAAATCCGGTGGAGGTGGAGGTAGAAAAAGGCTAGATAAAAGCAATTGTCATTCTGAGGAGCGAAGCGATGAAGAAAGCATATCGCACCGCACCCAGCAAACAGCTACCTCCAGTTGGCGAGTTGCACTCAGCCAACAGGTGCATCCCGCTGACTTCATGCATGACTTTGACAGGTACCTCCACATTTGAACCCGAAACTTGAAACTCTTCCTTCCTCCTTCCTCACCTTCGCAAAAGCTTCGGCGAGCGCAGTCGTCAGGATGACAAATTCACTTTATTGTTGTAAATTTGAATAGTGAGCAAGTAAAAGTTGCTTGCCAAGCAGATTCACGCCAGTAGAGGGCATTATTATGAGAACGGATTATCATATTAAGGTAGAACCAAAATACTATATCCCAGCAATAGTTTTCATCCTGAGTTTAGTAATATTTGGTACAATCTATAACTCAAACAGAATTAAAAACCTTCATTCTGAATACCATAATATTTCAGATGAAACATCAGTAAATGGGATAATTGATGACATATACATTGAAAAAGGAGCAAGCTTTGTAACACTAAAGGACGGGAATAAGTTATTTATTGATCTATCAAGAAATTATAAAACCGAAAACATATCCCTTCATGAAAGTCTGCAAATTGGTGATTCAATAGTGAAGTATGCAGGCTCAGATACAATATTGTTGATAAGAGGAAACAGGACTGAGTATTATATAATTGGTGAATATATAAATGATAGTGCTCATTAAGCATTACTTAGAAGGTCAAATACTTCAGAATTCAAACCTCAGATATCAGATTTCAGACTTCCAACAAGCTTCACCACCTCAACGGCTTCCCTCACATCATGTACCCTTAAGATATTTGCACCATTCAAGAGGGCGATCGTGTTCAATACGCTGGTGCCATTCAGGGCATCAGCAGGGGAACCGCCGATTACACGGTCGATCATCGACTTCCGGGAAATCCCGGCCAGAACGGGATAAGCGAAAGCTTTAAATCGCTCAAGCTTGTTCAAAAGAGCATAATTGTGCGCGAGGGTTTTCCCAAATCCGAAGCCCGGATCCAGGATTAGCCTGTTGGCCCCATGCTGTGTAAATGTGTTGATTCTTTCCTCGAAGTATGATGCGATATCTTCAACCACATCTTCGTATTGTGGATCCTGCTGCATATTTCCGGGTTTCCCCTGTATGTGCATGATCACATAAGGTACATTCCTCTTTCCGATCAGGACCGGCATGCCGGGATCGAAGGTGCCTCCTGATATATCATTGATCATATCGGCTCCCAAATCCAATGCTCTCTCAGCCAGAAGGGAATAATATGTGTCAACAGAAAGGCAGGCATCTCCGAAATTCTTTCTGACGGCAATCAGAAGCGGTCCAATGCGTTTCCATTCTTCATCCCGACTGACTTTTGCTGCCCCCGGGCGTGTAGAGCTACCCCCGATGTCGATGATCGCGGCCCCTTCATCCAGCATCTCCTCAACACGCTGAAGTACTGCCTTTTCACTGACATACTTCCCTCCATCGAAAAATGAGTCGGGTGTGACATTAAGAATGCCCATCACCACGGGGCTTGAAAGATCCGGAAAATTTGCTCCTTTCTTCATCGGAATGATTCCTGAAAATGATGTACCTTTATCGCTTTGTAAGGCCGTTGCCAAACTGCCTGCTAATTTACTAAAATGATGGAGAAAACCACACAGCAATTTGAAAATGTAGTGATCCGCTGCCGCGAGGTTTTTATAAAAAAAATGAAGGACTATGGCTTCGCATGGCGTATACTGCGTGTACCATCGCTTACCGATCAGATCTATATCAAAGCCAGTAGGATCAGGAGCATAGAAAGTAAGGGTGTAAGTAAGGTCGATGAAGGAAATATCCCTGAGTTCGTTGGCATCATTAACTATTCGGTGATGGCCCTGATTCAGCTGGAACTTGGCGTGGCCGAAGAAGAAGACCTGGATGAAAAAACAGGGATCGAGCTGTACAATAAATATATTTATGAGGCACGCGACCTCATGTTGAATAAGAACCATGATTACGATGAAGCATGGCGCAACATGCGGGTTAGCTCACTCACTGACATCATCCTTATGAAGCTACTGAGGGTGAAACAGATAGAGGATAACGATGGTAAGACTTTTGTCTCTGAAGGTCTGGATGCCAACTACTTCGATATTATCAATTACGCTGTTTTTGCACTCATTCAACTCCAAGAGGAACAAGTATGAAGTTTATAAGGAATTTCAGCCGGCTATTGGTTGGCCTTGTATTTGTATTTTCAGGCATTGTGAAAGGGGTCGATCCCCTTGGCACCGCATATCGGATAGAAGACTATTTTATTGCCTATGGCACAGAATGGGCCATTCCACTGGCATTGTTTTTATCGGTATTACTGTCTACGCTGGAGTTTGTCCTGGGCATTTCACTCATTTTTAATGCTGCCATCAAAAAGACATCCTGGCTGTTGTTCCCCCTCATGATATTTTTTACCCTGCTCACTTTGGGGGATGCCATCTGGGAGCCAGTCCCTGACTGTGGCTGCTTTGGCGATGCCATCACACTTAGCAACTGGGGAACATTTTATAAAAATATTGTGCTGATCATCCTGGCCGGGATTATTTTCTTTGGCAGGAAGAAGTTCAGGCCGCCAACTACTTTCCTATACAGCTTTATGGTTCTCACCGTTTTTGTGATTGGCTTTGTCTGGTTCTCCAACTACAATATCAATCACCTGCCGATGATCGATTTCAGGGATTGGAAAGTTGGTAATGATATGGAGCCGGAGGGCGGGGGCAAAGTGAAAATCTACCTGACCTATAAGCATACCACCAGCGGTGAAGAGGTGGAGTTTATTTCTAAAGAACTGCCCTGGCAGGATTCTGTTTGGATGGCTGAATGGAAATTCGTCGATCAGCGTACCGACGATTCAGAAGTACTCAGGGCCCATGAATTGATCATCGAAAGCATAGATGGTGCTGACCGGACCGCTGATATTATCGGAAACCCCGACTACCAGTTTATTCTGGTCGCCTGGGACCTGGAAGATTCAGATAAAGATGCATTTGACAGTGTAAAATCACTCTTTAGCGAGGCTGATGCGGCAGGGTACTCTTTCATTGTGATCACCAGCAGCCTGCCGGAGGTTGTCGATATGGTACGGGAAGATCTTTTTCTGGATGAACACCTGGAATTTTATTTTGGGGATGATACCGTGTTAAAGTCCATGATCAGGGCTAATCCGGGGCTTATCCTCATGAAAGACGGCGTAGTTGTTGAAAAATGGCACTTTAATGACATCCCGGACTTTCAGGACCTAACAGAAATATTCATGAATGAATAATACCCATGCTGCGCTTTATCATTAAACGATTGTGGTACGGACTTCTGGTCCTGCTGGGCGTGGTCACTGTGGTATTTATTCTTTTTAATATCCTGCCGGGCGATCCTGCACGTATGATGTTGGGCCAGAGAGCGGATATTGCTTCGGTCGAGGCTATTAACAAGGACCTGGGGCGCGACAAAGCTCTGCATATACAATATTTCAATTTTCTTAATGATATATCTCCCTTATCTGTTCATAACGCAGCAGACAAGGATAGTTACTGGTATTACGATGAAGATAAATATAGCGGGAGCAAACTGATCCCATTGGGTTCGATGGGCCTTTACCTGAAGAAACCATATCTCCGCCGTTCATATCAATCTCAGCGCAAAGTATCCGAAATTCTGTCGGAGGCTTTTCCCAAGACCATGCTTCTGGCTGGTGTATCCATACTTTTTGCCCTTATCTTCGGTGTAGGGATAGGAGTTTTATTGGCTGTTAAAAAGAATGTTGTTCTCGATAGGGTCGCCCTGGTCTTTTCCGTCCTTGGTATGTCGATACCCTCCTTTTTTGCTGCCATCCTGAATGCCTGGATTTTTGCCTTTGTGCTGGTGGAATTTACCGGTCTGAATATGTTTGGCAGCCTGTATTCGGTGGATGACTATGGACGTGGGGAATATCTCGATCTGAAAAATCTTATCCTTCCGGCTTTTACACTGGGCATACGGCCACTTGCTATCGTGGTGGAACTCACGCGTTCATCGCTGCTTGATGTGCTGGGACAGGATTATATCCGCACGGCAAAGGCCAAAGGCCTGAGTAAATTCAAAATCATTTCCAAGCATGCATTAAAGAATGCTATGAACCCGGTGATCACGGCAGTATCTGGATGGTTCGCTTCTTTGATGGCCGGGGCAGTATTTGTTGAATATGTCTTCGACTGGAAAGGTGTTGGGGTGGTGATCGTGGATGCATTAGAAAAGTATGATTTCCCGGTGATCATGGGTGCGGTGCTGTTTATTTCCGTCATCCTCGTTTTAATTAATATTTTTGTGGACATTATTTATGGCGTCCTCGATCCCAGGGTCAGGATCGCCTGATGATATATTATTCATTAATCATAACATACAAATGAGAAGAAAGATAGTAGCAGGAAACTGGAAGATGAATATAAATTTCGGCGAAGCCGATGACCTGATATCCGGTATTCTGCAAGAGATAGAAGAAAATGGTATTCCGGCAAATGTTGATGCCGTGGTTTGCCCGCCTGCCTTATACCTTGAACTGGCCACTGACATGGCTTCAGGAAAGTCCCTCTTCATTGGGGCCCAAAATGTGAGTGAACATGAGCAAGGCGCCTATACCGGGGAGATATCTGCGGGCATGCTGGAATCGGTAGAAACAGATTATTGCATCATTGGCCACTCAGAGAGAAGGAAATATTTTCATGAATCAGACAGTGAACTGGCAAATAAGACCAACAGCCTTTTGAAAAATAATATTAAGCCAATCTTTTGTTGTGGTGAATTGCTCGAAGATCGTGAAGATGATTTGCATATGGAAGTAGTAAGTACCCAGCTCACGGAAGGACTCTTCCACCTTGAAGAAGAAGATTTTAAGAAAGTTGTGCTCGCTTATGAGCCGGTATGGGCCATTGGCACCGGAAAAACTGCCAGCCCGGAGCAGGCACAGGAAATGCATGCATTTATCAGGGCTCTGGTAGCCAAGAAATACAACAAAGAAATTGCCGACGAGTGCATCATCCTTTATGGCGGAAGTTGTAATGCTGCCAATGCCGAAGAACTGTTCTCTCAGCCTGATGTGGATGGAGGATTGATTGGTGGTGCCTCCCTCAAGGTAGATGATTTCCTCAGTATTCTCAGATCAGCCTGATGCCTGTGAAAAGCTTTTTAGAGGTACGTATAGAAATATCAGGTGAAGGATCCGATGCAGACCTGATGATTGCCCGGCTGGACGGCCTGGGCTTCGATGGATTTGTAGAAGAAAAAGGCGCAATTCTTGCATATCATGAAATAAGTGAAGGTGGCGTGGATATTGAAGACATGCTGCGTAAAGAGAATATTCCGGCAGCTTCGGTAAACATCATAGAAGATAAAAATTGGAATGAGGCCTGGGAGTCAGATTATCAGTCGGTTATCATTGGCAATGAACTCATGGTGAGGGCGCCTTTCCATCCGGCAGCAGAAGATGTTAAGTACGACATCATCATCGAACCGCGTATGGCATTTGGTACGGCCCATCATGAGACTACAGAACAGATGCTGATGCTGATTTCTGAAATGGATATGCACTCCAAACGTGTGCTGGATATGGGCTGTGGGACTGCAGTGCTGGCCATCCTTGCCAACAAGATGGGGGCGGGGGATGTTCTGGCCATTGATAATGATGAATGGGCATACAGGAATTCTCTGGATAATGTTGAAATGAATAGTGCCACAGGTATTGAAGTGCAGGAGGGTGATGCTGCCTTGCTGGAAAACAAGGAGTTTGATATAATATTTGCCAACATTAACCGTAATATATTACTGCTGGACATACCAGTATATGCTGCTGTACTTGCCCGGCCCGGCAAGTTATTGATGAGTGGATTTTATACGGAAGACCTGTCATTGATTGAAGAAAAGGCAAATGCATCCGGGCTGAGGCTCGAGAGTACGTGTGTAAAAAACAACTGGGTGGCTGCTATTTTTGTCACTAAATAAAGCAAACTGCGTGAATAAAGCTCTACACATATTTGTAATACAATGTCTGCTGTTGATATTGCCGCTATTCACGCAAGCTCAGATGATCAAAGAGGTACACAACAATAAGAATGATTACTTCCTTGATATTACAACCATCCTTCAGTACACGAGTAATAAAGAGTACCTGGCCAGGGGAGAAGCCCTGCTGGGAAATTTTGCCGGTGTCTGGGAATCAGGCTATTTCAAGCCTCATCACAGAGACAAGATTTATGAGATCAGCAACGCCATGCTTGGTAAAAGTATGCGGTCATATCCGCACTTTTATGACTTCGTTAACTGCCTGACCTTATTTGTAAGAACAGGGCAGGAGGATGAAAGCCTGGAGATCTGGTTAACAGAACTCGACACCTTGAGCACAACGCGTTCAGCGAAGCCGGTGGCTGATTTTCTTGAATATACGAGCAGCCTGTTCGAAAAGTCTATGCTCTTCGAAACACGCTCCAGGGCATGGTATTTCAGGAACGGAAGCTTTTCATTCGGTTTCGACAGCCTGCTCTATATTGATTTTCCGGAAATGGACCTGATCTGTTCGACGGGAAGGGACAGCAGCCTTATCGAAAATACCAAAGGGAAGTATTACATCCGCAAGGAATACTTTATGGGAAGCGATGGCAGGATAAGCTGGCGAAGGGCAGGCTTCGATGAAGATTCGGTGTATGCTGATATTAATACTTACGAAGTAGATGTGAAAACGCTTTCTTTTTCTTCCGATTCGGCCGTATTTTATAATAAGAAGTTCTTTGACTTTCCTATCCCGGGCACTATCACAGAAAAAGTACTCTCCAGCCCTCCCGCTGACCGTGCATCATATCCCCGCTTCGATTCCTATTTTAAAGATTATGAAGTGCTTGGACTATATGAGGATATCAATTTTTACGGGGGCATCGGCATGCATGGTCGTAAGCTGGTTTTTACAGGCGCCGGCGACCAAACCGCCAGGTTCATCTTTAAGAAAGGTGGTGAATATTTTGCCGTGATCCGTTCCTTACTTTTCGAGCTGGAAGAAGATGAGATCGTATCTGCTCCTGCATCCTTTTCCATTTATTTTGGGAAGGATTCAATATATCACCCCGGCTTACAGATGCGTTACGATAACATCAGCAGGGTGCTCAGCCTTGTCAGGTTGAACAGAGGAATTGCTCAAAGCCCCTTCTTCGATGATTATCACAAGGTAGATCTATACAGTGAAGCCCTTTATTGGGTGATGGATTCAGAAGAGATTAGTTTCGAGATGGTCAGAGGCATTAGCCAGACCAGCAAGATAGAGTTTGAATCAGATAAGTATTACTCTGAATACGAATACTATAAGCTTCAGGGGATCGATGAAGTCAATCCGCTGGTACGGGTAAAGAAGTATGCCGACCGCTACTCATCAGACATAGTTCAGGTTGGAGCATTTGCCGACTTTTTGAAAAAACCCGTTGAACAGGCAGTCTCGATGCTGCTTATGCTGGAAGCAAGAGGCCTGGTGGTATATAATTCTGATAAGCGTGAGGCAAGGATCAAGCCACGCCTTTATGATTACCTGCATGCCCATCAAAAGGCAACTGATTATGACGTGATCCACTTTATTTCTGAAACAGCAGATAAGAGAAATGCCGTCGTTGAGCTGGCCTCCTTCGATATGGTGATCAGCGGAGTCCCTGAAATTTCACTTAGTGATTCACAGAGTGTGTATATCTATCCATATAATGAGGAGATCATACTGAAGAAAAACAAAGATTTCACCTTTTCCGGTAAGGTTAGGGCCGGACTGTTTGAGTTTTACGGACATGACTGTTCTTTTGAATATGACACATTCATGATCAGCCTTCCCCTCATTGATTCTATGAGCTTTTTTGTACATATCCCTGATACAACCGGATCACAGAAAGAGCCCAGGTATTACCGTGTACAGGCCATGGTAGAGAACATGAGTGGCTATATGATGATCGACAAGCCTAATAATAAGTCAGGTTTAAAGACATACCCCCAATACCCTATTTTTACCAGCCAGGATCATTCCTATGTCTACTATGATAAGAATACCATGGAGAACGGATCTTATGACAGGGAAGAATTTTATTATGATCTTGAGCCTTTTACGCTCGACAGCCTGGACAACTTTTCTACTACAGGGCTGAGTTTTAAAGGATACCTGGCCAGTGGCGGGATCATGCCGCCCATACAGGAATCTCTCAAGGTTATGCCCGACAATTCTCTTGGCTTCGAAAGCCTGACCACGGAAGAAGGCTTGCCGCTGTATGACGGTAAGGCAATCTTTTATGATACTGTGATCATGGACAACCGTGGACTGCATGGAGCAGGAACCCTCGACTATCTGAGTTCCGAAACAAGGTCTTCGCAAATCGATTTTTATACTGATTCCGTCATTGCTATAACTGAAAACTTTAGCATTGAAAATGCTCTGGGTGATGTCGAATATGCTGATCTTTCTATAGGAAAAGCTGCACAATCGTGGTTCCCTGATTCGAATCTGATGGAGGTAAGGGTTATTGATGAACCTTTCCGGATGTATGACAGCACGGCATTATTAAACGGGATGATATCGGTGACCCCCGAAAGCTTGACAGGATCAGGTGAATTTGTGTTCGAGCGTGCTGTGATAGAATCTGCAGATTTTAATTTCGGACATCACAGCATGTGGGCCGATACGTCTGACTTTAGCCTGTACACAGATACTTCATTTAGCACCCTGGCATTCTTTTCCAATGATTATCGCACCGACCTGGATTTTGACCAGCGTAAAGGTAAGTTCATATCGACTGGCGTCTCCTCGCTTGTAGATATTCCTTTTAACCAGTTTGTGTGTTATATGGATGAGATCGAGTGGGAGATGGATGATCAACTCATGAACCTGAAGAATAATATTGCCGAGGAGATCCCGGATATCGACAATATGACGATGACTGAACTGATGGATCTGAACCTGGGAGGATCTGAATTTATTTCTACTCATCCCCAGCAGGATTCACTTCGCTTTTTCAGTACCAGGGCCAGCTATGACCTGAGAAAGAACATCATTTATGCCGAGGATGTGAAGATTATCAGGGTAGCTGATGCTGCGGTTTTCCCCGGCGACGGGAAACTGAATATACTTCAGGATGCACAGATAGAGACCCTGAGATACGCTGACATTATCATGGATACTGCCAGCAAGCATCATCATATCTACAATGCAAACGTAAATATTTTCAGTAGCCACCAATATGTGGCAAGCGGGGAAATTGACTATGTCAGTGCTCTGGGCGAAGCAAGCCCGATCTTCCTCAGCAGTATTGCTGTTGATACCCTGGGAAGGACATATGCTTCAGGCCTCATTTCTGATTCAGCACAATTCATGCTCAGCCCCTGGTATACCTTCCAGGGCAAGGCTATCCTGAGGTCGTGGCAGGAATTCATGCAATTCGACGGCTCGTTCAGCGTGATACAGGACTGTTTTGATATCTATGATGACCGGGCTTCTATGGATACACTGGTCGATCCTGGCAATATTCTTATTCCGGTTCCTGATAGCTTGAGGGGACCCGATGGTGATCTGGTCATGACAGCGATTATGTATTCACCATATATGGAAGTATTTTACCCGGCCTTTTTCACAGAATCAAAAAGGGAAAGCGATTTCCCTGCAATGCAAACCAGGGGAATGCTGTCTTATGACATGAACGAAGAAGTTTTCAGGGTATCCTCTGATAATGGCAGTGATCTTGCTGATTACCTTGCATTGCACAACAGCAATTGTGTGATGGAAGGCGTAGGGGCGATCGACATGCGTATGGAACTGCCGCACGTGGAACTTGACCTCTTCGGACATGCTGCCCACTATATCATTCCTGATTCAACACGTTTCGATCTGGTGATGGGATTCGATTTCTTTTTCGATGCCAATGTGCTCAAACGCTTCACCAGAAGCCTTGGTGAGACCAACCTGCCCGGGACGGAAACTACCTCACCCACCTTCCTGAGCTTCCTGAAACAGCGCATGCCTGTTGATGAAGCCGATAAGATCATGGACGACCTTACTAATTTCGGGACCGTCAGGAAACTGCCTGAGAGCATAAAATATACATTACTGCTGAATAAACTGAAGTTCCATTGGAACCGCAGGACAAGTTCCCTGGTATCCTATGGAGACATAGGCATCTTTAGTGTTGGTGACGAAGTGGTTAACCGTATGGTTCCGGGATATGTTGAAATAGAACGTAAAGCAAGCGGCTATGGCGTCGTAAACATATATTTTGAATTGCCCGACGGGCAGTGGTATTTCTTCAGCTACAGGAACTATATCCTGCAGGCGATCTCATCGGATGAAGGATTCAATAATGAGATTTTGAACCTGAATGAAGACAAAAGGATCATTTATTCTAAAGATGAAGAGGTCCCTTATGAATTTGTGATCTCAAGCAGAAGGAAGATGGTTGATTTCAAGCGAAAGATGGACGAGATTTATGGAATACAATAGAAGTTTGGAGTGATTAAAGTGAGCTAAAGTGACTAAAGTGACTAAAGTTTACTTAACTTCAAACTCTAGCTCACTTCAAACTCTAGGCATTTAAAAAATGGAATACACCTGGTTATATATTGCATTCATCCTTTTCCTGGCCTACATGCTGGGCTCTATACCCTTTTCACTATGGATAGGGATCATCTTTTTTAAAAAGGATATTCGTACAGAGGGGAGCGGGAATGCCGGGACTACCAATACTTTTCGTGTGCTTGGTTGGAAAGCCGGATTACCGGTCTTTCTGATGGATGCCTCCAAGGGCTGGCTTGCAATAAATCTGATCCATCTCCTGCCGGATAGTTATGTCAAGCAGGAGTATTTCTATTACCTGGCATCGGCACAGGCTGTAGCTGTAGTGCTCGGACATGTTTATCCGCTCTTTGCCGGATTTAAAGGAGGTAAAGGAGTAGCGACACTCCTGGGAGTTGGTGTAGCATTGTATCCCCTGAGCGGACCCGCTGCCTTTGGTGTCTTCATTATTGTATTCCTGCTGAGCGGCTATGTTTCCCTGGCATCCGTTACGGCATGCATAGCCTTCCCTCTTCTTTCATATTATCTGTTTGGAAATACTGAGATGCCCCTTGTAATGCTGTCGGCGGGGGTGGCCGTTTTTGTGCCCATTACCCACTTGAAGAACATCCGGCGCCTGATTGCCGGAACGGAGTCGCGCTTTTTATACAAACGCAGGACTTAAGACTGTCTATATATTTTATGTAAATTGCACATCTTGTAAAATAATTTCCTATTTTTACATAGCGAAAAAGAATTAGTCCTAACTG
Source organism: Bacteroidales bacterium (assembly GCA_029942245.1). Classification (GTDB taxonomy): domain Bacteria; phylum Bacteroidota; class Bacteroidia; order Bacteroidales; family B18-G4; genus B18-G4. The sequence goes on along the minus strand of JAOZTN010000027.1, from coordinate 7,753 downwards.
AAAAACAATACATATGAGATTCATCGTTTCAAGTTCGTTGTTGTCTAAAAACCTGACTGCACTGAGCGGAGTGTTGAATACCAGCAACACCCTACCCATCCTCGACGATTTCCTTTTTGAGCTGAAGGAGGATGCGCTGATGATCACAGCATCTGACCTGGAAACTACTATGACGGTCAGTATCCCTCTGGATAAGGCTGAGGATCCTGGCGCTGTTACCATTCCTGCCAAGATACTGATCGATACCTTGAAGACCTTTGCGGATATTCCCGTCCAGTTTACTATTAACAAGGAAACACTGGGAGTGGAGATCTCTGCAGGTGACGGGAAATATAAACTCAGCGGACATAAGAGTGATGAGTTTCCGCAGGCACCTGAACTTGAAGAGACAACCTCTGTGGCGATTAGTACCGACTTGCTGGTAAACGCGATCAACAAAACTTTATTTGCAACCGGTAATGATGAACTCAGGCCGGTTATGTCGGGTGTTTTCCTGGAACTGACTCCGGATGATATCACCTGCGTTGCTACTGATGCCCATAAATTGGTCAGATATAGAAGGACTGATTTCAGCGCAAGCGAATCAGCATCCTTTATTATGCCTAAAAAGCCTTTGAACCAGCTAAAGAATATACTGACGGTGAATGAGGGCGAGGTGAATATCGAGTACAATCAAACCAATGCCGAGTTTAAGTTTGAAAATGTGAAGATGACATGCCGCCTTATCGATGGAAAATATCCAAATTATGAGGCTGTCATCCCCACCGATAATCCCAACAAACTTACTGTCGACAGGATATCCTTGCTGAATGCAATTCGAAGGGTGGCCATCTTTGCCAACCAATCAACACATCAGGTAAGGTTTAAGGTTTCCGGTAAAGAACTGGTGCTCTCTGCTGAAGACATCGATTTTGCCAATGAAGCTAAGGAGAGGCTTACATGCAGTTTCGAAGGTGAAGATATTGAGATTGGATTCAATTCACGTTTCCTGCAGGAGATGCTGAACAATATCGAGTCTGAAGAGATCATTATAGAAATGTCAGCCCCGAACAGGGCCGGCATACTGCATCCTGTTGTTAAGGAGAATGATGCAGAAGACCTGCTCATGCTCGTGATGCCCGTCATGCTGAATCAGTAACAAGTACTGAGTACCGAGTATCGAATATAAAAAGAGCTCCCATCGGGAGCCTTTTTTGTTAGAGTTGTGGTCCTGCGGCGACCAATCTTTTTCCTTCTTCCGTATCGGTAAACTCCTCAAAGTTATCGATGAATTTCTGGGCCAGCTTAAGTGCAGCCAGATCCCAACCTCCCTGGTCTTCCCATGCATTCTTTGGATTGCAAATGCCTGCTGGGCATCCGGGTACACTTTTCGGGATATAAAGTTGGAAATAGGTGGTCTGTTCGTACTCCACATCATCGAGCACTCCATTGATAATAGAGTCGATGATCTTTCTTGTTGAAGGTAGGTCCATTCGATTTCCTACTCCCGGAGGGCCTCCAATCCATCCGGTGTTGACCAGGTATGCTGTAGAGCCATGTTCCTTCATTTTTTTAACCAGTTCCTGTGCATATACCGTGGGGTGAAGCAGGAGGAAGGCTGCACCAAAACATGCAGAAAAGGATGGCACGGGTTCAACGATACCTAGTTCCGTTCCTGCAACCTTGGCTGTGTATCCGCTTAGAAAGTGGTACATAGTCTGGTCTTCAGTGAGCTTGGAAACAGGCGGCAATACTCCAAAAGCGTCCGCTGTGAGAAAGATCACATGCTTGGGATGACCACCTTTGGAAATAGGCTTAACAATGTTATCGATATGGTATATCGGATAGCTTACACGTGTATTCTCGGTCTTACTATTATCATCATAATCGATCGTTCCATTTGCATCGAAGACAACATTTTCGAGCAGGGCATCTTTTCGGATGGCCCTGTAAATGTCAGGCTCTGTTTCTTCACGCAGTTTGATGCATTTTGCGTAGCATCCGCCTTCAAAGTTAAATATGCCGTCATCATCCCACCCATGCTCATCATCACCGATGAGGGCACGCTTCGGATCCGCCGAAAGTGTTGTTTTTCCGGTTCCCGACAGGCCAAAGAAAATGGCTGTATCATCCTGGGCTCCCATATTGGCAGAACAATGCATGGCAGCTATCCCTTTGAGTGGGAGGTAATAATTCATGATTGAGAAAAAGCCTTTTTTGATCTCACCTCCATACCAGGTCCCACCAACGACCGCTCTCTTCTCTTTAAGGTTAAAAACAGCAAACACTTTTGAATGCAAACCATGCTCTTTCCAATCGGGATCACTGGTTTTACAGGCATTCAGCATGACAAAATCGGGCTCAAAGTCGACCAACGCCATCTCGCTGGGCCTGACAAACATATTTTTTACGAAATGCGCCATCCATGCAACTTCAGTCACAATCCTGATTTTCAGGCGTGTATCATTATTTGCCCCTGCATACCCGTCTTGTACGTAAAGCTTTTTTCCGGTTAATTGCTTAGCGCCGATGGCATATGCTTTCTTCCAGTTCTCCTCTGATAGGGGCTTATTGTCGGAGGCCTTACGCTTAGAGTTCTTCCACCATATATTATCCCTGGAAGTTTCTTCATCCACAATGTGCTTATCCTTGGGCGACCGGCCTGTGAATACTCCGGTGTCGACGGTAACCGCTCCCGTGTTAGTTACAAAACCACGGTCAAATCCTTCGAGAGAAGGATCTGTTTCATGTTCATAAAGTTCGTCGTAGGATAAGTTATAGTATATTTCCTCAACATCAGGGATACCATAGGATGCAAGAGCCGTTTTGATTCTGTCAATTTTTCCTGCCATAATTCAAAAATAGATAAATGGTTTTATATAGCAAATATAAGAAAAAACCCCCATTGCGGAAATTGAACAATGGGGATTTTTATTAACGCTGTATTGTTAGCTAAGTGCTTACTTTTGCTTTATAGCGCCATGTGCTGCTGCCAGCCTTGCGATTGGTATACGGAAAGGAGAGCAACTTACATAGTTGAACCCAAGCGTGTTACAGAACTCTACTGAGGAGGGTTCACCTCCATGTTCGCCACAGATACCGATCTTGATGTCAGGACGTGTTTTGCGGCCTTTTTCAACAGCCATTTCCATAAGTTGTCCTACGCCTTCCTGGTCGAGAACCTGGAATGGGTCATGTTTCAGGATGCCTTTATCGAGGTATACCGGCAGGAATTTACCTGCATCATCCCTCGAATAACCGAAGGTCATCTGTGTGAGGTCATTGGTGCCGAAGCTGAAAAATTCAGCTGATTTTGCGATCTCATCTGCTGTAAGTGCAGCCCTGGGTACCTCGATCATGGTTCCTAACATATAATCCATGCGTTCGCCACGTTCTTCAAACACTGTTTCTATAGTGCTACGTACCAGGTCTTCCTGCATCTTCATCTCTTTCAGTGTACCTGTAAGCGGAATCATGATCTCCGGCTTGGTATTCACGCCTCTTCCTTTCAGGTTGAGGGCAGCCTCGATGATGGCCCTGGCCTGCATTTCTGAGATCTCAGGATATGTGTTACCCAGGCGACAACCACGGTGGCCGAGCATTGGGTTGAACTCTGCAAGGTCTTCTACCTTTTGTTTTACCTCTTCTACTGAGATGCCCATTTCATCGGCCATCTCTTTCTGGTTCTCTTCTTCATGAGGTACAAACTCATGCAGTGGGGGATCGAGCAAGCGAACGGTAACCGGAAGGTCGTGCATGGCTTCGAATATGCCTTCAAAGTCTTCGCGTTGGATCGGGAGGAGTTTCTCAAGCCCCAACCTTCTTCCAGCTTCGTCAGAAGCAAGGATCATCTCGCGCATCGCTTTAATGCGGTCGCCTTCGAAGAACATATGCTCGGTACGACAAAGGCCGATGCCCTGCGCACCAAAATTCCTGGCCACCTGGCTATCATGGGGAGTGTCGGCATTAGTGCGAACCAGCATGGTCGCATATTTGTCTGACAGGTCCATAAGTTTGCCAAAGTCTCCACTGAGTTCCGGGTCGATGGTAGCGATCTTGCCATCATAAACTTCACCGGTGGATCCGTTAAGGGAGATCCAGTCACCTTCATTGTATTTTCTACCGTCCACTGCCATGGTACGGCTCTTATAATCGATCTTTACGCTACCTGCACCTGACACACAGCATTTTCCCATTCCACGTGCTACTACAGCGGCGTGTGAGGTCATCCCGCCGCGCGCAGTCAGGATTCCATTGGCAGTGTTCATCCCTTTCAGGTCCTCAGGAGAGGTTTCAATACGAACAAGGATCACATTTTTGCCTTTTGCTGCCCATTCTTCGGCATCATCAGCATGATAAACGATCTGTCCGGTAGCTGCACCTGGTGAAGCCGGGAGGCCCTTGGCCACAACCTGTGCTTCCTTGATTGCATCCTCGTCGAATACAGGGTGGAGCAGTTCATCCAGTTTATTTGGCTCAACCCTCAAAAGGGCTGTTTCTTCGTTCAGTTTTCCTTCGTCAAGCATTTCCATGGCAATGCGCACCATGGCAGCACCTGTACGTTTACCGTTACGGGTTTGCAGCAACCAAAGGCGGCCGTCCTGTACGGTAAACTCAAGGTCTTGCATGTCAGAATAGTGATCTTCCAGCTTTTGCTGTGTCGCATCAAGCTCTTTGTAGATCTTCGGCATGATTTCCTCGAGGGAAGGAAAGTTGGCGGCACGATCTTCTTCAGTAACATTGGCAAGAACGGCCCAGCGTTGTGAACCTTCCCTGGTGATCTGTTGCGGGGTACGGATACCGGCTACAACATCTTCTCCCTGTGCATTGATCAGGTATTCACCATTAAAGATGTCTTCACCTGTACCTGCATCACGTGTGAAAGCAACACCGGTTGCGGAGTTCTCTCCCATGTTACCAAATACCATTGCCTGTACGTTAACGGCTGTACCCCACTCATCAGGGATGCCATTAAGTCTCCTGTAATATACAGCGCGGTCGTTCCCCCATGAGTTGAAAACTGCGAGGACTGATCCCCAGAGTTGTTCCCATGGATCGGTGGGGAAGTCCTGGCCTGTTTTTTCTTTTACAGCTGCTTTAAAGCGGCGTACCATTTCTTTCAGATCGTCAGTGCTGAGGTCAGTGTCGAGATCAACACCTTTTTCTTCTTTCAGCTGGTCGATGATCACTTCAAACGGATCATGATCTTCCTTGGTGGCAGGTTTCATGTCCATAACCACATCGCCATACATCTGTACGAAACGGCGGTATGAGTCCCATGCAAACCTTGCATTGCCTGACTTTTTGGCGATACCTTCAACGGCTGCATCATTCAGACCGAGGTTAAGTACGGTATCCATCATGCCCGGCATAGAAGCCCTGGCTCCTGAACGTACAGAAAGGAGGAGTGGGTTTTCATCACTGCCAAAAGTGGTTCCCATCACTTCTTCGAGGAACTTCACGCCATCTTCTACTTCAGCCTTGATGGCTGCTATGGTATTTTCGCGACCTTTAATATAGTAGTCGTTGCATACTTCAGTGGTAATGGTGAATCCGGCAGGCACCGGTACACCGATCAGGTTCATCTCGGCCAGGTTGGCACCTTTGCCACCAAGCAGGTTCTTCATCGTCGCATCACCCTCTGCGGTGCGATTCCCGAATTTGTAAACATGTTTCTGATTACTCATTATAATTTCTTTTTATATGTTGTTGATTTTTAGCAACTTGGAAAATGAATTTTGAATCAACAAAAGTACAGAAAATAATCATTAAAATATCCAGCCTAATGAAAAAATAATATTGAAAACCAAGCATAAGGCGTCAGGTGATTTTGAATTTTGAGTTTTGAATTATGCACTTCTCTTAGGCACTTGCAGCTAATTGTTTACTGATTGGAT
>JAOZTN010000027.1:0-1777 GCA_029942245.1 Bacteroidales bacterium | reverse complement strand
TTTTGAATTATGCACTTCTCTTAGGCACTTGCAGCTAATTGTTTACTGATTGGATTGGATAGACGTATCTGTTCAATGAATATATATATGATGTGACTGAAATTTGACTTTCGGCTTTCAATTTCTTATATTTACCTGACTTTGAAGCAAGTGAGACTACCTAAATTTCTAAGATTATGAAAACAAAGATTACATTGAGCATCGTATTCCTTATTTTTTATTCCGCCCTATTGGGACAGACCACAATCCCAGGGGGAGATGTTTATGGAAACTGGACAGTCATGGGATCACCATACCTTATTGAAGGGGATATTTCTGTGCCGGCAGATTGCACCTTGATTATAGATCCTGGAGTTAATGTGGAGTTTCAGGGCGCTTTTAAGTTTAATATACTAGGACTCATTAATTGCCAGGGTACAGAATCAGATTCAATATTATTCTCTGCTGCTACTTCTGCAGGTCACAGAGGACTTGGAATAGGCACAGATACAAACGTGATGGATAGCATTATTTTTACCTATTGTCGTTTTCAGCAAGGGCGATGCTCCGGTGAATGGCCAACAAATTGCGGCGGAGGGATTGGTGTGCTGTTTTTTGATAGGCTGAGGGTCGAACATTGCCTGTTTATTGATAACGATGCTATGGTTGATGCCCAGGCCGGGGGAGGTGCCATTGCAATGAATCAGAGCGACGGAATTTTTCGTCATAACACTTTTATTGATAATAAATCACGCTATGGTGGTGCCATCATAGTATATTACCATTCGGATCCTCTGATTGCCAATAATTATTTTTATGATAACCATGGGAGCCTTGAAGGGGGAGCAATAATCTATAATAGGAGTGGTGGAGGGGTATGCAGCAACAATGAATTCATTGCAAATACCGCAGTCAGTGGGGGTGGGGCAATATCTTTTTATGATAATAGTAGCCCCCAAATATCTCATAATCTCTTCTCAGAAAACAGCACCTCATCCAGAGGTGGAGCAGTATATATGAAGGTATCATGCAATCCCTTGTTTCTGAATAATACATTTGTAAATAACAATGCCAATTTGAGTGGTGGAGCAATTGCTGATTTCGATCAGTCCTGTCCGAGGCTTGTCAATAATATTTTTTGGGGCAACAACGCATTAATCGGCAGTCAGTATTTCATTTCTGACAGCATGTGTCAACCTGGCTTTTTTAACAATGACATGGAATTTGGGAAAGCTGGAGTAGAAGGTTTTCATAACCTATGTGATTGGAAAGGGAATATTGTTGAATATCCTGAATTTGAAGATACAACAGCAGGCATCTTCCACCTGAGTTGGATTTCTCCCTGCCTTGATGCCGGCGTTGATAGCATTATTGACCCGGATGGAACGATCAGTGACCAGGGAGCCTATTACTTTGACCAGACAGGTATTGGGGTTGATAATCTTGAGGAGAGAAATATTAATCTGACGATATATCCAAACCCGGCAAATAACAGGATACAAATTACTACTGATGGCGATCAAGTTATTGAAGAAGTACTGATCTATAACCAGGTCGGGCAGCTGATGTACAGGCAATCCTGGAAGGGAAGCAGCCTTGATGTTTCTGATCTGGCCACCGGCATATATATTCTTGAAGCAAGAACGGAAGATGGGGTTGTGAAGGAGAAGTTTGTTAAAAGATAGTTCTTTGAGTGATTAGTGATTATATCCTAATGCTTAGTGGAGATTGGTAAGGATGAAATTCGAGTAATTCATAGCTCACAATTCTATACTGCCAATCTTTACTAATACCTAAT
>JAOZTN010000026.1:2998-33650 GCA_029942245.1 Bacteroidales bacterium | reverse complement strand
GCAGTAGGCAGTAGGCAGTAAGCAGTAGGCAGTAAGCAGTAAGCAGTAGGCAGTAAGCAGTAAGCAGTAAGCAGTAAGAAGGTATTAGCGGCTGATCACTTCATAATCTTTTGTTACCAGCAAATCTGCACTTTCTCTCAGCGCCTGTACCATTTGGTGCTCCTTTTCGAGTACGGCCCATCTATATTCATTTTGAGGTTCTTTTCCGCGCTCAGATTGCGCCTTTTTGGTTTCATGATAGGTGAGCTCAATAAATACCCTCATGTCGGCAGCCTCAGTTTTTATGGCATATAATCCATCAATAATAAGCATATCCACGCTGCCAAAATCTGTTAGGAGTGTGTCGACCTGTTCAGTAACGAGGTCGACACAGGGCATGGCAGCCTCTGCACCATGTTTGAATTCATCGATATTGCGATCGATGGTGCCCCAGTCGTATTCGTCGTATCCTACACATTTTTCAATGCCGTTGTCGATGCGCCATTGCTTGCGCTCAAGTGGAAGTACCCTGTAGTAGTTGTCGATATGCAAAGGTTTGGCAACGATCCCGTGAGCTCGCAAGCCACGTGCTACCACATGAGCCAACTCGGTTTTACCTGAACCCGATTCCCCTGAAATAGCAAGGATAAATTTGTCTTTCTTCTTTTTCAGTATCTCCCGGATGATAGCTTCTCCGGCTTTGTGATGTTTTTCCTGTATGAGTAATACGTCGCCTAGCATATTGTTTAATTTTTATTGTTGTATCAGCACCTCTCCCATCAACAGATCTTTCCTTTTCCCGTTAATTTCTACTACGACGTCACTGTCGGGTATCAGCATTACGCCCTCTTGTGACACTTCACAGCGATAGCTCACGCCTTTGAATACAAAGTTAAAACTAATTTTTCTCCAATGTTCCGGCAGTTCAGGATTGATCCTGACTATATCTCCCAGCAGGTCGAGCCCGGCAAAAGTATTGATGGCTGCGAGTACTGTTCCTGCCATCACACCGGCATGTATGCCTTCTGCAGTTGTACCACCCTGTACATCCTGGTAATCGCTTGTCAGAGCTCCAAGGTAAAGCTCCCAGCTCAGTTTGTGGTCACCTACCATGCCGGCCAGCTTTGCGTGAACGACCCTGCTCAGCGTCGATCCGTGTGAGGTGCGCTGCAGGTAGTAGTTCAGGTTCTTTTTCAGGTAGCCTGCGGGCAGCTTATATCCCAGATTGCCCAAAAGCGTATTTACCACTTCCCGGTCAAGGTTGTAATAGGTCATAAGCATGTCGGCCTGCTTGGCGACCTTGTAATCGTCCGGTGATTTTCCTTCTGCTTTTAGCAGGCGGTCCATGCGGTAGATATTCTTGTATTTGCTTCTGTAGTAATCCCAATCAAGCTCTTCCAGATCAAAATACCCTTCATACTGTGCGATGATGCCATCGTTGGAGATATCCAGGTTCAGCTGTTTTATGACCTTCTCCCAATGGCCGAGTTCCTCCATACTAAAAGCGATCTTATCAAAAAGGGATGCCTTTTTCTGAGTATCCATTTGCTTGAGGATGCCCATTGTTTTTCCAATGACCCATATGCTCATCAGGTTGGAGTAAGCATTATTTTTTAGTCCACCTTTTTCGCTATTCGGATATTTCTCATGGAATTCGTCCGGTCCCATCACCCCGCCGATGCTATACCTGCCGGTCTTTTCATCCTTTTCTGCTTTGCCTGCCCAGAACCGGCTGATCTCAAGCAGCAACTCCGCACCATGCTCGTCCATAAAGGATTTATCGTTTGTGTAATGGCCATACATGATAGTATTATACGCAATTGCAAGGGAAACATGCCGTTGCAAAGAGCTGTGATCTTCGCCCCATTTCCCTGATAAAGGGTTCAGATGTATCACCTGTGTCTCCTCGCGGCCGTCGCTGCCGCTCTGCCATGGGAACATGGCTCCTTTTTCCCCATATTCGGCTGCATATTTTCGTGCTTCATTCAGGCGATTGTATCTGTACATGAGCACCGATCTGGCAGCTTCCGGAAAATGCATAAAATAGAAGGGGAGAATGTAAATCTCGTCCCAGAAAATGTGTCCGCGATATGCTTCTCCGTGTAAGCCCCTGGCCGGGATGCCGGCATCGATGCTTGCATTGTGCGGGGAAATGCTTCCCATCATATGGAAGATATGCACACGAAGCAGCTTCTGTGCCAGGCGGTCGCCTTTCAATTGTATATCGGCTTTTTCCCAAATACTTTTCCATGCAGCAGCGGAAGCTTCCAGCAGGGTCTGGAAATCTGCTGCCTGTTCTGCCCTGGTGATAGCAGTTGCAAGAGCATCCTCCACGCCTTCATCATCTGATCTGTAGATGGCGGTAGTCTTTACAAGATCAAAGGATTCATCCTGTTCCACTTCGCAGGAAACAAGTGTCACGGCTTTTCCTTTATCAGTTAAATATTCAAAGTCCACCACAGCATCCTTTCCCTTCTCTGCATCGATGCGTGAGGCCATGGCAATATGGATATCTGATTGTGTTGTTTTTACTTCAACATATTGCAATCTGTTGGCTGTACCTTCTTTGACAGCTGTAATATGCTGCTGATTAAGTGACCGGTAACGTTCCACTCCATCATTGATGTGTGTACCGTTCAACTCAGTCCTTATCTCGATATGGCCCTTGTAGTTGAGTGGTGTTACGCAGTAGCGGAGGATGGCAAGGTGTGGGTCATCCATACTGACAATGCGCCTGCTCCGTATAGAGGTTTCACGGCCTTCTGCATCTCTGACAACAAGCTTCCTGCAATATATTCCAACATCAATATGCAGTCTTCTGCGCATGCTCAGGATCTTCACTTTATCGATATCGAGCCATTCGCCGCCATCAATTCGGAAGCTTAGCTGCGACCAGCTGGTAACATTCACAAAATCTTCATTTTCTATATCCCTGCCCGCTACTTTGGAGGTGAGCCGGTTAAACAGGCCTGCCATATAAGTCCCGGGATAATGATGTTCATCAGCGTTCGATTCTTCGAGCGATCCTCGTGCGCCGAAATATCCATTTCCCAGGGTCAACAGGGTTTCTCTTGTTTTTTCTTTTCCGGGGTCATAGCCATGATATACAAGGTCCCAATTATCTTTTTCAAGTCCCGCAATGAACCATTCTTCAATGCCTTCGATGCCAATCTCAGAAATATCCTCAACTACGATATCAGCACCCCCGACGTATAATTCTTCTGTATTCTCTTCCCTGGCTATCCCCAGTACAAGCCCGAAATTGCCTTTTTTTCCAGCCATAACCCCTGATACAGCATCCTCCACAACAACAGTTCTGTCGTAGGCAACACCCATACGGTCGGCGGCAGTAGTGAAAATATCAGGTTCAGGTTTGCCATTGAGCCCCAGTTCTGCCGACACAACTCCATCGATACGGGTTTCCATCAACTCCAGCAATCCGGCAGTTTCCAGTACCTGCTTACAGTTCTTGCTGGAAGATGCAACCCCAACATGTATTCCCTGTTCTTTCAGGGTATGGATAAGCTCAACCGTTGACGGGTATTCCTTTACACCATCAATTTCAAGGATATTGTTAAATGCAATGTTTTTTCTATTGCCAATACCACAGACTGTTTCTGTTTCAGGGCTGTCAGAAGCATCCCCAAAGGGAAGTTCTATGTTACGTGACTCCAGGAAAGATTGCACGCCTTTATAGCGTGGTTTGCCATCGACAAATGGCAGGTAGTCATCCTGGTGTGAGAATTCACGGAACAGTTCCCCATGGGCTTCCTCACGCTCACGCAGATAATTGTCGAACATTTGCTTCCAGGCGAGGCTGTGCACCAGGGCCGTTTGGGTGATCACGCCGTCGAGATCAAAAATAACGGCATCGAAAAGTCTGTCTTTCATGATATTTAATTATACAAAAAACCAATAATATCCCCTTGCAGGAATGCTCAGAGATTCATTCTTTTCATTGATATTTACTGTCTGTCCAAGCATATCCTGCTCATAGTTCTTGAGCTTGCTGCTTGGCATTTTAATTTCTTTCTGTTCCTTCGATAGGTTCAACAAAACCAGAATACGGTTACAAGTGTATGTGCGGTAATATCCCATAACATCTTCAAGTATTTCCCCATCAGTTCCTGCGATCTCCAATATATTCAGACTCCCACGCCCGAAGGTGGGGTATTTCTTCCGGGTGTTGATCATGTGGCTAAGCCGCTTGTATACACTGGCAGCATAGGAGCCGGGGTCATTCAGTTCTTTTTCGATCTCTTCCCAATGAAGTTTGCCCCGAACCAGGAAACGGGTATCGTCCTTGCCCGTTAGTTTAATTTGTTCTTGATAATAGCCATGGTCATTGAGTTTCCCGAATTCATCACCATAATATATAACCGGTGTTCCCGGCAGGGAAAGCATCATTGCATAAGCCAGTGCAATTTTCGAAGGATCACGATCCATAAGTTCCGAAAGCCTTGCTGCTACACCCTGTCCCAGGCGGAAGTTCCATTCTGGCTGCTTACAATAATTATCATGGATATACTTTCGGTCTTCTTCAGTCACATATACAAGCTCCAGGCTCAGTTCATCATGGCAACGGAGAAAGGTAAACCATTGGCTCCCTTCGGGAATGTCAGGGGTAATATCCTTGCTGAGAACCGTCGCCACAGGCTTGCTGCTTTGCATGTGCAGCGCCTTAAACATCTGGGGCATCAAGGGGAAGTGATAGCCTGCATGGCACTCATCACCATCACCAAAGTATTTGATCACCTCATGAGGCTTCTGGCATGCTTCTGCCAGCAGTAGTGTTTCCGGCCTGATATGATCCACCATGGCACGGAAGAACTTAACGATCTTATGCGTCTGGGGCAGGTTCTCACATTCAGTACCTTCTTCTTTCCATAGATAGGGGATGGCATCGGCACGGAAACCATCCACGCCCAGCTTAAGCCAGAAAATGAGATTTTCGGCCATGGCCAGCAACACTTCAGGATTGCGATAGTTCAGATCGGGCTGGAACTCGAAAAAGCGGTGGAAGAAATAATGGTCCCCATCCTTTTCCCAGTTACTTTCACATAAGCCTTCGAATATGATGCGGGCATCTGCATAGCCATGATCATCTTCTGCCCAGATATAATAATTTCGGTATGGATTGTCGATAGACTTCCTTGATTCAAGGAACCAGGGGTGTTCCTCAGAGGTATGGTTGATGGCAATATCGAAGATCACCCGTATACCTTTGCTGTGGGCTTTTTCGAGGAAACGGGCAAAAACTGCAGCTTTTTCTTCATTAGATGCTCCCGGATCAAGTCCAAGCAGATCCGGACGTATGCTTCTGTAATCTTTTATGTCGAAACCGGCATCCTTACCAGGAGAATCCAGAATAGGGAGTAGCCATAAGCAGTTTACACCCAGCTTGCTGAGGTAGTCTAGCTTATCTTCCAGCCCCTGAAAGTCATCATTAAAAAGATCAACATAAAGCGAATATACGATGGCATCTTTATACCATCCCTCTTCATGGGGAGGGTGTTGGATATCTTTTTTTACATCATCGAGCTGATCCATAAAATGATGGAGTATATGAATATCTCCTTCAGGATATAGACTTTGCCAGAGGGAAGTCATTCTGTTTTTTGTGTCTTCCATAATTTTGTAGGTTGAAGTCTGCAAAATTAATACAAGCATATCAACTTAATACCATTTTTGCCAATAAATTATGATGTGCCGCTATGCTCATCTCACGAATAATTTGCATTTTTGACAAGAATTTTATCACCCGATACCCGGTATCCTGCACCCAGAACCTGCAAAATATGAAGACTTTAATAGCCCTTAGCCTACTGCTCCTTATATCACTGAGCAACTTTGCACAAGACACACCAAAAGTAGAACCTCCCTTCTGGTGGGCTGGAATGAAGGGTACGGAAGTACAACTGATGGTGCATGCCCCGGGGATCGCTTTCACTGCCCCACGACTTGTATACCGTGGGGTTGAATTGGTAAAAGTAAACAAGACCGGAAATCCTGATTATTTGTTTCTGGATCTTAAAATTGATGAGAAGGCTGCACCGGGAACCATACGTATCCGTTTCGACAGGGATGAAGATCTGCGCTATGAATACGAATTTGAATTAAAATCCCGCAGGCAAGGATCTGCCTCTCGTGTTGGCTTCGGACCGGAAGATATTATACTGCTGGCCATGCCCGATCGTTTTGCCAATGGCGATCCTGCCAATGATGATATGCCCGGGATGCTTGAAAAGGCCGATCGTTCAAATCCTGATGGACGACATGGCGGTGACCTAAAAGGGATTTCCGATCACCTTGATTATATCGATGAAATGGGCTTTTCGGCTATCTGGCTGAACCCGGTACTCGAAAACAACAACTCGAAATACTCATATCATGGGTATGCCATCACCAACTTTTATAAGGTCGATTCACGTTTTGGGACCAATGATGATTACCTGCATTTTATCGACAAATGCCACCAAAAAGATATTAAGGTGATCATGGATATGGTATTCAATCACTGTGGTGGCAGACACTGGTGGATGGAGAATCTTCCATCGGATGATTGGGTGCATCAGTGGCCTGAATTTACACGTTCTAATTTCCGGGCCCCGGTGATCTCTGATCCCTATTCTTCAGAGGCTGACATGAAGAAGATGCAAAACGGATGGTTCGACACCAATATGCCTGATATGAATCAACAGAATGAATATCTTGCCAATTATCTGATACAGAACAGTATCTGGTGGGTGGAATATGCCGGTCTTGATGGAATCAGGATGGATACATATCCATATTCCGATCAGGTATTTATGCAAAGGTGGATGAAGAGAATGAAAGAGGAATACCCAAATTTTAATATAGTTGCTGAAACATGGCTGCAAAAAGAAGCGATTACGGCATACTATGCCGGTTCAGAAAATGAGCGCTTCGGGTATAATTCATACGTTCCCAGCCTGACTGATTTTCCCCTTCACTATGCGGTGGATCAGGCTCTGCATGAAGAGGAATCATGGACTGAAGGTATGGCAAGACTATATTATGTCCTGGCACAGGACTTTCTGTACGACAATCCTTATAACAATGTGATCTTCCCCGATAACCACGACCTGAGCAGATTCTATACCACGATGCAGGAAGACCCGGATAAATATAAGATGGCGCTGGCTTTTTATTATACCACACGGGGCATCCCGATGATTTATTATGGAACCGAGATTCTCATGACAGGGGAGGAGCATCATGGCCATGGTTATATTCGTGAAGACTTTCCCGGCGGATGGGAAGGCGATGTGGTGAATGCATTTTCCGGGGAAGGGCTTACGGCAGAACAATTGGATGCACAGGAATACGTGAAAAATATTCAGAACTGGCGTAAAAATGCGGAAGAAATCCATGATGGTAAATTGGTGCATTTTATTCCGGAGGACGGTATTTACGTTTATTTTCGTATCAATGGGGATGATAGGTGTATGGTGGTGATGAACAATAATGACAGTCCGAGGAATATGCCTGATCTTAATCGTTTCGAAGAGTGCCTATTGGGTAGCCGGAAAGCATATGAAGTAACAGGAAGGAGCAATGTTGCAGATATGTCCAGCCTTAGCATTCCTCCTAAAACAGCATTGATTTTTGATATTGATTAGACAATTAATAATACATACCCTGATGAAAAAGATACTTTTTCTTGTAGTTGTAGCTCTGGGAATTACAGCATGCAGCACTGACAAAGAATACCCTTCAATAAACCCGGTTTCCAATATTATTGGGCTGACTCTACCGGTAAATTTGAATGTAGAAGAGACCGTTATCCCTCTTTCGGATTTTTACCTGGATACAGATATGATTGAAAGTGTCATTATTGCTGGGTTGGATGAGGCTAATTATAGCTTCGATGGAGGAATATTAAAGCTTAGTTCAGTTCCCGATATGCCGGCCATACTCTCCCTTGAGGTCACAGCAAACGGCATTAGCGAAGCAATAGCCCTGAAACGTTCAGCTATGCAGGTAGTGGAGCTGACCTTTGATCCAGGTAACAAAGTATATGAAAATGTAACAGTAAGGGGCGAATTCAATGGATGGACAAGCGGAAGGCCTGACCTGGAATTGAAAGATGGTGTCTGGACTGCTACCCTGATGCTTAATCCGGGCAGCTATCAGTATCTCCTGAACGTGGATGGAGAAGATATCCTCGACCCGGAAAATCCCGACAGCATCGATAATAATATGGGTGGGTTTAATTCACTACTCCCTGTAGCAACCGATATTGCAGATAAGGTGCCGGTGATCTTTACTGATGAATATGAAGATGATGATATTGAGATCGGATTTGAACAGAAGGTAGACGGACTCCTGGTTTACTGGCAGAATGTTAAGCTTCCGGATGAATATATTGAACTGGAGGATGATGATGAATATGAGATTGAAATACCTGAAGCTGCAAGCCGGATACAACGCACATTTATCAGGGTCTGGGCCTGGAATGAACACGGAGTCTCCAACGACCTGCTCATCCCCTTGGAGTACGGGAAAGTAGTGGAAGATCCAGGTCTGCTGACGAGGTTCGATATGCATAGCATGATACTTTATAATGCTTTCGTTGATAGATTTAACGATGCCGATTCAGGCAATAACAGACCATTGAACAGGCCTGATGTGTTGCCTCCTGCCGATTACCACGGTGGTGATATCAAAGGGGTTACGGAAAAGATCATGGATGGATATTTTAAGAAACTCGGGGTGAATACAATATGGGTGTCACCACTGGTGAAGAACCCCGAAGAACCATATGGTTACTGGCCGGAACCGGAATCTAAATTTTCAGGCTACCATGGCTACTGGCCGGTCTCTTTTACGCTCATCGACGATAGATACGGTACGGAAGAGGACCTGCATGAACTGGTCAGAACCGCTCATGAAAATGAGATGAATGTATTGCTCGATATTGTGGCCAACCATGTGCATGAAGATCATCCTGTGTATCTGGAACACCCGGAATGGGCTACTGAATTATACCTGCCGGATGGCAGTCTGAACACAGAGCGTTGGGATGAATACAGGTTAACCACCTGGTTCGATATATTCCTGCCTACCCTTGATCTAGCTAAACCGGAGGTGTATGAGATGCTGTCGGATTCGGCCTTGTACTGGATCAAAAAGTATGATCTCGATGGATTCAGGCATGATGCTACCAAGCATGTACCCCTGGTATTCTGGCGTGCACTTACCCGAAAGCTCAAAGAACAAACTGCCGGTGGCGAAAGACAGTATTACCAGATTGGAGAAACATATGGAGGACCGGCACTGATAAGCAGTTACCTGGGTACTGGCATGCTGGATGCACAATTCGATTTCAATGTGTACGACGATGCCCTGGCTGTTTTGATTCGGCAGGAAGAACCCTTCAGCCGTCTGGATGCCTCCCTGAAGGAGAGCCTGCAGTATTATGGCGCACATAACCTGATGGGGTATATCAGTGGAAACCAGGACAGGGGACGCTTTACATCCTATGCCGGTGGTGATCTGCTTTTCGAGGAAGATGCCAAAGTTGCCGGATGGACAAGGGAGATAGGAATTGGGAATGAATCAGGATATAAAGTAACCCAGCTGCTATTCGCCTTTAATATGAGCATTCCCGGCCTCCCGGTGATCTATTACGGTGATGAGATCGGCATGCCGGGGGGTAACGATCCCGACAGCAGAAGGATGATGCGCTTCGACAATCTGAATGAAAATGAAAAGGAAGTGCTGAAAACTGTTGAAAAGCTGACGGCATTGCGTATGAATGAGCTTTCTTTGACCTATGGCGAATTTGAAACCCTGCTGCTTACAGAGCAAACCTATGCTTATTGCAGGACATACTTCGATCGTATTGTTATTGTGGCAATGAATAAAGGACTCGACAAAGAAACACTTACATTCGACCTTCCGGAACGATTTCAGGATTACATTTTGCTGGATCACTTTGGAAATGGAGCAACGGTATCTGATGGTAAACTCAGTGTTGAACTTGATGCACAATCTTTCGATATTTATACCGTTGATTAATCTAAATATTGATAAATAATGAAGAGAGCAATGCTTATAACACCAGGCCTGATAATTATTCTGGCGGTAATTTTGCTGGGAGGTTTGCTGATTGCAGGATGCAAGAGTGAGACCGAAAGCAGCACTGCCCCTAAATCATATGTGTCCCACCTCGACTGGAGCAAGGATGCTATTATTTATGAAGTGAACGTACGCCAGTTTACACCGGAAGGAACTTTTGAAGCCTTCAGGAAACACCTTCCGCGTATTAAAGAACTGGGTGTGGATATCATCTGGCTGATGCCTATTCATCCGATAGGGGAGAAGAACAGGAAAGGCTCTCTCGGCAGCTATTATTCTGTGCAGGATTATACCGGGGTGAATCCCGAATTCGGAAACATGGATGATCTGAAGGCGCTTGTTGATGAGGCACATAAGCTGGGGATGTATGTCATCCTCGACTGGGTGGCCAACCATACCGCCTGGGACAATGCCTGGATAGAAGAGCATCCAGAATGGTATGCGAAAGATGAAAACGGTGCTATGATCGCTCCTTTCGACTGGACAGATGTAGCAAAACTCAACTTTGAAAATGAAGAGATGAGAGCCGCCATGATCGAAGCCCTGAAATACTGGATTGTTGAGGCTGATGTGGATGGCTATCGCTGTGATGTGGCAGGAGAAGTGCCGCTAGAATTCTGGGACAGGGCCAGGAAAGAATTGGATCAGGTCAAACCCGTATTTATGCTGGCAGAAGCCGAAGAAGTAGATCATCATTTTCATGCTTTCGATATGTCATATGCTTGGGAACTCCATCATATCATGAACAGCATTGCCAGGGGTGAGAAGAACGCAAATGATCTTGCAGCATATTTTGTAAAGAATGATCAGCGCTTTCCTGAAGATGCCTATCGCATGTGCTTCATCACCAACCATGATGAAAATTCATGGAATGGAACGGAATATGAACGTATGGGTAATGCCGTAAACACATTTGCCATGCTGAGCTATACCCTGCCCGGCATGCCTATGATATATTCAGGCCAGGAGTCAGCCTTCGATCGGCGCCTGTTATTCTTTGAAAAGGACAGCATCGATTGGGCCGATTATTCTCAGGCTGGCTTTTACAGAGAGTTGGGGCAACTGAGAAAAGAGAACCCTGCCTTGTGGAGCGGACTGGCAGGAGCTAAGATGAAGCGGGCGAAAACTACTGATAACGAATCTATTTTTGCCTTTCACAGGAAGAAAGATGATAATGTTGTGATGGTGATCGCCAACCTGAGTCCTGCCGCAAAAGAGTTTTCCTTCAAGTATAAAGGCAAAGAAAAGGAATTAATTGAATGGAAAAGCGATAAGGTGTTTAAAATCAGTCCTAAAGATACCCTCGTATTGAAGCCATGGGAATATATCGTTCTCCTGGGGAAGAGTGAATGATTACAGCTATGAATAGCCACGATTCTTAATGTGTAAAATCGCCCCTTTTGTTTGTCATATGAGCTTTTCCCGCATCATTAGAATGACTCTAAATAAAGCTTCGCAATATGGCTATATATTGTATTAAGTTTAAATATACATTAAATTTGCGCTAAGTTTAGCAATAATCAACTAATTGCAAAACCATATAGTATTTTGGGATCGTTGAAAAAGAATTATATAGTTACATATGTTCATACTTTCTAAATCTTATTTTATGCTAAGCAAAACTACTCTCAGAACTATGCTGTTTCTGATGTTTATTACATTGCTTGTACCTGCAGGTTTTGCCCAACAGGGTACAGTTAGCGGGGTGATATCAGATGCAGAAGACGGAGCCGGGCTTCCCGGTGCGTCTGTACTGATCAAAGGTACATCAACCGGGACTACTACCGATATTGATGGGAAATTCAGCCTTATGGTTGAGCCAAACACTATTCTTGTGGTCTCCTATATAAGTTATCAGACTCAGGAAATTACAGTTCAACCTAATACCACAGTTAATGTAGCTCTCAAGTCCGATTTTGAAACATTGGATGAGGTTATCGTTATTGGGTATGGCGTACAGAGAAAAGAAGATAAAACAGGTGCTGTTGTACGTGTCGATGCCAAAGAACTGAATGGCGGAACGGTAACGGATCCTATACAGGCATTACAAGGTAAAGCGGCCGGCGTTTCTATTACCAAGAAAGGTGGCGACCCCAATGATGGTTTTTCAGTCAGGATCAGAGGTGCTTCTGGTTGGTATGCCAGCACCGAACCTTTGTATGTGATCGATGGGGTGCCGGGTGCAGATCCAACTACATTGGCTCCGGAAGACATTGCTTCCTATAATATTTTGAAAGATGCTGCATCATCTGCTATTTATGGTTCAAGAGGTGCCAATGGTGTTATCATTATCACTACAAGGAGAGGAAGTACTGAAAATGCTACACCAGGATCTTTTGTAAACGAAGTGAATTTCAGTCTTAAGGGGTCCATGGACAATGTATTGCATAAGGTTGAAATGCTAAATGCCGATGACATACGCAGCTTTAATGCCGGGAACCCGGGCTTCATTGATGGAGGTGCAAATACCAACTGGCAGGATGAGATCTACCGTACAGGATATTCAAGCAGTGCTCACCTGAGCTTCTCAGGTGGTAATAAAACTAGTTATTACAATGCTTCACTTACCCATGCACAATGGGATGGTGTTATGATGGGTACTTCCAAAGAACGTAACACATTCCGCCTGAATATGGGACACGGTGTTTTGGATAACCGCCTCAGGTTTACCGCAAACTGGGTAGGGATGTTTGAAAATAATGATCGTGAGAATTATGGTGGTTGGAATAAAGACGATATCATATATCAGTCCCTGCAGAGGAACCCAACAGATCCAGTATACAATTCAAGTGGTGGATATTACGAAAGTGAAAGGGAATTTAATTACCAGAATCCATTGTCAGTCATCAATATGATTGAAAATCTCCGCAAGGCTCAAAGTTTTCTCGGTAATTTTAAAACAGATTTTACTGTCATTGATGGCCTCGACCTGAGCCTCAACTTAAGCATGTTGGATAAGGACCAAAAGTACAACTATTTTCGCCCAAGTGGAGTTTATCAGGGTGACCTCGGTGCGGGTGAACAAAGATGGGAGAATTCAGGCCAGAAATTGCTGGAATTCACAGGAGTGTATGACAAAACGATCAAAGATTTTCACAATATCAACTTCCTGGGAGGTTATTCCTGGCAGGAAAATACCTATGAAGGTTTCTTTGCAAAGGGTAGGGATGCTCAATCTGATTATATTGGGTCCAGCAACCTCGCCATTTTTAATGATGTAGCATACGGAGATATTGGTTCATGGAAAGGGAAATCGAACCTGATTGGTTTCTTTGCACGTGCACAATATAACTTCAGCCATAAATATTATGCTCAGGCTTCTGTTCGCCGCGATGGTTCTTCCAGGTTTGGAGCGAACAACAAATGGGGCTGGTTTCCAACGGCTTCTGTTGGCTGGAATATACATAGCGAAGAATTCATGCAGAAAACCAAGTGGCTTGATCAGTTAAAACTCCGAGCAAGCTACGGTGTTTCCGGTAACCAGGAAATTGGCGACTATAACAGCCTTGCCGCTTACTCTGTATATGGAACGGCAACGAATCCTGAGACGGGTCAGCAGGTAATTACCTTCCGCCAGGAATATAATGCTAACCCTGACCTGAAATGGGAGTCAACTTCAGAATTCAATGTTGGTATCGACTTTTCATTTTTCAAAGGACGCCTGAGTGGCTCACTTGAAATATACCAGAAACTTACTACTGACCTTCTTGGAGCATACAGGGTGGAAGTACCGCCAAATAAGGCTCAAACAACCTGGGCAAACTCAGGTGAAATTGAAAATAAGGGAATTGAAGTATTCGTGCAGGCTTTTCCGGTTTCTTCCAAGACTTTTAGTTGGAAAACGGCATTGAATTTTTCACATAATAAGAATAGCATTAAAGACCTCGGAGATTATTTTGAAGGCGCTGATGTCAGGCAAGAAGGATATATTTCAGGCCGCGGAATGGTGGGTAGTGAGTATTGGGTAATCGGAATGCTTCCAGGCGAAGGATTGGGTGCTTTTTATCTGCCAACCTATGTAGCTCTGCAGGATGGTGAATTTGTTTATGAATCTAATACCGGTGGTTTTACAACTGATCTTGGAAAAGCAAAAAGATCCATTGTCGGATATGCAACTCCTGACTTTGAATTTGGTTGGTCGAATAATTTGTCATTCAAGAATAATTGGCACCTCGACTTCTCTTTCAGGGCTATGGTTGGAAATGAAGTGTACAATGCCACAAGGATGTTCTTCGATGATCCTGCTCTGTTGCAATCTCTTAATACCGTACCTGAAGCACTTGATTGGTATTCACAGGGTAGGACTTCTTCTGCAAGCTTAGCTGATATTTATGTAGAAGATGCCAGTTTCCTGAGGTTAGATTATATCTCACTTTCTTATGATTTTAGCTTTGGAGAAAACCATAATGTCTTTAAAAGTCTGACAATGTTTGTCTCATCAAGTAATTTATTTACTATAACCGGTTATTCCGGGGCTGATCCGGAAACCACAATCTCTGGTCTGAGCTTTGGGATTGACCAGTACAATGTGTATCCAAAAACCAGGACATTTACTATTGGTATTAAAGGGAAAATTTAAAGAAGAGCGAAATGAAAAAAGTATTTATAGCAATAATAGGACTTCTTGTAGTGATCTCATCTTGTACAAAGTTGGATGAGCAATTATATGATAAGATCCCGGAAGATATGTATCCTGAAAATCCGAATCAGGTTGCTGCCATGGCGGTGGCGGCCTATGCCCCCCTGAAGGAATATGCCGATGACCAGGGATGGTGGTTCCTTGCTCAAATTATTAGCGGTGATCTTGTATGTGGACCAACACGTGGAACCGACTGGTATGATGGAGGTAAATGGGTTGATATGCATACCCATGAATGGACTGATAATACTGAAGGAGTTAACAGAATGTGGTATCATTTCTGGGCAGGTATTACCGACTGCAACATCACCCTGGATGCCATGAAAAGTATGACCCCGAATGAAACACTGAAATTAAAAATTAAAGAAGTGGAAGCCATGCGATGCTTCTACTACTATCTGTTGATCGATAACTACGGTGATGTACCCTATCTGACAAAATTTGCAGGAGCACCTAGTCAGCCACATAAGCTGCCCAGGAAAGATATTTTTGACAGCCTTGTCGTAACTATGGAATCAGCTTTGCCGAAGCTGAAGCGCCTGGATAATAAGTATATGATGACAAAATATACAGCTTATGCACTTCTGGCAAAACTGTATTTGAATGCCGAAGTATATACTGGTACTCCCCAATGGGAAAAAGCTGAGATGTATATTGATAGTGTACTCGCTGGACCTTATAATCTTGCCGGTGATGTTCTTGAACCATTTAAAACTAACAATGATAATTCACCTGAGATCATTTTCAGTATCCCTTACGATGAAGATAACTTCCAGGGTTTCAGACTGCATATGCGTACACTACACTACCAGCATAACCTGAAATATGATATGCCTGTAGGGCCATGGAATGGATTTGCCATTGTGCCGACTCATTTTGAACGCTATGTAGATGGCGATGTGAGGAAAGATGCATATAATATTTATGGACCCCAATTTGACAGCCAGGGGAATGAGATCTATGATGGTACTACACATGAACCATTGAATATCAATCCTATTCTTCCGGCCCTCTCCATGTCTGCGGCATCCTATACTGCTACTGAGATTCGCACAACAGGTGCAAGGATCGGTAAGTATGAAATTGCAATGGGGGCAAAGGAAAATCTCAGCAATGACCTTCCTCTCTTCAGGATTTCAGATTTTTACCTCATGAAAGCAGAAGTATTGATTCGCCAGGGTGGAAACGGTGATGACTGGATCAATGAGATTCGTGACAGAGCCAACGTTACTCCGCTATCTGGTGCTACTCTTGAGCAGTTACTTGACGAAAGAGCACTTGAACTGTATTGCGAAGGGCACCGGCGTCAGGATCTCATTCGCTTCGGAAAATTTGGTAATGCATGGTGGGAAAAGGCTGCAACAACCCCTGACAAGGAGATATTCCCTATTCCGAAATGGGCGACTGATGCAAATCCAAATTTGTTACAATAGAACTTAAGATTAAACAATTAAGATAATTATTAACTATTTATTCACTAAAACTAAAAAAAATGTTTAAACATTCAATTAAAGTAATGACGTTGATCCTGATGGCAGGATTAATGGTTTTTTCTTCCTGTAAAAAGGATGATGAAGAAGAAGCTCCTCCTGTAATAGTACTTGATGGTATCTACGTAACAGGCGCTGCAACAGCTTATGCTGGTTATGATGCAAAAGCTATGATGGCTATTACCCGCAATGAGGTAACTCAGGAAGACCGTGCAAGCCTCTATGAACTCTACATTCCACTTAAAGGTGGCCAGCCTTTCAGTATCGCTCAGAAAGCGGGAGCTGTAACCACTATTTACGGCCCGGGTGCCGGTTGGGGCATTGTTGCCGCACCGACAAATGATGAGCCTAAAGATGGTATTATCCAGCGTGGTAGCGTAGAAGCCACTGCTAACACTTTTACAGTAAGTGCTGATGGTTTGTATCATGTTGTAATTGACATGGACCTTATGATCGCTGTTACCTGCCAGGTACACTGGGGAATTATCGGTGCAGCTACTCCTGACGGCTGGGGAACATCTACAGTTCTTATGGAATCAGCTTTTAATGGAACTACTATGTTATGGGAGATCAATAACATGGAACTCCATGGTGGCGATTGGAAATTCCGTTACTCCAATGGTTGGAAAATTGAACTCGATACCAATATTGATGTTGGTGGTGGTGATAAAGGTGTAAAGGTAAATACTAACTTCGGTGGTGCCCTTGATGCTCTTGTCCCTGGTGGTGACAACATGGTGAACGATGCTCCAGGTATCTATACCATTGAGTTTGAATACGTTCTTGGTTCAGGTTATACCGCTACTGCAACAAAAACAGGCGACCTTCCTCTGACTGACTGGACAGGTGTTGTTTGTGACGGTGTTGGTACAGGTATTAGTGCTGACAACCCAAATGCTATTGTTCCTGACCCAAGTGGCTGGGCATGGGGTAACAAACTTATTGCTGACAATGCAGGTGTTCCTACCGTTGCCGGTGATGTTTATACATGGGTATGGACAAGCGTTATCCTCGAAGCTGGTGAAGGTTTTAAAGTAAGGACTGAAAATGGAGAACTTCCTCCAGTTGGTGGTGCTAACTTTGATGCAGGTTATGGAGATCTTGATGTTGCCAATTCTTCAACACATGTAGTTGATGCAGGTGGTAACCTTTCTGTTGACCTCAAAGACGCATATACTATTACCCTCGTAATTGATGCTGCTGACAGCGATACAAAAACAATTACTATCATAGAAGGATAGAAAATAAGATTATCCTAAAAAATAAAGAGGCTGTCTCACTGAGGCGGCCTCTTTTTTATTGTTTAACACCGCTTTATGTACCTTCAGGCTATCTTAATCCATGGAAAACAGTTATTTTTGCAGTTCAAAACCAGACGACAATGAAGAAGCTATTTCTACTACTCCTTATTTCACTTTTTACACTCCATGCTTTCAATCAGGTCATAAGTTCTGATCCGGCATTGCCGCTGGCAGATGAGGCTGTCGTAATATATTTCGATGCAACAGGAACACCCCTGGAGACATACACAGGAATAGTTTATACGCATACAGGTTTATTGAAGAATGGAAATACTAGCTGGTCGAATGTGATTGGGGAATGGGGCGACAATAACACCCAACCCGCCTTAACACCATTAGGGAATCATGTGTATAGTCTCAACATAAGCCCAGCGATAAGGGTTTTCTATGAAGCGGCCGGAAATGATGATATTGAAAAGATGGCCTTTGTGTTCAGAAGTGATGATGCAGGAACACAAACCGAAAACCTTTTCCTGGATGTTTTTGAGTCGGGCCTGAATGTTTCGATATCTTCACCCGATTATAGCCCTTATATTGTCGCTCCCGGTGAAATTGTTCCGGTAGTAGCCGATGCAAATGGCGCAGACAGTATGCACTTATTTGTTGATGGTACACTGATCAATACCGTGGCCGGAAATAGTATTAGCCAGAATATAACTGTTGGCATGCAGCCCGACAGCAAGACCCGGATAAAAGTAGTTGCAGAAGGCGGAGGCGAACAGGTGGCTGATTCGGTTTACTGCTATGTGAAAGGTGAAACCAGTGTTGAAGCCCTTCCTGCTAATGTTCGTGACGGGATCAACTATATGGATGATGAAACCGTTGTCTTGTGCCTGTTGGCTCCCGGAAAAGAATACATATATGTAATAGGTGGGTTCAACGATTGGGAACCCAATGGTGACTATCTTATGAAGATGACTCCTGACGGGGAGCGCTTCTGGCTGGAGATTACAGACTTAACGCCCGCTTGGGAATACGTGTTTCAGTATTTTATCGATGGTGAGATACTGGTGGGTGATCCCTATGCCGACAAGATCAGTGATCCCTGGAATGATCAGGATATTTCCGAACCTACCTACCCCGGCCTGATCGATTATCCAACAGGAAAAACAACAGGTATCGCTACGGTACTGGAAACAGCCCAGGAGCCTTACGACTGGCAGGTGGATGACTTCATCCCACCGGAAACTACCGACCTGGTCATTTATGAAATGCTGATACGGGATTTTACAACCAAACATTCATATGCAGCAGTGACTGACACACTTGATTATCTTAAAAGATTAGGGGTAAATGCCCTGGAACTCATGCCCGTGAACGAATTTGAAGGCAATAGCAGCTGGGGCTATAATCCATCCTATTATTTTGCGCCTGATAAATACTATGGCCCCAAAAACCAGCTAAAAAGACTAATAGACGAATGCCACGAAAGGGGTATTGCCGTTATCCTCGATATTGTACTGAACCACTCATATGACCAGTCCCCACTGGTTCAGATGTATTTCGACGGGAATAATCCAACTGCAGATAATCCATGGTATAATGTTAGTTCAAACTTTACAAATCCGGATGCACAATGGGGGAACGATTTTAACCACGAAAGTGTATATACCAAAAACTTTGTCGATAGCGTAAACGCTTATTGGATGAGTGAATACCGCTTCGACGGCTTCAGGTTTGATTTTACCAAAGGATTCAG
This sequence comes from Bacteroidales bacterium, assembly GCA_029942245.1. Lineage (GTDB taxonomy): Bacteria > Bacteroidota > Bacteroidia > Bacteroidales > B18-G4 > B18-G4. The sequence goes on along the minus strand of JAOZTN010000026.1, from coordinate 14,438 downwards.
CAATACCCCGCATGGGAGCGATGATCCCTGGGGTAGTAATTATGATATCAGCAGGATCACCATCTTGAAAAGGATGGCGATTCAAATACGGTCGCGCAACGAAAATGCCATTGTGATCCTTGAACATCTTGCAGAAAATTCGGAAGAAACAAGTCTTGCAGACTTTGGCATGTTGATGTGGGGAAATGCTAATTACAATTATGGTGAAGCCTCAATGGCATACAATGAAAACAGTAAATCTGATTTTTCCTGGATATCTTACCAGAAGAGGGGATGGAATGATCCTCATGTGGTCGGTTATATGGAGAGCCATGACGAAGAGCGAATCATGTTCAAAAACCTGAGTTGGGGAAATGCCAGTGGATACTACGATATTAAAAATACAGGCACCGCCCTTGACAGGATCAGGCTGGTCTCTGCTTTCTTCTACACCATCCCCGGTCCGAAAATGATATGGCAGTTTGGAGAGTTGGGATATGACTATTCTATTGATTATAACGGCCGCCTGGGCGAAAAGCCTGTTCGCTGGGATTACTATGACGACTGGAGACGAAATTATAACTATAATTTCATTGCCGCACTTATAAAATTGCGCATTGAGCATGATGTATTTGAAACCAATGACTTCGACCTTAATGTAGCCGGAGCTATGAAGAGCATCAGGCTGAACAGCACGGAAATGAATGTTTTTGTTGCCGGTAATTTTGATGTGGAGCAGGGTGACCTTACAGCAGATTTTGCACATACCGGAACATGGTATGAATACTTCAGCGGGGAAAGCCTGGAGGTAACGGATCTAACTATGCTTATTACCCTGGCAGCAGGAGAGTACAGATTGTATACAGATGTGCAACTGGAGACACCTGATATTGGCACCTCAACGGAAGAATCCAATAGTATTGAGACCGGCTCCGTTCGTCTCTTCCCGAACCCGGTTAGCGCTGATGCAAACCTGCAGATTCGCTTGCCGCAAAGTGCAGACGTTCAGATACGTATTTTTAATCTCCTGGGTGCTGAGGTTATCCAGGTGATAGACAGATCTTTAGCAGAGGGGATTCAGTATGTCGAGCTTGATCTGGAAGGCTTACGATCAGGGATTTACTTTTGCAATATCAGCTCAGGGCAATTTAGTGATACAATTAAATTCGTAAAACAGTAATCTAGCACGATTTTTGCTTATTTTTAGTAGGAGTGGGGCATGCCCCGGGTATTTTAATTGCTAATTTATGAAACCAGGAAGTTTCGTACATGTTTTGCTATTATTATTTCTAACGGGGATATGTCAGGAGAATGTTACGTCCCAGTCTGTCCAGATCAAGGGATTGAAAAGCCAGCGTCCGATCGATAATGTTGCCATTTATAATGTAGACCATACGCGTACCGCATTAAGTAATATCTACGGCATTGCCGACCTTTCCTCTTTTAATACTGATGATACGGTGTTTTTCCAGCATACCGCTTATGAATCGATCTCCTATTCATATGAGGAGATAGGTGATGCCGGATATACTGTATTCATGGAGAAAAAATCAGTGGCCCTTGATGAAATTATTATTTCTGCCACACGTTTCGAACATGCGGCGGAAGAGATTCCGAATCGAATTATTTCAATATCTGCAGGAAAAATTAAGTTTGAGAACCCGCAAACAGCTGCCGATATGCTGGCATCTTCCAATGAAGTTTTTGTGCAAAAAAGCCAGATGGGAGGGGGGAGCCCTATGATCAGGGGGTTTTCTGCCAACAAATTGCTAATCGTGGTTGATGGCGTCAGGATGAACAATGCCATATTCAGGGGCGGGAATTTGCAGAATGTGATTGCGATCGACCCGGCAAGCCTTAGCAGAAGCGAGGTGATATTCGGACCGGGAACAGTAGTGTATGGCAGTGATGCCCTTGGTGGAGTCATGAGTTTCATGACGCTGGAACCCCATCTTGCTACAGAGGCTAAGTTTAAAACTTCCGTAAACCTTATGGCAAGGTATTCATCGGCCAATACTGAGCGTACCGGCCACCTGGATGTGACCCTGTCGGGAAAGAAATTTGCCTCCGTTACGAGCTTTTCAAACAGCTGGTTTGACGATCTGCGCATGGGGGGTAACGGACCTGATGAGTACCTGAGGAAAGATTATGTGAAAACGGAGGGACAAGAAGACATAATGGTGAACAGCAGTGACCAGTTGATTCAGCGGTATACAGGTTATAGTCAGATGAATGTGATGCAGAAATTCAGGTACAGGCCGGTGGAATGGCTCGACCTGACCTATGGCTTTCATTATTCTGAAACTTCCGATGTACCAAGGTATGACAGGTTACTTCAGTACAAAAACCCTGATACCTTGAAATATGCCAGCTGGTATTATGGCCCCCAAAAGTGGATGATGAATGTGCTGAACAGTACATTCAGTGTTAACTGCAGGATGATCACAGAACTTAAAGTAAGCCTGGCGTGGCAGAAGTTTGAGGAAAGCAGGCATAGCCGGAAGTTTGCCGACTCCTGGTATAAAAACCAGCAGGAAGAGGTAGATATGTACACGGCAAATATTGATATCGAAAAGAGGCTGGATGAGAAGAACAGGTTTTTCTATGGCTTTGAAGGCCTGTATAACGATGTGAGATCCACTGCAAATAAACGGAATTATATCACAGGCGATGAAGAGCCGACAGGAACACGTTACCCGGATGGCCGGAACGACTATTCTACCATGTCAGCCTACCTGAACTATGAACATAAATTTGATGATCGTCTGAGCCTGTTTGCCGGGATGCGTTATAGTTATGTAGGCCTGACATCAACTTTTGAGGATACTTCTTTATACCATTTACCTTTCGATGAGATTAGCATTAACACGGGTGCCTTGAACGGAAGCGCAGGTGTCAGCTGGCGCCCGTCGATCCCCTGGATGCTAAAGTTTAATCTCTCATCAGGCTTTAGAGCGCCTAACCTGGATGATGTGGGTAAAGTATTTGATTCCTCACCGGGTAATGTTGTCGTGCCCAACCCAGAGCTTAAACCTGAATATGCCTATAATATTGATGCAGTTGTACAACGGAAATTTGGGGAAGCGCTGATGCTGGAGCTTTCAGGCTTTTACACCTACCTGTTGGATGCCATGGTACGCCGCGACTATACTTTTAACGGGATGGATTCCATCTGGTACGATGGTGAATATTCACAGGTGGAGGCTATCGTAAATGCCGGTAGTGCAAAGATTTATGGGGTCAGTGCCATGGGATTGCTAAATATGGGCAATTATTTCAGTTTGCGTTCCAGCCTGAGCTGGGTGAGGGGAGAAGATGATGAAGGCTACGCCCTCAGGCATGTATCACCTTTGTTTGGGAACACAGCACTGATCTTTAATAAGGGGCCCTTCATCGGTGAACTTTATGCGAACTATAACGGAGCCATCCCCTACGACAGGCTGGCGCCCAGCGAGCGGGATAAGGCCTATTTGTATGCGGATGACGGTGAAGGGAATCCCTATGCACCTGCATGGTGGACATTGAACTTCAAAGCATCCTACCGTATCATAGAACAGCTCACCATAGATCTGGGCATCGAGAATATCCTCAGCCAGCGTTACCGTCCCTATTCTTCTGGTATCGCTGCACCCGGCAGGAATCTCATTATCGCTGTCAGGGCGAACTTGTAATGCTCCTTGCATACGCCACCGGAGGCTGTATGCTGTCATCAACCTTTATCTCTACAATATCAGTGTATTCGGCCAGCAAACGCGACAGCCTGCCATATTTAATACCTTTCTTGCGGATAAAGACCCCCATCTTAGCTAGGTTGGCCCAACCTTCGTCATTAGCACACTTATTGATTGCCTCAATAAGAATGTCTCCAATCTCAGATTTTTCCATAATACTCAACTTATATTATTCACGCGTCGAGAACATTGGTCAGCCTGCTCTTTGGTTCTGTAGGATAATATAACCTTGTTCCTGAGTTAATTATAGTAAATCAAAGATAAGGAAATATGAAGGCAATGTCAATATTGGAGGTGACGGAGGGCCGTATTTGATGGCCAGGGCCTGATAGAATATCGAAGATATTACAAGCTGTTAAAACCCTGGTGGACTTCCAGTATCCTGGGTATTAAAGGGACTTTTTCGTCATTTTCGAGAATGATATCAGCCTTTTTAATTAGTTCATTCTGAGGTATCTGTCTTGATTTTCTGGCATCAAATTCTTCTTCGGAAAGGCCGTCGCGGGATATAACCCTCGATTTAGCCAGGCTCGCCGGCGCGGTCACAAGAATGTTTTTATCGAAATGCTTGTAAAAACCACTTTCAAATAGTAAAGCGGACTCGTAAAGAATATATTTTGCTTCTGGTTGCTGATCCGCCCATTGTAGAAAATCATCCAGTACCAGCGGATGAATAATAGCATTGAGTTGCTGAAGTTTATCAGGGTTCCCGAAAACCAGGCTAGCCAGGGCTGATGCATTCAAAATATCATCTTTATTGAATACTTCCGCGCCAAATAATTGCTTAACAGCCATGATAACATCTTTGTTGCGATAAAACTTTCTGGCTTCGGTATCGGCATAATATACATTGATCCCCAGGCTCTCAAAAACCTTACAAACAGTGCTTTTCCCTGTTCCAATATTACCGGTAATGGCTATCCGTAGCATTATTTTTGGATGATAAATTCAACCTTGTCGGGATGGATCCTGCTGATACGCACATAATCGGGATACTGATCGGCCTTTACCCTGAGGAAGGTCTTTTCCATATCCCTGGCCGGGTCATAGCTAGCGCTTAATACGAACATTTCAGGTTTTACCAGTTTGTAATCCTTAATGGCGACCTGGTAAGTCAGCTGTACGGTCTCAGGAAATGTACGTATACCAATGATTCCGGTGTCATCGCTGATTCCGTTCACCGGCAATTCGATCATATATTCAGTAAACTGCTCAACAGGAATGATCACCTTTACTTCAGTGTCGGAGTATTTTACTTTTTTATCCATGACAGGATAGACAATAGGAATGACTATTTCCTTTCGCTGATCGAGGTTATTTAAAGAGGTCGAAGATGTTGAAATATGGTCAAGGGTATCGATTACTGATGATGGTCCGCTGACCATAATCACTGAAGGCTGTATAATTATGCTGTCATAGAGCATATATTGAGGCTTGCAATTCAGACTCAGATCAGCTACAACAGGCAAACTTTTACTAATAATTTCCTCCAGGTCAAGATAGATGGTATCGGGTGATATATGGATAAGATTATGGTCAAAGTCGAATCGCTCATTAACTTCTGTGCTAAGCTGGCTCGAAAGGATGTAGTATTTGTCAAAGTAGCGGCTCATCTTCAAGTCTACCTGCCCCATATTGACATCGATCTCACCCCGCCTGGAGAAATATTTCACTGAGAAAAGATCACCACCATTGGCACGCATGCGAATATTAAGCCTCTCATTGGAATTATTGAGGTGTTTGTTGGCAGGTATATTGCTGAAACTTAGTGGTATGCTGATCTCTGAAACATAATCATCCGACATCTTGATCAGGAACCAGATGAAAAGGGAGATCCCGCAACAGATCAGAAATATATAGAGGTGGTTCCGGAAGTTTTTGTCCCGGGGGTTTTTTGCTCTGTCAACAAGATGGTTGAGCCGGGCGTTCAAAACTTCTGAATTAGGTTATTATTTTTGTAGTTGCTGTGTGTTCGGATTGGCAGAGAGCGCTGATTTTTCGAATACCATTTTGACCTGGTTTCCGATGTCAAGACTTACGGTCTTTTCAGCTACTTCAATGATCTTTCCGTGAATGCCGCCGATCGTTACAACTTTATCGCCTTTCTTGAGGGCTTCTCTGAATTTCCGCTGGTCTTTGCTTTTTTTCATCTGCGGTCTGATGAAGAAAAGGTAAAATACGAGCACGATCAGGATCAGTGGCAGAAAATTCATCAATGAGTTGCCTTCGCCTTCCTGGCTTCCCATCATAAGGATAATGGTATTAAGATACATAGTATTCTTGTTTAAAAGGTTATGTTAAAGGTCTTTCGGAGAAATGACCTTTGCTTTAATTCTAAGGATTGTTTTATTTGGTTGAGTATTTGATGAAACGGTGATCGATTTGTTCTGAAAACCATTTCTCCTGTGCGTATTAAAGGTAACTGTAACGACACCTTCTTCACCCGGTTTTACGGGTTCCTTGGTGTATTTTGTTGCTGTACAGCCACAACTGGCAGATACATCGCTGATGAGCAGATCGCTTCCTCCATCATTTTTAAACTTAAAGCTGAAGGTAACCATTTCGCCTTCGATCACGGTGCCAAAATCATGAAGGGTTTCTCTGAACACCATGACGGGCAGTTCATCCATATCACCTTCTCCTGAGGCCGTAATCGGGTTGTGGATTACATCGCCAGATAGCTTTTCGCTATCATTGCCACAGGAGGCAAGCAACACAATGCTGCTGAACAGGAGGAATATGAGTTTGAAGGAATTCAATTTCATTAGAGTTACAATTAATAACTTATCGTAAAATGGTTACGGCGCCATTAAAGACATCTTCACCCAATGTCCCCTCGCATTTCAGAACATAAAAATAGGTGCCATCAGGCAGGCCGTTGCCATCCCAGTCGTTGGCGTAATCAGTGGCCTCAAATACTTTTTTGCCCCAGCGGTTAAATATCACCAGCTGATTACTAATATAATAGTCGTTGATGGGCTGATAACCTCCGGATCCTGCCCCGAAAGCCCGGACTGACTCGTCCTCGCCAGGGGGCTTGATGGTAATGATAAAAGTATCGTTGGCACCATCGCTGTTTGGCGTCATCACATTGGGAACCAGTAGCTCAACACTGGCAACGGTGATTACGGTAATGCTGGAATCGACGCAACCATTCATCGTTGTATATTCAAACCTCACCCTGTGTTCGCCCATGGCGTCGAATGAGAAAGTCGGGTTGGGCAGGTTTGAACTCGCTCCGCTTTCCAATAACCAGAAGTAATTAGTAAGACTGATCGAATCTTCAGAGAGATTTTCGTACCAGAAGGTAATCCTCGGGTCCTGGATATAAGTCGTGGTATCTGGTGTGGTTATCACTTCAGGCATTTCCCATACTTCCACCCAGTAATTGGTGTCGAAGCGGCAACCAGCATCATCATATATATGAACGCCTATGAATCCTTCGCATAAGCCGATGGCATAGCTGGAATCGCCGGGATCAACATTGGGGGTATCCCATTCAATGTCAAGTTGGCCGGTGCCGCCGGTAGCCGTTACCCTGACCTGGCCTTTACAATCGCCACCCGGGCAGCCTTTGTTCTCCTGGTTCTGTTCGAATTCTACATAAATGCGTGGGTACATATCCAAACGCACCGAATCCGAGCAGCTGTTTATGTCGTTGTATATCTCAACCGTATATGTTTCGGAGCGTGGCATGATTACCCGGAGGTTATACAGGGTATCACCGGTGTTCCACAGATAACGGTAGTTCGTTTCGTCCACTACCAAAAAGAGCGTATCCTTATAACATAAACTGTCGGATTCCTGCATGATCTTGGCACGAATGGTATTGATGTAAATAGCAGATTCATCGATCTGACCACCACTTGTACTGGCAGCAACATCATAGGTTCCGTTATCGGTAACCTTGATCATTCTGCTGGTAGCTCCGGTATTCCATGAATAGGAGGCGTAGTTTGCTCCGGCATCCAGAACGATCGTATCAATATGGCAGAAGCGGGCAGTGTCACTCTGAAAAACGTAGGCTGTGTCATAAACCTGTCCCTGCAGGAAGTTTGCAGATATGATCAGCGAGATGAGAATGAAAATCTTTTTCATGATAGCCCTGTTTCCTGTTTTTATTGTACCAGGATTTTGAACGCCAAAAGTACGAATAAATTGTAAATAAATATTATTTAGGTTTCGGGCTTTAGGACTAAGGTATCAGCTTGAGTGATGATATCCTATTGATTAGTGATTAGTTAAGATTGGTAGGGTAGAGTTCTGAAGTCAGATATATCGATTTTTATCATTTCCAGGCTTCACTAATCATTAGGATATGATTAATAGTCTTTCATTTTCGGTGAAACTGAAAGTTTTGTACATAAGAATACTTTTTTCATATATTTGCTCTCACAAGACATTATTTAACTAAACTTATCCACATTATGAAAAAACTATTACTTTTTACAATTGCTTTCTGCCTGATCGCGGGAACATCATTCAGCCAGATCACTTATGGCCCAAAAGCAGGCTTGAACTTTTCCAAGTATGCAACGAGTTTCAAAGATACCGATGAGGAACCTTATCTTAGTATGAGGACAGGTATGTCACTCGGTGCTGTTATGGATATGGAAATTCTCGATTTCTTATCATTTCAACCCAGCGTAATGTTCAGTATTAAAGGGACTGGACATAACCTGAAAAAAAGAAGCGAAAACAGTGAGAATCACACTTATGACGGCTATGATCGTGACAGAGTAAGCTACATTGAAATACCTCTTAACTTTGCTGGTAAGATGGAGCTGGGGCCGGGTACAGCCCAGGTCTTTTTAGGACCCTATTTTGCGATGGCAATTTCCGGAAGGAACTATTATGATTATACAGTGACAAGGAAAGATGGTACCACGGATACGGAAAAAGGAGATACTAAAATTGCATTCAAGGGTTCCGTTAGTGAATCAGATACAGAAGTTGATGGCGTGGGTTCATTCCAAAAACGAATGGACTTCGGTTTCGATATTGGTATAGGGTACCAATGGAATTCATTGCTGTTTAACTTGGGATACCAGATGGGATTGGTCAACCTACAGCCTGATTATACTTTTATTGAAGGTTTTGATCCGTCTGATTATAAATATTCAAATCGCTCCATATTTTTTAATGTTGCATGGTTATTCGGAACGGAGTAATATTTAATTACATATCTTAAAAGAGGCTGTCTCAAAAGTCCTTCAGATGGGTCATTTCGACTGAAAGGAGAAATCTAAATACTTGTTATTCTGAGGAATAGATTTCTCACATTCGTTCGAAATGACTGCTAAACTACCTTTTGAGACAGCCTCTTTTTTTTTGAGTAGCAGAAAAATATTTATTTTTATTCCTGAACCAAAAACGATGATTATGAAAAGAATTGTATTAGCATTTATCGTTTGCTTCATTGCGCTGGGCGCAATGTCGCAGATCACTTTCGGGCCTAAACTTGGCCTCAACCTTTCAAAGTATGCCTATGACTGGTCCGACGACTGGGATGAACCTCAGGTAAAATTCAGATTGGGCGGGAGCATAGGCGGGATGATGAACCTGCAAATTAATGACTGGCTGGCTTTTCAGCCAAGTTTAACCTTTACAAAAAAAGGAACTGCTCATGACGTGGATAGTTGGAATTCAGGTCAGTATGTGTATACAGGTTATGATCGTGACAGGATAAGCTATATTGAGTTACCCCTTAACCTGGCAGCCGGGATACGACTCGGTTCCGGCCAGATCCAATTGTTTGTCGGGCCTTATATTGCCTTTGCCATTGCCGGGGTCAACCGCTGGAATTATGAGGAGAATGATAATGGCGTGAGGACAGATTTCAAAGACAGCAAAAAAATTAAATTTAAGAACGAGGTTCCCGAAGGGCATGATGGGGATGAAGATATTGCTTTTTACCAGCGGCCCCTAGATTATGGATTTGACCTTGGAATTGGATACAAATACAAGCAGTATCTGTTCAATGTAGGTTATGCCATGGGACTTGCCAACCTTCAGCCGGACAGGTCGAAGGCGGGCTTTGATGCAAAGGATTTCAAATACGCTAATCGCACCATATTCTTTACTGTTGCCTGGCTGTTTGGAGACGAATAATAATCTGTATCTTTAATTCGAAAAACCAAAAATCTGAATTATGAAAAAAATACTTAGTTTGATCTTTGTTTGTGCGTTGTTTGTATCAACAACACAGGCTCAGCTGTCGGTTGGCTTTAAAGGTGGGCTTACCATGGCTAACCTTAGTTTTGATGCTGACAATCATTATTCGGCTGACTATGCACTTGGATGGCATGGCGCTGTTTTCCTGAAAACAGGAAAAGGCTTGTTTACTTTTCAACCTGAGGTGATGTTTATCCAGAAGGGAACGCGCATTAATTCAACAACAGATGCTACTTTTTCTCAGCTAACAATGAATTACATTGATGTGCCACTGCTACTCCGTGCTACTATTGGGATTAAGGTTGTAGAGATTTATTTCAATCTTGGACCTTATGGTGGTTACTGGTTAGGAGGAAAATTAAAAGACTACTTTTATGATGATTCTCAGAGTCAATGGGTGACGAACAAAGAAACCTATGATTTCGATGACGACCATGATGTCCGATACGATGTTGGTATCGTTGGCGGTGTTGGGGTTAAAGTATTAATGATCATCTTTGAGGTCAGGTACGGGCAGGGATTTATCGATGTGTTTGATTATGCTGACGACAGCAATAAGGAAACCAACAGGTATTTTAATTTTACACTTGGCGTTCAGCTATAATTTTTTCTGAGTAAAATTACCTGATATTGAGCATGAACAATTTCAGGCTGGAGTTGTTATATTTGCATTATTAACCTAAAATATTTGATGATGAAAAGAATGATCATGATGTTTGCAGGGATGTTCGCTGCAATGTTTACGTATGCACAATCCGATGTAGAGCAGGTTGACCTGATACAGTCTATTTATGGTATTGAAAAGAAAGCCATTGTAGAGGAATTCATTCAGCCAAAAGTTGAAAACAGGGTTCCTTTCTGGGAAGTATATGACGCTTATGAAGTTGAGCGTAAGGCCCTTGGGAAAGAACGTTTTGATTTGCTTATAGAGTTTGGCGAGAAATTTGAAAATCTTTCTAATGAAGAAGCTGACGCATGGATGAAAGAGGTGATCAGCCTTGGCAAACGTCAGAACAAACTTGTCGATACTTATTATAATAAGGTAAAAAAGGCATCTTCACCAATTGTAGCCATGCGCTTTTATATGCTGGAAGCATATTTACTCACAGCCATTCGCTATGAAATCCTTGATGCCATTCCGTTTCCGGAAGAATCACACGAATAAGTGATTAGGTATAAATACCTGATTTATAGGACGGCCGTCATAATATGATGGCCGTTTTTGTTTGGAATCCGGCCTGTGATTCACTATATTTACAATCCCAAATATTAAAAATTACAGACACGATGAAACGGATTCTATTATTTACCCTACTAATCTTTTTGTCCATATTTATCACTCAGGCCCAATTTGGATGGGGCGTGAAAGGTGGTCTTACTATGGGCAGGGTTAACCTTAACCTCGACGATAACCTCTCCGGACAGTACAACCTCGGAGGACATGCCGGTGTTTTTTGCCGGATAGGGGATAAGATGATCGCTTTTCAGCCGGAGCTTATGTTTATCCAAAAAGGGGTTTACATCAATGACGTGAAGAGTGATGATTATTCGCAAAC
>JAOZTN010000026.1:0-2898 GCA_029942245.1 Bacteroidales bacterium | reverse complement strand
AAGATACTGATAAGTACCAGGATTCAAAAAATACGAATCTCAATATCACCCTGGGAGTACAATTCTAAGCTAAACATTAAAACGTATGTGCAGAAGGTCTCCTTCCTGCACTACATATGTTTTTCCTTCTACTCTGAATTTCCCTGCATCCTTTACGGCTTGTTCTGATCCCAATGTGTGGAAGTCGTCAAAGCTCATCACCTCGGCGCGGATAAAGCCCCTTTCCAGGTCGCTGTGTATGGTGCCTGCCGCCTGTGGGGCGGTCATCCCTTTGCGGATGGTCCATGCCCTTACCTCCTGCTTTCCTGCAGTAAAGAATGATTGCAGCTGCAGCTGGTCATAAGCAGACCTGATCATTTTGTTTACACCGGGTTCTTTCAATCCGGCATCTTCAAGGAAAACCTGGCGGTCTTCCTCATCCTCCAGCTCAGTGATCTCTGATTCCAGTTCTCCTGCGATAATCAGGACTTCAGCACCTTCACCAGCCACTGATTCTTTAAAGGCATCAGCATAAGCGTTTCCATTAACAGCAGAAGCATCATCTACATTGCAAACATAAATGACCGGCTTGTCGCTGAGCAGAAGCAGGTCGTCGATAAAGTTTTTCTCATCCTCGTTTAAGGGAGCAGTACGTGCCGGTTTGAAATCCTCGAAATGGTCTTTATACACTTTCAGGATCTCAAGGGATCTTTTGGCTTCTTTGTCACCGGACCTGGCTATTTTCTCCGTACGTTCGATCCTTCGATCAATCATTTCCAGGTCTTTGATCTGAAGCTCAAGATCCACGATCTCTTTGTCCCTGACGGGATTCACGGACCCTTCGATATGAGGAAGCTGATCATCATCGAAACATCGGACTACATGTATGAGGGCATCACATTGCTGGATGTCGTTGAGAAACTTATTCCCGATGCCTTCGCCTTTGCTCGAACCTTTCGTCAAACCGGGAATGTCGACGATATCGACTGTTGCGGCTGTTACTTTATCGGATTGAATGATGGAATTGATCTGATCAAGCCTGTCATCAGGTACTGTGATCATCCCGATATTAGATTTAGAGGCACTGAACGCAAAATTACTTGCTTCAGCCTTTGTATTGCTGATACAGTTAAAAATAGTTGTTTTCCCGATGTTTGTGATCCCGATAATGCCGCACTTGAGTCCCATGAAGGTCAGATTTTAATTTGAGGCTGCAAAGATATGAATAATAGGTATGCGGTGTGCGGTACGGGGTACGGGGGGGCAGGACTCTGAAGTCTGAAGTCTGAAGTCTGAAGTCTGAACTGGTAGTGCCCGGTTAAAATTAATGAGTGTTGTGAAAATATCTACTGTTGCGAAGTTACAAAGAACATGATCCCCTTGTTATCCTTAACTAAACAATTTCCCCTGACGACAGTGACTCTGAACTATGAACTTTTTTTTCGAATATCGAATATCGAATATCGGATATCGGATATCGAATTTAAAAAGCCCTGTATGGAGCATCTAAGAATTGGTTGGCTTCCGCTTCCTGAAATTTTGCAAGCTCATTGTCCCAATGCAGGGTTTTATTAGGAAAGCGGCCGGCGATCACTCCCAGAAGGATGGTTTCTGTAAGCCTGGAAGAGTAGGAGAAGGGTGCACTGCATATGTCTGTTCCGAGGCAAGCATCTACAAATTGATGGTAGTGCTTATTTCCTTCCGTTCCGTAATCCCTGACAGCTTCACCGGGTTCATCATCCTCATGAATGATAGAAAGGTCGAGTTCATGGTATTTTCGGTCGACGATAAGTCTTGGAAGCTCCATAAAATGTGGTAATAACAACCTTCCTTTTTCGCCAATGAACATGGCCCCCTGGCCGGGAAGTTCTTCCTGGTCGGGCAATCTGAGATCTTTGTGTTTTTTTGGAGCTCCTTCGCCATCGTACCAGACCCACTTGAATGAGTCGCTTGTGTATTTGGTTCCGGGGAAGGTATAGGTTACGATGTTCTTTTCGGGGAATCCAAAACCGCTTGGTTTACGGCACTTGTTTTTGACAGTTTCGGGGACATCTAATTGCAAGGCATTGTAGGGCGTATCGAATATATGCACTCCCATATCACCAAGTGTGCCACAACCATAATCCAGAAGTTTTCTCCAGTTTCCGGGGTGGTAAACATTGTCTTTATATGGTCTCTCTGCTGATGTCCCAAGCCAGAGGTTCCAATTTAAACTATCCGGAACAGGATCCGCGCCCTGAGGTTGAGGGCCATCATATCCCCAGTTCTTAGGAGACCATGCCCTCACGCACTTCACTTTTCCAATGATTCCTGCCTGTATGAGTAAGGTAGCCAGTTTATAATCGTAAAAGGAGTGCACCTGTATTCCCATCTGCGTAACGAGGTCTTTCTCTGAAGCCAGCTTTCTTAGCGATCTGGCTTCTGTTATATGATGAGTAAGAGGTTTCTGACAATATACCGATTTGCCCATTTCCATGGCCATCATGGAGGCCGGTGCATGCGTATGATCTGGAGTTGATACGATTACAGCATCAATAGTATCCTTCATTTCACTCAGAAGGACTCTGTAATCTTCATAAATGGCTGCATCAGGATGGATTTTACTTGCTGCTGCCAAAGCATTAGAATCTACATCACAGAGGGCAACGACATTAACATTCGGATGCGATGAAATAGAGCTAAGATCTGCTGCTCCCATACCGCCAACACCTATATGTGCAGTCCTTAATATTTGATTTTTTGTAAGTGCCATAAGCGATAAAGGTAAAGCTGAAACCGCTGCGAATGCTGCAGTGTTCCTGATAAAGAGTCTTCTATTCATCTTCTCAAAATATTATAATTTCTCAATTTGTTATAGTATATGACCATGCCTGAGAGCAAAGCTAAGTAAAGTTATGATTTTTGATTGCTACTGACAGA
>JAOZTN010000025.1:32260-35201 GCA_029942245.1 Bacteroidales bacterium | reverse complement strand
GGGGGGGGCCAATTACTTCAACTGAAGGAGCATTAAATACCGGCCAGAGCCTCAGTGGCGGTCCATTGCCGGAACCTACCAACTATCCTACCAATTTTGGCGCAATGGATATGGGTAATGCAGTTGAAACAAGCTGGACAGATGCAACGGGAGCCCAGTTACCAGGTGCATATGTTGTATTTATCAGCGAAGCTGACGACATTGTCGCTCCAGTGGATGGTACAGCAGTAGCTGATGACCTGGACCTGAGCGATGGTGCCGGAGCCAAGAATGTAGCATTTGGCAACGAGACTTTTACTTTTTCTGATCTTGCCACAAGCACAATATATTATTTCGCCATATTCCCTTATACGAATGGCGGTACTGATATAGATTTCAAAACGGATGGTACATATCCTGAAGCTACCGCGGTGACTACTTCATTGTTGCTTTACGAGGACTTTGACTGGAGCTGGATGGCATGGGATACTGTGAACATGCTTGGAGATCAAGTATGGGATCGCGACAATTCTTTCGGTATAGGAGGTAGCAACTGCGCGCAAATAAGCGGATATGTTCATCCAAATGCATTGGATAATGAAGACTGGCTGATATCTCCGCGTTTCGACCTTGCTGGGGCCCTCAACCCTGCACTAACTTTCATGAGTGCATGTAACTATTCTGGACCTGAACTGGAAGTTAAATACTCTACCAATTATGATGACGGCGGAGATCCGTCAACAGCCACCTGGAATGATCTTACAGCCACACTTTCACCCGGCGGCTGGGCATGGGTAAGTTCAGGAAACATTGACCTTTCGGGTATTGATACCGAGGTTCATATTGCTTTTGTTTATTATTCTAATCCCACCGACGGAGCCAAAACCTGGGAGTTCGACAATGTTATGGTGCTTGTAGATTCCTATGAACCAGGTGGTGTTGTGATCAACGAGATCATGTACAACTCACCGGGTGATGATGAAGAATGGATAGAACTTTACAACAACACTACCGAAGATATTGAAATTGGTGGATGGTTTGTCCAGGATAATACACCCACCAATACGCCTATTGCAATCCCCAGCGGAACTGTACTAAGTCCGGATCAATATTATACTATCAAATTATCCAGTGCAGGAAATTTCCCCTTCACTCCCGATCTGGATGGCACCCTGCAAACAAATATTTACTTAAATAATGGCGGTGATGACGTAAACCTATTTAGTGCGGGTAGACTCTCGGCCGATATTGTACCTTACGATGACGGCTCTCCATGGCCAACAGAACCAGATGGAAACGGACCTTCACTGTCCCTGCTTGATCCTTCCCTTGACAATGAACTCGGTGAAAACTGGGCTGCCAGCCTTCAGGCTGATCTGGGAACACCAGGGTGGAGAAACTTCCCGGATGATCCGACTATCATGGTGACCTCACCTTCAGGCGGGGAAATATGGGAACAAGGCTCTATGCACGTAATAACCTGGGATACTGTTAATTATGCTGGACAATTAAAGATCGAGCTCATCGACACCAATACCTGGGCTCCACAACTGCTGGTAAACAATATTCCTTCAGGTGATCTATCTTTCTCCTGGAATATCATGGGCAGCCAGGCACCCGGCGACGACTACATTATACGTATTTCTGATCTGAATGCTGGCCCTATTGGGGAAAGCCAGAACACTTTCTCTATTATTGAAGCTTATATTGCTCCTGAGATCGTGATTACTGAGATCATGTACAACCCACCGGAAAGTGGAAATGATTCGCTCGAGTTTATTGAGCTCTACAATAACGGTGCAGACGCCGTTGATTTAACCGATTTCGAATTTGTAAATGGCGTTACTTACACCTTCCCGGCAGTGACACTGAATCCGGCAGAATACCTGGTAGTTGGGATAAATGCTACAGCACTTGCCAGCACATTTGGCATTACTGCTTATGAGTGGACCAGTGGTGCACTCAGTAATTCAGGGGAATTGATCCAACTCTACGATGCAAGTGGAATGTTTGTCGACTCCGTTCATTACGATGACTATCTGCCATGGGATACTCTGGCCGATGGTTTCGGGCCTTCGCTCACACTTTGTGATGCCAACCTCGATAACGGTCTTGCAGAAAACTGGGCTGCATCAACTGAATTTGCAGCTATTAATGGCGCAGGCGATACGATCTGGGCTACACCAATGGCAGGATGCTCGATGATCATGCCTACTGCCAACTTCAAGGCTGCAGACACGACTGTACTGGTTGGTGGAACCACCAACTTTTCAGATATGTCGAGCGGAGGAACCATGGTCTCATGGTTATGGACATTTGAAGGAGGTGACCCTGCTACTTCTACAGATCAGAACCCAAGCGGTATCATGTATGCCACACAGGGAACCTATGATGTAACACTGGAAGTTGAAAATGACTTTGGTGGAACATCCATGCTGATGAAGATGGACTATATCTCAGTAGATTATGCTCCTGTTGCTGATTTCGAAGCCGATGCCACCAACCCGGCTGTCGGACAAGGAGTCAACTTTACCGACCTTTCAACAGGAACCATTACTACCTGGTCATGGACCTTCGAGGACGGAACACCGGCCACATCCATGCTGGAGACTCCGGAGCCCATTACCTGGGCTGTTGTAGGCCTCTACGACGTTACCCTGACTGTTGGTAACGATTATGGCGAGGACACCATGGTGAAAGAAGAATATATCGATGTTCATCCGATTGGCATCTCTGAACTGGGAGCCGAAGGCTTCGTTAAGATATATCCAAACCCGGCCACTAGCATCCTGAACATAGAAAATACCAGCGGTGAAGATATCACCCTGAGCATTTTCAACCTGACAGGCCAGCAGATCCTCAATAACAGGATTCCTGCAGGAAGCACTGTGCTGAACCTCGACCATCTGGATTCAGGAATATATTTCATCAGGTACCTGACCGAAAGCAATGTGCTTGAGAC
>JAOZTN010000025.1:28648-32160 GCA_029942245.1 Bacteroidales bacterium | reverse complement strand
TACCAAGCGGATACCTTGTTCTGGGAAGCACCGAAGATAATATTACAGCGCCAGTAGATGGCACTCCTGTAGCTGACGATCCCGACCTGGCCGATGGTTCAGGAGCTCTGAACATTGGATTTGGAGCCGGAACATGCACTTTTGCCAACCTGAATGGGAATACCCCATACTTTTTCAAAATATATCCATATACAAACGGTGCCGCAGATATTGATTATAAAAATGATGGGACTGCTCCTGCAGCTACAGCATCAACACCTGACGTAGCTATTATCGAAACAATCAATTTTGAAGATGGTTTTGGAGACTGGCAACAGGTCAGCATTAGTGGCGCTCAGGAATGGGAAATTGATATTGAACATGGTGTCGGTGGATCATCCTGTGCAAAATGCTCAGGATATGATGGTGGAGCAAATGCAAACGAAGACTGGCTGATCTCTCCTGCCATGAATTTCGAAAATTACACTGCAGAAACATTGAACTTCTACAATGCTGTCGGATATGATGGCCCCGCTCTTGAGGCGATGATCTCAAATGATTACAATGGAAGCGATCCATCATCAGCTACCTGGACCGATCTTTCATATGTATCTTCACCTGATTTCTTTGACTGGATATCCAGTGGCGACATTGACATATCAAGTGTTAGCGGCACTGCAGTATACGTTGCTTTCAAATATACTTCAACAGCTTCTGATGCTGCCACCTGGGAGTTGGATGACATCTTCATCACAGGTAATGAAGTACTTGGAGTCGATGATATTCATAGCATTGAAGCTGAAGTGAATATTTTTCCAAATCCTGCCACCGACAGGGTATTTATCAGCAGCGATGAAAATGTTAAGCTGACTGTTAATATATACACTCTCAGTGGTCAAAAAGTAATGGATGAAACAAACATCATAGGTGAAGGCAGTATTGATCTTGGAAATATCAATAGTGGCATCTACCTGATGCGCTGCACCGATGAAGCAGGAAATACCGCAATCAAAAAACTGATTATTGAATAATATCAGTTCAATACGATAACAATCTTCAGGGTCCCGATGAATTTGATTTCGGGGCCCTTTTTTCTTGCAGCATCAAATATTTCATCGAAAAAATTGTTATTATTGTTATGGCAATGCACATCCATTAAGATGAGAATTATTATCCCGCTTATAATACTGCTGGTATGCTTTCTCGGATCATCAGAGCAAGCTCTGTCACAAAGGAAAGCTCCTCTCCGCGTTGAGTTAAATGCCAACCTCGACATGGAAAACTATAATATTGTGCCCTGTGGCGAAAATGGCTTGCTGGTATTCTTTGAAAGTGAAAAACGGGGCAGTGGTATTGATACACGCATCTGGCATTTTGCCCTCTACAGCAAGAACATGCAGCAGCAATGGCTGGCTGATACAGCCCTCATCACCGGTGTAAAGTTTAAAGCTTTTGTACACGGCGACAATAATACTTACCTGCTTTTCATGGATGTAGATAAGCAGAAATCGCAACATAACATTCAAATCCTTAAGATTGATTACCACATTAACAAACTTGAATTATTCAATGCCTCAGGACCGGAAAAATCGGAACCTGTCCATTTCAGCCTGCATCATGAAAATGCCATCATCGCATTCAATAACAGCAGGTTTGAGCCCTCCCTGCAATTTATTGACCTCTTAAGCGGGTCGTCGAAACAGATCAAGCCTGAAATTGAAGGGCTGAATATCATTCAGGACATACATTACGATACTGAAGATGATAAGATCTTTGTAATCGTGGAAAACTACCTGGGAAAGAAGCAGAATGCCATCCTCATCCTGCAGTTGGACAAGGCAGGCCAACATGAAAACACCTATAAGATCAATCCGGCTATGGAGAAGAAGGTGATGAATGAAGCACGGATCGCATACAGTGCAGGCGATACGCTGCTTATAATGGGGACCTATAGCAATGATGCTTCACGGGTAAGCGATAATGATGATGAAACAGGCCCGGAAACTGCCGGATTCTTTGTCACAAGATTCGAGGGGGAAAAAGAAGTATATATAAACTATTACAATTTCCTTGAATTCGAAGAGATGTTTAGAAGTTTGAGCAGCAAGACTATAGCCGACCTGAGAAAAAAGGCTGAAAAGCAGAAGAGCAAAGGTGAAGAATACTCACTTGAATATACCCTCCTGCTCCATGATGTGATTCCGTTTAAAGGAAATTTTGTTCTATTAGCAGAGGCATATTATCCCGAATATCGGACCGTAACCAATATGTATTACGACTATTATGGGAGGCCCATACCTCAGACGTATACAGTTTTTGATGGGTACAACTATATTTCCGGGCTTGTAGGGGCCTTCTCGGCAGATGGGAAGCTGGTATGGAATGATGGCGTTGAGATCCGTGACATCCTCACCTTTAAGCTGTCGAGGTACATGGAAACCTTTGTGAAGCAGGACGAACTTGCCTTTTTTTATTCCAGCCAGAACAAGCTCTACTATCAGATCGCCAGTGCCGATGAAGAGGAAAACAAGTTGCAGAATATCGCCATTGAAAGTAAATATAAAGGTGATAAGCTGATGGAGGATCTGGGCAGTAAGATGATGCACTGGTACGGAAGTTATTTTATCTGCTACGGATACCAGAAAATTAAGAACAACAGGATCTCAGGCGGAAAACGCACTGTATTTTATTTTAACAAACTGGCATTTAAATAGCGTGATCACTCGAAAGATAAGAAGTGTTATTCCCTTCCTGAAATATAGATTTGGTGCCAGGTCGATGTTCAAGGTACACTCCCCCTTTGTATACGAGTTCTATACTGAAGTTATCCTGGATAAAAACAGCCGCAGCACATATGATGCAATAGAGAAACAACGCAGATCGCTGCTTCGCCAGCGCAGTCTGCTCGAAACAACGGATTTCGGCACCGGTTCGGGCAAAAATGAGTATAAAGTCAGGTTTCGACAGGTTAAAAATGTAACACGCCACTCCTCTATCAGCCCAAAATGCGGAAAACTCATCCATCGCCTTGTGGAGTTCAATAAACCCGATGATGTATTGGAAATTGGTACCGCCATGGGAATCAGCAGCCTTTATATTGCCACCGCAGCTCCAAAAAGTAATTTTGTCACTATGGAAGGCTGCGCTATGATCGCTGAAAAGGCCATGGAAAACTTTAACAGCTTTGGGATTAATAATATTGAGCTGGCCATGGGCAATTTTGACCTCTTGCTTGAAAAAACACTCATCAAGTTTGATAAACTCGATTTCGTGCTGGTGGATGGCAATCACCGCCGGGAACCTACAATTGAGTATTTCCGGCTGATCCTGCCCAAATTACATGAGGGAAGCATGGTCATCATTGACGACATCCATTGGTCGAAAGGCATGGAACAGGCGTGGAATGAGATCAGGGCAAATGAGAAAGTGAGCGTTTCCATTGATCTTTTCAGGACAGGAATACTGCTTTTTAAAAAAGATATTGCGAAAGAGAATTTTATACTGAAGTTTTGAGGGTTGAGGGTTGAGTTAGT
>JAOZTN010000025.1:6783-28548 GCA_029942245.1 Bacteroidales bacterium | reverse complement strand
ATATTGCGAAAGAGAATTTTATACTGAAGTTTTGAGGGTTGAGGGTTGAGTTAGTGACCAGTAACCAGTAACCAGTATTTTATTACATTTGCATAAAAGCACAGAGCGATGAGCCAGGAAGTGATCAACCTAAATGAAATTGCACGACATTTTGTCGTGGGTACGGAAACAGTGAAAGCTCTCCGTTCAATAACCTTAACTATAGATAAAAATGAGTTTGTTGCCCTGATGGGGCCATCAGGCTCAGGGAAATCCACCCTGATGAATATGCTGGGATGTCTGGACACCCCGACAGGAGGAAATTACTTCCTTAATGGCAAGGATGTTAGCCAGCTCAACGATAACCAGCTGGCGGAGATCCGAAACAAGGAAATTGGATTCATCTTTCAAACTTTCAACTTGTTACCACGCTCTACTGCACTCGAAAATGTGACCCTTCCCTTGATATATGCAGGCTTTAGTAAAGCGAAGAGGGTAGAAATGGCAAAAAAAGCACTCGACAATGTCCACCTCACCGACAGGATCACACACAAACCCAATGAATTATCCGGTGGGCAGAGGCAGCGTGTAGCTGTTGCCAGGGCCCTGGTCAATGAGCCATCCATTATTCTTGCTGATGAGCCAACAGGAAACCTGGATTCCAAGACATCCATCGAGATCATGGGTTTGCTCGAAGAAATCCATAAGCTGGGAAATACGATTATCGTGGTTACCCATGAAGAGGACATCGCACTGCATGCACACCGTATCATCAGGATGATCGACGGCAATATCGCTTCTGATAAGAAGAATGAGGACATCCGTACCATGAGTTTTTACAAAAACATGGCAACTGTTAAATAAGATATGTCTGAAGAATTTAAGATATATACCAAAACCGGCGATAAAGGGCAAACTTCCCTTATTGGCGGAACCAGGGTGCCCAAGTGTCATCCACGGATTGAAGCTTATGGCACTGTAGATGAATTGAAATCATATATTGGATTAGTTCGTGATCAGGATATTTCGGAAGAGCTTAAAGCACTCCTGATCGAGGTCCAGGACAGGCTTTTCACCATCGAATCGCAGCTGGCCCATGACCCTGATACACAGCTCAGCAGGCCGCTTCCGGAGATCGCAGAAACAGATATATTGAGGCTGGAATCGGCCATCGACCAGATGAATGAAGAGCTTGAGCCCCTTTCTAATTTCATCCTCCCCGGCGGACATCCGGCCGTTTCACATTGCCATATTGCCAGATGTATTTGTCGACGGGCGGAAAGAATTACCATCCGATTATCAGAGATTCATCCCGTAACTTCACTGAATATCAAATACCTAAATCGCCTTTCTGACTACCTTTTTGTGTTGGCCAGAAAAGTAGCCAAAGACCACGATGCTCCTGAAACCCTTTGGAAACCTAGGGTTTGAGCGTTTTTCGCCTTGTTAAAAAAAGTACTTGACTTTTTTAAAAATTCCCTTATTTTTGCAGAAATTTTAAAGCAATAATTCACATGTATTGGACCCTTGAATTAGCTTCTAAACTTGAAGACGCTCCATGGCCCGCCACCAAGGATGAACTGATTGATTTTAGCATCAGGTCTGGAGCGCCCCAGGAGGTGATTGAAAACCTTCGTGAGATCGAGGATGAAGGAGAAGTTTACGAAAGCATTGAGGACATTTGGCCGGACTATCCGACCAAGGAAGATTTTTTCTTCCACGAAGATGAGTATTGATCCTCAGCTATAGAAAAGAATTATAAACCAGCCGCTCCGCTTTATAACGGGGCGGTTTTTATTTTGCGGAAAACATACTGAAATTCACTTTGCCGTAATTGCGCTGCTGATCCAGGTTCGGATGTTCCGAAAAATCGATGCTAGCCGGATGCTCAACGATCAGCCAGCCATCTTTATCAAGCATTTCTTTTTCTAAAACAAGTTCAGGAATACGCTCAATCCCTTCCAGGTCGTAAGGCGGATCGGCAAAGATGATATCAAATTTCTTTCCGCCCCCGCGGCTGAGATAGGTAAACACATTTGCCCTGATCACAAAGAGGTTCTTCAGATTCAGCTTACGGGTAGTTTCCGTAATGAAACTAACACATCGCGGATTAAGTTCCACGCTATGCACTTCGGCAGCATCCCTGGCAGCAAACTCATATGACAGGCTCCCGATGCCGGCAAAAAGATCCAGCACTTTCAGGCCTTCGAAATCGTAATGATTATGCAGGATATTGAATAAGGCTTCTTTAGCCATATCAGTAGTAGGCCGTACAGGAAGGTTTGCAGGTGCCTGTATCCTTCTTCCTTTATGCGAGCCACCGATTATTCGCATAATGAAGCATTCAGAAGGTTATAATAATAGTGCCCGGGAAGTGAATCAAATATGAAGCTATACCTGAAATCGGCATTGCGCTCAAGATAACTGACATGCCTGATATACTTATGAATGAGATCAGACAGTGGAGAGTGCTTTTCTATCTCGCCACTGACCATCAATTCGACACTTTCAGGATTTAGCTCCAGTTGCTCTACAACAAAAATCAGGTAATACATGAAGTCTTCGGCAGTATTATAGACAAAGGAGTTGTAGTATTCCAGCTTTTTATTGCTGATCTGAAGAATATCCACATGTGAAGCAGAAGCATTCACAAACAATTGCTTTCCTGAATCGATATTCCTGTGCTTCAACAGTATGCCTTGAATACAGGCCGTGGAATGGTGAAATACGGAGGCATTGTCAAAGCACTTTTGGATCAGCTGACTCATCGCCGGTGGCAGGTGGAAGATGTTATATGCACTGGCTCCTCTCAGGTAGTCATGTTTCAGATTGGCAGCATTAATCTTATCTTCGGCCACATTGAAATCGAATATGAGAGCTTTCTCCTCCTCAAGAAAAAGAGCTTCGGGTATCAGGGTGGACTTGCCCTGTTCAAGCAGTATCCTGGTATTTTTAAAAGGCTGACACAACCAATTCAACTCGCCATCGAAAAGCTGTGCAAGCTTACCCGGGCTTGTATTTTCAGGCTCACCGGGGATATGTAGTTTCTTTCCCGGTTCGGAAAGATCAAAGGCTTCCAGGTGCAGGAACTTATTGGTGTTTCCGTCCATGACGACATATGACAATCCATCCGCATGCATACGAATGGATAAATCATATTCATAAGTCTTCTGCTTGTCTAATCCTGGATCAGAATAAGTATGTATCGCTTTGAAGTGATCAGCCATATATAGCGGCTAAGTGATTACTCCCAGTTACCATCGGTGGAAGGCTCCATCATGGATCCCACCTTCAGGCCGGGGAATCTGTCAATGTCATTCCGGGCTTTGATCAGGTTCACGATCATTTGCTCTTCAAGCCCTTTCAGTATCTCGTTGTAACGGGCCGTAGCTTCGAAAACGTGCACGTTGAGGCCACCCTTCTTAACCTCTCCTGCATCCAGGTTGTACATAATACCGGCACCGGGGATCCAGGGTAATGAATCAAGTATAAAATATGGTCTGTGGCCATACAGTGAATCGGCAACCACAATGTATCCAATGGTATCATTGATCGTCCTGGTAAAAGTAGTATCCTCCGGATCCGGCACTTTTTTCACGATCGGGATCTCACCTTCACGGAGAAACATCATCAGCGTATCGATGTCTTTCGCATACTGATCATTCATTTTCTTGTAGATCAGCTGACCGCTTCTGATATCTTTAAGGTCCTGGATAACCAGGGCTTCCCTTTTGTCTTTTGCTGCATTGAACTGCAGTGGTTTGTTCACGCTCTGGTACACGAGATAGGCCAGAACAATAATAACGAGAAGGAGGACGATCTGGATGACAGTTCTTTTCATTTCAAGAGGTTTTTGAATACACGCAAAGTTAAAAATATTTTTAAACCAAGTGTATCCGAGTTAATTATTTAATGAAATAATCAGGTAAAGCAACACACTGGCTGTATTGACTTTCCCTGTGATATTTTGTAATTTAAGGGATTCAACAACAATCTCTTCATTATGCAAACATTTATTTTACTTACAAAATTAACGCCAGAATTAACACAACGCTTAAAAGACCGCTCCACCATTGGCGGAAACTGGTTAGAATTAGTCAGGGAAAAATGCCCGGAAATTAAATTCGTATCTCATTATGCCTTGCTTGGTCAATATGACTTTCTCGATATTTACGAAGCACCGGATGTCGAAAGTGCTGCAAAAGTATCTATTATCAGTCGTGCAAATGGCGCTATGAGCGCAGAAAGCCTGCCGGCCATACCTTATAAGGACTTTTTGGAGCTGGTAAAGGTGTTGTAAAGTGCGGAGTGCGAAGTTCAAACTTTACACGCTCATTTCATCGTAATCCGGCACCTCCTCCAGGAAGCGATAGGTGTTCTTATTGGGATCCATCAGGCAGCAAAAGTGTTGCAAACCATTTGTCACTACGAGATAAGGGGCATTGATAACTGAATTATACCTGGCTATCTGATCAAAGGCATCCTGGCTGATCTTTACTTCAGGGGCTTTGCATTCAACAATCATGATGGGCTTACCCTGCTTACTATGGACAAGAATATCAGGCCGGCGGTCCATCCTGTTCATCACAATTTTCTTTTCCAGGATCATGAGGCTTGCAGGAACTTTTTTATGATTGACAAGGTATTGGATGAAATGCTGCCTGACCCACTCCTCAGGCGTGAGTGCTACATATTTCTTTCTGATCTCATCAAAGATCTGAAACTGTTCATTCTCCTTTCTCAGGCGAAAATCATATTGGGGGAGGTTCAGCTCCTGCATACACAAACTTAGTCAAATTCTTCTATGGTACGCATGGAGCGATTCTGGATGAGCGAACGCAGGGGGCGGATGATTCGCTCCAGCAAACGTACATCCTGTGTGATGATCTCGGCCTTACCCCTCATCTTTTGTGTAAAAGGAAGGTCGACCTGGTAATTTGTCTTCAGGCCATCAGGAAATACAACATCCACAGCATAGGTATTGTCGGCCGGGACGATGGAAATCTTATCCACGTAACCGGTAACCATACCAAACTCCATATAGGGGTAGTTCTCGAAGCGGATATTCACCTTCTGCCCCACTTTTACCTTACCCGATCGGTAAACAGGCATGGTAAGTTTTCCAATAATATTGGATGAATCGACCGGCACGATGCTGATAATTTTTTCACCTATGTTAATGTTCTGATTGGTAGTCCAGAACTTATTAAATGTAGCACTGCCGTCGATGGGAGCCACAATGAGGTAATCCTGTGCCCACATATTAATGGCTCCATACAGTTTATTGAAGGAATTGTGTATCAATAGCTGTATGTTGCTCTTTTCTTTTTCGTATTGCAGCCGAAGGTCGATCTTTTCCCCTTCCAGTTCATCGATCTTAATCCGTGCATTAGCCAGGTCGGTACGGGCGCTTTCATATGCATGCTGTTTCTGAAGCAGTTCACTTTTGAAATTTTCCAGCTCTGATTGGGAAATGGCAGCACTATCGTACAGGGAAACATATCGCTCATAATTCCTGTTCTCCAGTTCAAAATCTTCCTGCAGGGTCTGCTTCTGGGTATACATATAGTTATAGGAGAGGTTATAATCGCTTATCTGTTTGTCGAAAGTCTCTATCTTCCGGCTATAATAATTCAGATCTACAAAGTTCATCAGCTCACGAAAATCCTTCTGGAAATCTGCATATTCATCCTGCACATCGCCCAGTTGCATATTGTTCCGGAAGTTAAATCCGGTGATGGAGATAATCTCATTGCCATCCAGGATGGGCCTGAACTTCCGTAGCTCATCACGAAGCAGGAACATGTCTGCATAATTAGCAGGGTTTTCGATCACGGCAATGCTGTCGCCTTTGCTGACCAGCTGTTTATCCATGATGAAGAACTCCTCTATCTTACCTGTAGATCGCGCGACGACAGAGGCCGGGGGCTCGGTAGTATGCACCTCCACATCGAGATTCGGGACCACCTCAGGATATCTAAAAAACCAGCTTCCTACCAGCAAGAGTATGATCACGGCAAAAAAGAGCGTGGTACCCCAACGGATGATCCACGATGGGACTGAGCCCAGGATCTCCTGCACAGGTTCGCTGCGGAATTCTATTCTCTTATGTTGGCTTTCCTTTGCCATTTTTTTACTTTTCAGGCCTAACTGCCCAGTTCAAGCTGGTTCTTCACCAGTTGATAATATGCTCCTTTTAGTTTTGTCAATTCTTCATGTGTTCCCTGCTCAATCACCTCTCCCTTGTCGAGCACAATGATCAGGTCGGCATTGGTAACGGTGCTCAGGCGATGTGCCACAATAACAGCTGTCTTGCCCTCAAAGAACTGGTTCAGCTTTTTCATGATCGTCCGTTCATTGTTGGCATCCAGGGCGTTCGTAGCTTCATCGAAGAAAAGAAATTCAGGGTTCTTATACACCGCCCTGGCAATGAGGATACGTTGCTTCTGTCCCTGGCTGAGGCCGGTTCCCTCCTGCCCTATCTTAGTATTGTAGGCCAGTGGCAGTGATTCTACAAAATCCTGGATGTTAGCTATATTCACCGCATGTAAGAGTTTGTCACGATCGATGTATTCATCGCTTACGGCAATGTTACGGGCAATGGTATCGGAAAAGATGAAACCATCCTGCATCACGGCACCACATTGCTGCCTCCAGAACCTGCCATTGATATTTTTTATGTTTAGTTCTCCGACTTTTATCTCACCTTTTTCGGGAGGATAAAATCCCAGCAGCAACTTTACAAGGGTTGTCTTTCCACTGCCGCTCGGGCCCACGATGGCCGTTATTTTCTTTTCCGGGATCTCAAAGTTCAGGTTCTTCAGCACCGGGTCGGAATGTGATCCTGAATATCGGAATGTCAGGTCGCGTACTGTAAGGCTTTTCTTTGCCGGGAGGGAAGAGACCTTTGGCTCTTCGGATTTTTCTTCTTCCTCCCTGGAGTGGATCTCACCCAAACGCTCCAGGCTGATCTTGGCATCCTGTGCAGAGCGGAAGAAGGTAATCATCTGATCGATAGGGCTGTTTAGTGTACCGATAATATACTGCACGGCCACCAGCATACCCAGTGTCATGTCGCCCCTCACTACAGAATCAGCAGCGACAAATATGATGAGGATATTTTTTGTCTGGTTGAAGAAAACAGCACCAGCCTGCTGATACTGGTTCAAGGCCAGTCCTTTGATATTTACTTTGAAGAGTCGTGCCTGTATCTTTTCCCAGTCCCAGCGTTTCTGCTTCTCGCAGTTATTCAGCTTGATCTCCTGCATCCCGGTGATGAGCTGGATAAGGTTGCTCTGGTTGTCGGCCATCTGCGCAAAGCGCTTATAGTCCACCTCACGACGCTTCTTCATGAACAGCAGCACCCAGATGATATATAGCGCACTACCGATCAGGAAAATTAGCAATATTTTCAGGCTGTAAATAGCCAGCACCACACTGAACATGACCAGGGTAACCATGCTGAACAATATGTTCAGGCTCGACACCGTAAGGAAGTTCTCTATCCTGGTGTGGTCACCGATGCGCTGCATGAGATCACCGATCATCTTGCTGTCGAAGAAGCCAATTGGCAGCTTCATCAGCTTGATAAGAAAGTCGGAGATAAGGGATATATTCACCCTGGCACTGATGTGCAGCAGTATCCAACTCCGTATAAATTCCACCGAGGCCTGGCTGATGAAGAGCACCAGCTGTGCTATCAGTATGAGGCTGATAAAGCCGAGGTCCTGGTTGGAGATACCAATATCGACGATGGCCTGCGTAAGAAAGGGAAATATCAGTTGCAATAATGCCCCAAGCACCATTCCCAGCACCAGCTGAGTAATAAATTTCCCATATGGCTTGAGGTATGAGAAAAGGAAACGAAATGTCTTTTTATCCCTGACCTCCCCTTCCTGGCTATAAAAATCGGGGGTGGGTTCAAGCAGGAGGCAGATACCCTGTGGCTCATCCTCAGTTTTTGTGCTGGCCCACTGGTTCATGAACTCTTCCCTGGAATATTTGATCATCCCGTGGGCCGGGTCGGCCACATGGACATGTTTTTTAGTGATATGATAAACGACTACAAAGTGATTTTGCTTCCAGTGGGCTATACATGGCAGTGGTGTTTCCTTGGCCAGCTGCTCGAGCCCTATGCGTATACCCATGGACCGGAATCCAATAGATTCTGCAGCATCGCTGGTACCCAATAGCGAAACCCCTTCGCGGGTGATATGACTCCTCTCCCGGAGGGTTTGTACGCTGTAATTACGTCCGTAATGCTTTGCGATCATCCGCAGGCAACTCGGGCCGCAATCCATTGCGTCCAGCTGTTTATAGAAAGGGAATTTAGCCATCTAACAGTATACTGTAACACCCTTATACTACGAATTAAGGGAAATGTTACTCCCCTTCGGGGAAATTCCAGCAACCAGCAACCAGCAACCAGTATCCAGCACCCAATCTAACCAAAGATGCATACATTTGCCTATATGGCATTTTATAAGAGCATTTCAGATCATTACGACGCTATTTTCCCACTGAATCCCATGCAGCCGGATTTTGTGCTCAAGAGTTTTGAAAAGGCTTCAGGGCTGAAAGTGTTGGATGTAGGATGTGGAACAGGAAGTTTATGTCTTGCCCTTGCTCCTCATTTCAGGGAAGTGATTGGAATAGACCCGGATGAGATGATGTTGAAACTTGCCATTGAGAAAGCCGGTGGCGATCAGCCCGGACTTTCTTTTCATCCTTATGGGATGCTGGATCTTGAAAAGCATGACATTTTCAATGAAAAGATAGATGGCTTGCCGACCATCGAAAATGACAGCATCAAATTTGTCAGGAATTATCACTACACAGACAGAAGTGCGCTTGATTTCGAGACCATTCTGAGCATCAAAGAAAGTGGTGAGGAAATTCGCAATACCATCAGCTTATTCCCCATCCTTAAAGACGAGCTCATCAGGCTGGTACAGAAGGCAGGCTTTCACGATATCCTGGTTTATGGAAATTTTAAACGTGATCCATATCTGCCCGGGAGTATTCCCCTGCTGCTACAAGCCACCTCCTGAGCCTTCAATCCTTCCTGGCCAGTGCAGATTTATAGTGACGGAAAAGAAGATCATAAATTACCATTTCATGTAAGCGGTTATTGTTGCGGAAAATGCGGTTCATCGACATGTGGATGAGGCTTGACAGAAGATCATTTTTTGATACAGACATCTGATCTTGTTTATACATCTTGAGTAGCTTCTTCACAGCCTCTTCTGCCAGCAAGAAACGTTTATTCAGCACTTCATGTATTCCATGTTCTGATTCTCCGGATAATAGTCCATTGATATTATCCCGGTGCTGCCTGTATTTTGCTGAAAGCTGCTTTGCAAGATCCTTGTTTTTACCAAACTCTTTCCCATAACTTCTGCTTAGTTCCAGCAGCAGGGATTTTTTATCCTCCATATTAAATTTAAAATCATCCAGCAACCGATCAATGGATGCTATGGCATATAGCCATCTGTTATGTTCATCATTGCTAAAAAGCTTATTGTGCAGAGCTTCCGCAACAGCTATACTATCCGCACAAAATATTTGCTCTGCCAGGAACATAGACCCAGCTCCATACCTTTCCACTTCAGGCACATATGTTCCGATATCAATTTCCCATACCAGGCCTGCATTTTTGAGGGGCATGATAAGCTGTTTCAACTCATCCAGAAGCTTAAAACTGTTCCCCTTGTTTTTCATTTTTGCCCTGAAACGAAGATGAAAATCTGGGTCTGAATAACGGACAAAAAACCAGCTTTCGCTAAAACCCTTTTTATTATACTTATCCCACAATGGATACAATATTTCAGACAGTATCCTGTCTGCTGTCCTGTGCCCGGTATAGATCCGTATGTACAGCCATTCATCAAAGGGTAAATATGATCGGGCTTCCGTCATCCTTCCTGTGTTAAAAAGAATATGAATTCATTGGCCCTGCATCCATCCACAGACTGTACCAATTTACAATCAGGCTGCAGGAATTCCTGCAAATTAATGTGTTTCCTCTTTCTGATCTCGTATTGAAACAATTCAGCACCATTCCGGCTTGCAAGATCAATCCAGAGCTCATTATCGGAATCTGTCAGTACGATCTCCTGAGGGATCAAGTATTTATTTCTAAGCATTTCAATGGCTTTCATGAGCTTGCCCAGGCTTTGGATCTTTTGAATTTCAGATAGTTCCTTTGATGTTAGATTCCAGCAGGCCCTGGCAAGAATGAAGTTTTTATGTATTACCCTTGGTAGGTAAATGGCTTCACGCTGAAGTGAACCCCATGAAAACCCAATCCCTGCTCTGGTATCCCGTGACTGTAAATCGCAGAGGAAACGATACACTGATAAGGAAGAAAAAGCATAATTATGAGCATTGGAGAGCCTGGGAATGATGTATTTATTGAGTTTCTTTGACCTCAGGCGTACTCTGTTATTACCTACGCTCACCATCAAATCCCTTATTGGGATGCAGTATTCATCAGGGACCGCTGCTCTGGCGAGGTATGGGATCTCATACTTATGCAATACAGGCCTGAGCAATACATTTCCGGTCCTTTGCTGAGGAAGGTGTACGATCTCAGCCAATATATGCTCATCATAGAAGCTCTGTTCAAATTCCGCTATACCTTCCATGGTCTCTTTCAGCCTGTCATCCATATGTCCAAATCTTCCGGCCAGGTTAAGCGCGCTTATTCCTCCTGCACTTTCAATGAGAAAGCGACACTTATCCTGCTCGTGTGTCGCACTGGTGAGTATCCGTGCCATAACAGAGATACTCACAGGAAGATTTTGCTCCATTTCAGGAAGCATTTGCAAATCATCATCCTTGATCTCTATCTCACCACCACCCTCCATAAGTGCGGACTGAAGTTTCCTGTACAACATGCTGTCAACTGCAGTCCATTTAATTTCGGCCTCCTCGAAATCTTTCTGCGGCAGGCGAAGTCCTTCAATTAGAGAAGAAGCATTAGCATGCTGATCATCAGGAAGATATCCCAATCCGGCTTCTGCGTCCAGGGCCATTGACAAGGGAACTTCCTGTGCATCATATCGACGAATGAACTTTTCCATAAAGCTATCCATCAAAGCATTTCCTTCAGCACGGGAAAGTATCCCTAAAACAGGAATAATGTCTTCTATATCATGTCTAACATGGCTTGACAGAGAACAATCTTCTTTTACAAGTTTCAAGTCTGCTTGAATAAGTTCATTTTCCCGGAAGGATATAGCTGATTTTCCGACATCCATGATCATCTCACCAAGGATTTTAATTTTGGAATGCCTTTTGGATGATTGCATTTTTAGCAAGCTGTCACTTATTTTCTGAAGCAGTTTCAGGTATGCATTGTCAGTATTAATTTTCTCCAGGCCATTCTTCAGTTCATCAAAATATCCTTCACCTGTAAGCCCGGGATCCAGGGAAGAAACCAGTACCTGGTTATCGATCAGCATATGAATATATTCCCTGGCCTCATCCAGGTCCAGATTCTCTTCTATGATCTCAGCATACAAATCACTTAATGTTGCTCCCGTTTCAGCTCTGGCAATAATTTTATTCAGTGATTCAGCGCCCCGGACACTTTGGAGTTTATAGTGTCGCATTCCATCATCATCGGATTGATATTCAACGTATCGATATTCATCTCCTACCGAAAACAGGCTCGTATTCGGACTATAGATGAGTCCTTCCCTTAAATTTCTGTCTCCAAGTATCTTTTCAGCCAGGCTGCAAAGAAATTGCATATCAGGGCGCATGAATAATTTATTGTCACCTAGAGAAGCCAGGGTAATTTTGCTGTTTTCACTAAATGATCCGGAGCAGATCCCCGCGAATGCCCCGAAGGGAGTGCATCGTGATGACATCCTGACCAGATACTTCATAAGCGAGAAGCGGATCTTTTCATTTTCAGTCCCATCCTCAATCCATTGCTTTGTAGCTCTATATAATTCCGGCGAAGCAAGGAAAAGAGCTTCAGCAACTTCCTTTCCGGAATAATAAGTGCGGAGAAATGCGTCCACATCATCTGCATCAGACAGTTTCTTCAGTGTATGCAGCGGTAATAGCGGAGCACGAAGCAAAAAGGTATTTGCGACTCGATACGAAAAGCTGTTATTCTGTTTGCTCATATAATTCTACAAGACTAAAAGAGACGCTGCCCATTCCGGTTTACGCTCCGATACAAAAGACAATAAGCTAAGCCCGATGCCTGCCGCTCCATCCAACAATCCGGATGACGCTTTCCACCCTCCAAAATCAGGGTGGTGCCAGGCTTTGTAACCGGCGATACCATCATCATGTGATGCCATACCGAGGCATAGGTCCAACCAGTATAATGATGCATCTTTAAAAGAGTTCAATTCTGTTTCCTGATATAACACATTATATACAAGTGCAAGGCCTGCTGCTCCATGGCAGATTCCTGCGTCAAAAACATGATTATCTCCGGGCTCTCTCCTTTTTGTCGTTTCTAACAGCAAATTCAAGCCATCCAATTGATAAGCCGATGAAGCCAAGACATCCCCGGCTCTCAGGTATGCCAATCCTATTCCCAGGTCACCGTAGCACCAGGCCAGGCGGGAATGGGAGTCCTCCTCCATGCTTTCCAGAGCCCAGGATGGAAATGCCGAAATACTCTTTCCGGGGGGTAGTTTCTGCTTATCGATATATTTCAATCCGCCTCGGATTAGTTTATCCGTAGCATCTTCTGCTATCCCTTCAGCATGTATCTTCGACAAGATCAGCATAACAGATGCCATTCCATGAGAGAGGCTCAGGTTGTAGCCTTCCTTCTTTTTTTTCTCATCAAGAACAGAAATCCACTTCAGGGCTCCATCATGTTCTCGATTAGCTATACCACTCAACACAGAAAGCAATTCGGTCAGATAAATACGATATCTCTCATTTTTGGGCTGACGTAAAAAGTAAAGTGCCACTCCCAGGGCTCCGTGCAGGTAATCATAATGCCCCGACTTCATTTCTGAAATCATGTATGTGTACAGATGCGTATCAAGTTCATCAAATACCGAGGCCGTATCCCAGCAAGACAGCCCATTGGCAGAAAGATTGTGAATTAGCCATGTCACCCCACTCATACCACTCGAGAACCTTAGTTCGGGAACATGCCCGGAGGCAGGATTGAGCGCTTGCTCAATCAAATCTGCCACCAGACTATCGAAAACCCGATCCCCACTCCAGTCAGCATAATAAGCATAAAAGCAGGCCAATCCTGCCTTCCCTCCTATTAAGCCTCCTTCATTTGGAATCCGGTTGCCGAGCGATCCGGCAATCTCGCGGATCTTATTTTCTACAGGTCTTATGTACCTATCCGGAAGAAAAACCTTCCACCCCATATCTATTAATACCGAAAATCGAAAAATGTCGCACATATTTTTGAAGTTTTTTTCAAAAACTTCAGGTACAGGGTAGCAGGTGCAGGGTTTCGGGAGGTGAGGTGCTTTGAATTAAAAGCCTTATTTTTGTATGAAACTTGCAGCATGAAAACAAAACAAGAGATCGTAGAGAACTGGCTGCCCCGGTATACGGGAGAGAAGCTCAAGAATTTTGGTAAATATATTTTGCTGACCAATTTCAACAAGTATGTCGAACTCTTTGCCGAATGGCACAACGTAGAAATTGTTGGCTTGGATAAGCCCATGCCCTGTGCCACCGCCAAAGGCATCACCATTATTAACTTTGGCATTGGAAGTGCCAATGCGGCTACGATCATGGACCTGCTAAGTGCCATCAGCCCCAAGGCTGTTTTATTTCTCGGTAAATGTGGCGGGCTGAAAAAGAAAAATGAAGTGGGTGATCTCATCCTGCCTATCGCTGCTATACGAGGGGAGGGAACATCTGATGATTACATCCACAAATCTGTCCCTGCCCTGCCTGCTTTTAACCTGCAAAAGGCTGTATCCACATCAATCCGCGATTTTAAAAGGGATTACTGGACCGGCACCGTTTATACCACCAACCGTCGTGTATGGGAATTCGATGAGAATTTTAAAGAGCACCTGCGCAGGACCAGGAGCATGGCCATCGACATGGAAACAGCAACCATATTCATTGTTGGCTTCCAGAATGAGATCCCTTCCGGCGCCCTCCTGCTCGTTTCTGATCAACCCATGATCTCCAGTGGCATAAAAACCGAAAAGAGCGATGAAGAAGTCACAGAGAAGTTTCTCGAAGACCACCTGCATATCGGCCTCGGCTCCCTGAAAATGCTCGAAAACAAAGGGCTCACCGTAAAGCACCTTTATTTCGATTATAACGAAGATCTCGACGGCATATGAAATTCGAGCAAATCCTGACCGATCTGAGGAATAAGATTTACAAACCCGTGTACTTTCTTCATGGTGAAGAGGAGTACTTCATCGATATTATTACCGATTATATTGCAGAGAATGTTCTTGCCGAAGCCGACAAAGAATTTAACCAGACCATTTTGTATGGCAAAGATGTAGACGTCGGGAGTATCATCGACACTGCCCGTCGCTATCCTATGATGTCGAATTACCAGGTGGTGATCGTGAAGGAAGCCCAGGTGATCCGCGACTTAGATGAGCTTGCCGCATATTTCGCCAAGCCTGTGGAATCTACCATCCTCGTGATATGCCATAAGCACAAGTCCTACGATAGCCGTAAGGTTCTTGCCAAGAGAGCAGATAAAACAGGGGTTAATTTTGCATCCGCCAGGTTATACGAAAACAAGATCCCTGCCTGGATTAATGAACAGCTGAAGGCAGAAGGCTATTCTATCAGCCCTGAAGCAGCACGCCTGCTCACTGCCAGCCTGGGTACCGACCTGAGCAAGATCAGGAATGAGATCGGCAAACTTATCCTGAACCTTAAGCCAGGACAGCTTATCAATGAAGACATCATAGAAGAAAATATTGGGATCAGTAAAGAGTTCAATATCTTCGAACTTCAGAAGGCCATGGGTGAAGGGGATATTTATAAGGTCAACCTCATATGCAGGCATTTTGCCGCAAACCCAAAGACCAATCCTTTCGTGCTCACTATCACACTTTTGTACCAGTTCTTTATTAAGATCCTCATATTCCATTCCCTGAAGGACAAATCAAACAACCAGAGCGTGGGTGCTGAACTGGGTATGCATCATTTTTTCGTAAAGGAATACCGAACTGCTGCCAGGAGATTTAAACCCGGTCACATACTCAAATGCATTAGCTTACTACGGGAATATGATATGAAGTTTAAGGGTGTCAGCAATAATACAACCAACGAAGGAGAGCTCCTGAAGGAGATGATCTTTAAAATGATGCACTAGGCAGATTATACTACAGAATTCATATATTTAAGTAAATATTAATGTTATGATAAGAATTATAAAAGCAGCTGTTCTGCTCATCTTTATATTGACCACTTATGAGTCGAATGCCCAACCCTATATTGGCGTTTTCGGTGGGTTGAACAGCAGTAAGCTTGCGGGTGATGTTCCCTCAAAAGCAAAATATAAAGGCCTCATGGGTGCCAATGTAGGTGCTTATGTTGACATTAAACTTGCTAAGATCGTCTGGATCAGCCTTCAGCCTTCCTACTCTCAGGAAGGAACGAAGATCTCCTATACAGTGAGAGGCCAGATTGATCCCATCGACAGCGTACAGATCCGTATGAATTATTTTTCATTGCCATTACTGGTGAAAGTATCGAGCACCAATGGACGCTTTTATGCATTGGGGGGCATTGAGACAGCCTTCATGCTCAGTAATAACATATCCAGTAATGGGATTTCTCAGGAGACGGACATCGAAATTAGCGATATAAATATTGCCATTCATTTCGGTGCCGGGATCCGGATCCCGATCGGGCTGCCCCGATTATTTGTTGAATTGAGGTACACACAAGGCCTGATCGACCTTACCGATGAACCTGTGGATAAAAGTTATATCCCAAGGGTTAAGACCGTAGGTTTTAAAGTGCTTGCAGGTATCGAGATCCCATTAAGTAGAAATAAACAATAATTTGCCATGAAAAAGCTGCTCACTATAATCATCGTTCTATTATTCTGTTTCAGTACAGGCTACTCGCAAACGACACATACTGATCCTGAATCGAAGTTCCCAAAGCTTGGCGGCCACACTTTCCCAAGCCTGAGCCATTTTAAAAGCTCTTTCGTGACCACAAGTTTACAGGCAAACCTGGGTTTTGGAATTACATCGCCCCTGAAAATTAACGGTTTAACAATAGGAGAACATGAGATATTCGCTTTTGAAGGACAACTCATCTTTTTGAACGTGGCTGTACAATATCAGCAAAGGTTCAATCCCTGGCTGGCATTATTCTTGTCTTTCAATGTATCGGGTCGAATGGGTACTGATATGTCAATGATACTGGCCGATGGTGTCAATACCATAGGCGGTGGAGACATTGGATGGTTGATCAGGATATATCAAAATAAGAAGTTCAACCTGTCCGGGACACTAAAGATCACCAATGTTACAGGTAATTTCATCAACGTTTCCGACTACTTTGAAGATGTTATCAATGATGTACCTGATCCAAGTGTTTCAAAGAAGATCCCATCAATGAGTGCGGGGATCGGGCTCCAGGGGGCTTATGCATTCAGTCCGGTATTTGGCATGCAGTTTAATGCCGAATATGCCATTGGCGAATCATTCGATCGTGAAGGATCAACGGGATATTATTCAGGGGGCTTGATGGGTGATGCCGACTTCATGCCAACCTACAAAGTTCCTATCGGGCTGGCCCTGGGATATTCATTATCATCGGCACCGGATATCGTTATGAGTGAAGGTGGAATTGCCCATATAATTAACGGAAAGCTCGGGTATACCGGCTCAAGCGATTATGAACTGGGGCTTCAATATTCCTATTATAAGCTGAAGCTCAAGAGCGCTGAAGAATCTGCGGGCATCACTTTGCTGGCGCTGGTCTTGAAACTATATTTCTAGGAAGCTGCTCTAAGTCTTTTTATTGAAGGTCGTTGCACTGGCCTGGTCCGTGGGCATGATCACCACATCATTTATATTTGCACGGGGTGGAAGGCTGCTTGCAAAATGGACCACTTCGGCTACATCCTCCGGTAGCAAGGGGTCATAACCTTCATATACCCTTGAAGCTCTCTCATCATCCCCTTTAAAGCGTACATTGCTGAACTCCGTTTCAACTGCTCCCGGAGCTACCTGGGTCACCCGGATGCCTTCTTTCAGCAGATCCAGGCGCATACCTTTTGTAATGGCATCAACAGCATGTTTGGTGGCGCTGTAAACATTGCCTTTAGGGTATACTTCCTTGCCGGCAATGGATCCAATGTTTATAATATGCCCGGAGGTATTTTCAATCATCAAATTTGCAACTGCCTTGCCTACATACAAGAGCCCTTTGATGTTTGTATCGATCATGGTATCCCAATCCTCTTCCAGGCCATCATAGAAGGGTGACAATCCTAATGCCAGGCCAGCGTTATTCACCAGCACATCAATCTTTTTCCATTCATCCGGCAGCCCGGAAATGGCATTCTTAACCTGCTCCTTGTCCCTGACATCAAGTTCCAGTACATGGACTTCGACATTATGATCTGCTTTAAGGATCATCGCTATATCCTGCAGGCGATCTGCTCTACGACCCGCGATGATCAGTTTATGGTCTTCCTTCGCAAATTTAAATGCACATGCTTTGCCGATACCTGAAGTGGCACCGGTAATTAAGACGATCCTGCTCATAGGTTTTTACTTTTTGTTTTCGATCCAATTCCTTGCATTCACAAAAGCCTCTATCCAGGGCGAAACTTCATCGCCGGGCCTGTCTTCAGGGTAATAAGCCCATTGCCAGGGGAAGATAGCACGTTCGAGGTGGGGCATCATTGCCAGGTGTCGTCCATCATTTGAACAGATAGCGGCAGCATTGAAGTCGGATCCGTTGGGATTACCCGGATAAGCTTCATAAGTATATTTGGCGGGGATGCTGTACTTATCACGATAATACGGGAAACAGAAACGTCCTTCACCATGGGCCACCCAGATGCCCAGGCGGGAGCCTGACAGGCTGCTGAGCATGATGGATTCATTATCTTCAATATTCACGTTCAGGAATGCCGACTCAAATTTAGCGGACTTGTTCAGCCTCATTTTAGGTTTCTCGGGATGTTCAGGATAAACCAGCCCGAGTTCTACCATCAATTGGCAGCCATTGCAAATTCCCAGGCTAAGCGTATCGCTCCTGGCATAGAAAATATCGAGGGTCTCCTTTGCTTTGGGATTGAAGAGGAAAGCCCCTGCCCATCCTTTAGCTGATCCCAAAACATCAGAGTTAGAGAATCCACCCACGAAAACGATGAAGTTCACATCATCAAGGGTTTCTTCGCCCGAGATGAGATCAGTCATGTGCACGTCTTTCACATCCAAGCCGGCCAGGTACATGGAATAGGCCATTTCCCTGTCGCCGTTTACTCCTTTTTCACGTATAATAGCTGCCTTCACACCACTTCTGTCTTTGCGATCGGGATCGATCCCGTACTGCTTAAAGCTGCCATCAAATTTCTTTGTAAAGCTAAACCTGAGATCCTGTTTAAAATAATTATTGAACCTCAGCTTAGCCAGTCCTTCTTCAGTTTGCAGCTTATCAAAAAGATAGGATGTCTTATACCATGCCTTTCTGTAGGCGTTGATGCCCAGGGCGTAGGTATTATCAGCATGCTTAATGTTGACCTTGAGTTGCTTGATGGTTTTTCCAAGCAGGTGATAATCGATCCCATTCTTGTTAAGCAATACACTTACCGCATCGGCATTTTTCACCTGTACGACTACTCCTGGATTCTCACTGAAAAGCAATTTTATCAGATCCTTTTCCCCTATTCCGTTCAGGTCAAGTTCCATGCCCATATCATTTACCGGGAAGGCCATTTCGAGCAGGGTGGTAATCAGCCCTCCTGCAGAAATATCATGTCCGGCCAGGATGAGGTCATTGTTGACGCATTCCTGAATAGCATTAAAGGCCTTTGCAAAATAAGCAGGGTCTTTTACAGTAGGTGTCGTAGCACCCAGTTTATTGATCAATTGCGAAAAGCTGCTTCCTCCGAGGCAATAATCATCTTTAGAAAAATCGATGTAGATGATAGAAGCATCATATTGCAGCGCCAGGAATGGACTGACTGTCTTTTTCAGATCGCTGCACTCACCCATGGCAGAAATGATCACCGTACCGGGAGCGTATACTTTTTTCCCGTCGGGGTATTTCTGAGTCATGGAAAGCGAGTCCTTTCCTGTCGGGATATTAATGCCAAGTTCAATGGCAAAATCACTTACAGCTTTCACTGCCTTGTACAGGCGTGCATCTTCACCTTCATTTTTAGCAGGCCACATCCAGTTTGCGCTTAGAGAGATCCCTCTCAGCCCATCCTGTATCGGTGCCCATACTATATTTGTCAAGGATTCGGCAATGGCCAATACCGATCCATTTTCTGCCGATACCAGTCCGGCAACAGGAGCATGGCCGATAGCCGTTGCAATACCCTTGGTTCCTTTATAGTCGAGGGCAGCTACACCCACATCATTGAGTGGAAGTTGTATGGGGCCGGTGCATTGTTGCTTAGCCACACGGCCGGTCACTGAGCGGTCTACTTTATTGGTGAGCCAGTCTTTGCAGGCCACAGCTTCGATCTGCAAAAGATCTCTCAGGTATTCCTCAAACTTTGTAGGATTATATTCAGGCACCGGAAAAGAATGTGGTGCCGTTTTATCATCCATAACAGTTTTTGGGGGCTTCCCGAACAGGTATTTCAAATCCAGGTCGATGGGGTTCTTGTCCTCGTCCTCAAATACGAATTTCATGTCGCCGGTCACCTCGCCCACCTTATATATAGGGGCACGTTCGCGTTCTGAGATATCCTCCAGCCAGTCAACATCCTGCCTCTTAATGATCAGCCCCATGCGTTCCTGTGATTCATTGCCCACGATCTCCTTAGCTGAGAGTGTCGGGTCGCCAACAGGCAGTTTACCGAGTTGGATCTTTCCGCCTGTTTCTTCAACCAGCTCAGACAAGGAGTTGAGATGACCTCCTGCTCCATGATCATGGATAGAGATGATGGGATTTTGTGTGCTTTCAGAGGCTGCCCTGATCACGTTGGCCACCCTTTTTTGCATTTCCGGGTTAGCACGTTGAACAGCATTTAGTTCTATGGCATTTTCAAACTCACCGGTATCTACGGAAGAAACAGCGCCACCGCCCATTCCGATGCGGTAGTTGTCGCCACCCAGCACTACGATGATATCGCCGGCTTCAGGCACATCTTTTCCGCTGTCGTCTTTCTTTCCGTATCCAACCCCACCGGCCTGCATGATCACTTTATCATATCCGAATGATTTTTCATCTCCATTATGCTCGAAAGTGAGCAGGCTTCCGCATATCAGCGGTTGCCCGAACTTATTTCCAAAATCACTGGCTCCATTGGAGGCTTTGATAAGGATCTCGGCAGGTGTCTGGTACAGCCATGGGCGAGCCTTCGTAAAGGATTCCCATTTGCGTTTGTCTTCCAGCCTGGGATAGGAAGTCATATAAACAGCCGTTCCTACCAGCGGGATGCTGGCTTTCCCTCCCGCCATGCGGTCGCGAATCTCGCCTCCTGTTCCGGTGGAAGCTCCGTTAAAAGGTTCTACTGTAGTTGGGAAATTATGTGTTTCCGCTTTGAGCGACAAAACGGTATTGATATTTCTTACTTCAAAAAAGTCAGCCTTATCCTGTGAAGCAGGAGCAAATTGCTCTGCCATCGGTCCGAGAACAAAGGCCACATTGTCCTTATAGGCAGATACCAGTTTGTTCGGGTTGACTTTCGATGTTTTTTTGATCAGGGCGAAGAGGGATTCCTTCATTTCCTTACCATCGATGATGAAGGTGCCATTAAAGATCTTGTGACGGCAATGCTCAGAGTTTACCTGTGCAAAGCCATAAACTTCACTGTCAGTAAGCTTCCTTCCGATCTTTCCGCTGACCTCATCGAGGTATTTTACCTCATCTTCGCTCAGTGCCAGTCCTTCGTCCTCATTGTAAGCTTGAATATCATGGATGGAAGTAACAGCTTCGGGCTTGATGTCAATACTGAACAGGGCCTGATCAAGGTCTGAATAGCGCGTCTGAAGCATGGGATCGAAACCTTCGTCAGGATCATCGGTCTGTACATATTCCTCCATCCTTTCGATGCCGTGTATCCCCATATTTTTTGTGATCTCCACCGCGTTGGTACTCCATGGTGTGATCATTTCCTTGCGGGGACCGATAAATGTGCCGGGAAGCTTCTTGCCGGGGACAGGCTCGCATTCACCAAACAGCCAGCATAACTTCTCCTTATCTGAAGAGGAGAGGGGGTCTTTTACTTGTAATGCGTAAAACGATTTGGGCGTAATCTGGTAAAAAAGGATCATGCGGGATCTGTTTTTAATGTTTTACACAATTGGTATTTCGATGCAAAATTATAAATAATTACAAGGCAAAAAACCAGAGATTTTTTTAGGTTTTCATTGAATTATTAACATAAATCGGGTACAGGGTGCTAGGGACAGGGTTCAAGGTGGGTGTTGGGTGTAAAAGAGATTTGAGATATGCAACCTGAAGCAAATTTAAACATATTAAATACTAAGCAAATAATCGAAAGAGAGTATCTAAGATTTCAATATCCTGATATAACTGATTCAACCGATTCAACTGATTCAACTGATTTAACTGATTTAACCAGTTCAACCAACTAAACATCCTTACTGGAAACACCAAATTTCTCATCCTTTTCGATATTTCCAT
>JAOZTN010000025.1:0-6683 GCA_029942245.1 Bacteroidales bacterium | reverse complement strand
AACTAAACATCCTTACTGGAAACACCAAATTTCTCATCCTTTTCGATATTTCCATAGGGCTCTACGTGGACGATCACGTCATACACATCCTTGATGTTTTTCTGGACCACCTGTTCCACTTCCTGGGAGATATCGTGTGCCTGGGTAACAGTTTTCGAGCCATCCACTTCTATATGGACCTCTATCACGAACTTATTTCCCGACTTACGGATACGGGCGCCATGAGGATTGTATGCACCCTTAACATCATTGATCAGCTTAAATACTTTTTTATAGATTTCAGGGTTGTCGAGGCCATCCATGAGGTCGCGGTTCGATTGGAAGAATATCCTGACAGCCGTTGCCATGATCCATATCGAAACGACCAGTGCAGTGATGGTATCGATAATTGGCATTTCCAATGCCACAGTGAATATGAGTCCGGTAAGCACTGCCACTGAGATCAACATATCGCTTTGCATATTGCGTGCGTTTGCAATCAGCATGGACGATCCGGTCGACTTCCCTACCTTGAACTGATAGAGGGCCAGCAACAACTTACCCACGATAGAGGCAATGATCACCCAGATGGCGAAGAGTGATGGTACTTCTGTCTGCACGCCATCAAAAAGCCTGGTTACGGTGGAGATGGCCAGCTGGGCCCCGGCAAAGAAGATGACAAATGAAAGCGCCTTGGAAGCAATCGTGTCGGCACGCTCATAGCCATACGGATAACGAATATCCGGCGGACGGCTCATGATATGGGCCGTGATCAATGTAATAATCGAAGTAAGGATATCGCTGGCAGAATCCACCCCGTCAGCAACTACAGCCATACTTCCTGCGATCAGGCCCACCGTGATCTTCATCACCGAGAGCACAGCATTACCGGAAATGCTTATCCAGGAAGCGCGTATGATTTGTTTATGGCGGGGTTCCACCGTGCAAAGATAGAAATAAGTGCCTAGAGTGCCTGGAGTACTTAAAGTACTTAAAGTTAATTCAATCAACCACTTGCTTTCGGGCCTAATATGTTGTATATTTATAAGTTACAACCCAGGAATCAAAACCACTATAACATGAACTGTCCCATTTGTGATTACAAAGAACTGGGCGATGCCCTGAATTGTCCCTCATGCAATGCCGATTTGTCCGTATTCCTTGCACTGGATGCGGTAGAAGAAAGCATGCAAAAACAGAGGAAACGCACTATTTTGTTTATCATATTATTTTTCATTGCCTTGATGGCATGCTTTGCAATCTATATGCTTTTCACTTCA
Organism: Bacteroidales bacterium; assembly: GCA_029942245.1. Lineage (GTDB taxonomy): Bacteria > Bacteroidota > Bacteroidia > Bacteroidales > B18-G4 > B18-G4. The sequence goes on along the minus strand of JAOZTN010000025.1, from coordinate 5,424 downwards.
GGGCCTGATAAGGCAAATGATGAAAAACTGCTTGCATGCACTGCTGAACTGCAATTAGTAAAAGCTGAAAACCAGGACCTGCAAACCTCACTTGCTACAGCTGAGGAGGAAAATAAAAAGCTCATGGAGGTAAAGGAAGAAAAGGCAAAGAATGAGCCAATTACACACGTGATAAAAGATGGTGAATCGCTTTATGTCATTGCCAGAGAACATCTCGGCAATGGTGACCTCTGGCCAAAAATCGCTGCCGACAATGGGATCGAGAATCCCGATATCATTATCACCGGTAATGAGTTGATCATCAATAAATAATCCTGAAATCCTACTGACATGGCAATCATACAAGAAATAGAAACTGCAAGAGAAAAGGTCACTGCATATATTACACGGATCAATCATCTGGAATCTGAGTTTGACAAAGCAAAGAAGGATACTGCTCAGGCCAAAAAGGCCCTCACCGACGCAAAAAAGGAGATAGAGGAGCTCTCCAGCAAGATCAAAGAGCTTATCCAGGAAAAAGAAAATTATGAGGAGGCCATCAAACATTTCAAGGTCCTTGGGGAAAAGGATAAAAAGGAAATGGATAAGGTGGGTGCGAAGGTTGAGAGGCTTGAGAAGGAGATTGAATCAATTAAAAAATCGCAGGCAGAATAAGACAGTAATCCATATTAAATACTGACTGCGGGCTTATGCAAAAGATTTTTAAGAAAGCGAGCTATCATCCATCCCAGGAAAGATCCTGCCACTGCTCCCGCAATCACATCACCCGGATAGTGGACCCCGAGATAAACACGGCTATAGGCGATCAGGGATGCCCATATTATGATCGCAAGATTAAATGAGGGACATCTTCTTTTCCGGAGGGAGATTACAAAAATTGCAATCGCAAAGATATTGGAAGCATGTGAAGAGTAGAAACCAAATGAACCGCCACATTTTCCATTTACGATATGCACCATGCCATCCAGGGCAGGTTCATGGCATGGCCGCAAGCGCTCAAAAACATCCTTGAACAGGTGAACAGATATCTGATCGCTGAGAAATATCATCAGGGCTGCAAAGAGCATTACGATCCAGACCTTACTTCTGTAGTTTTTCCAGAGAAGGAATAAAAACAATATATAGACCGGTATCCAGATGAACTTGTCGCTGGCCCACCACATGATGGTGTCCCAGAAGCTGCTGTTTGCACCGTTGAGGGCAAGGAAAAGAGAGGTATCCCAGTTATTCAGCGTATGTAAGAAACTACTCATTCAGCTTTTGCCAGATCAGGTCTTTTAATTCGGCCAGGCCTTGTTGTGCAATAGAGCTAATAAAAGCATATGGCACATCAGGCAAATCTTTTTCGATCTCCACTTTAAGCTCATCATCGATCATATCTGCTTTTGATATCGCCAATATCCTTTGCTTGTCAAGGAGTTCAGGATTGTATTGTTGCAACTCCCTGAGAAGGATACGGTATTCATCCGCAATATCATCCGCATCACATGGCACCATGAACAAGAGGAGGGAATTCCTTTCAATATGACGTAAGAATCTTAGTCCCAAGCCTTTTCCTTCATGAGCGCCTTCGATGATACCGGGAATATCGGCCATAACAAATGAGCGGTGATCACGATAGGATACGATGCCCAGGTTTGGCCTCAGGGTGGTAAATGGATAGTCGGCAATTTCGGGCTTTGCTGCTGAAACCACTGATAAGAGCGTTGATTTGCCTGCATTCGGGAAGCCAACCAGGCCCACGTCAGCAAGCAGTTTAAGCTCAAGGGTGATCCAGTGTTCTACTCCCTGTTCACCGGGCTGTGCATAGCGTGGTGTCTGGTTAGTAGGCGATTTGAAATGATCATTCCCCAGTCCGCCACGGCCACCTTTGACCAATACATGCTTTTCACCATCTTCAGTGATCTCGCAAATATATTCCTCGTCCTCTGAGAACCTGGCTACGGTTCCGAGTGGCACTTCGATGATCTGATCTTTTCCGCTGGCACCGCTACTGGTTTGCCTTCCCCCTGATTCACCATGTTCTGCCCTGATATGTTTTGTAAACTTCATGTGAAGGAGAGTCCATAGTTGGGCATTTCCCTGCAGGATAATATGTCCGCCACGACCTCCGTCGCCGCCATCAGGCCCACCCTTAGCCACGTACTTTTCCCTTCGGAGGTGGGCTGAGCCTGCACCTCCCTTGCCTGAGCGGCAATTGACCTTCACATAATCAACAAAGTTGGAGTTGCCCATAATTAGTCTTCTATGATCTTATAAATATCTGGAAGGTTTCTGCCATGACCGTCATAATCGAGCCCGTATCCCACTATAAACTCATTCGGGATCACAATGCCGACATAGTCGATAGGATAATTTTTCCGGAAGGCTTCCGGTTTAAATAGCAAGGTGGCAATCCTTACATCGGATGCTCCCAGCTTCCTCAGCTTCGCCAGGGTATAATCCATGGTGATGCCTGTGTCAATAATATCTTCAATCACAACCACGGTCCTGTTGGTCAGCACCTGGTCGAGCCCGATGAGTTCCCTCACCGTATTGGTGGTCTTTGTACCGACATAAGAAGAAAGCTTCACAAAGGAAATCTCGCAGTTGACCTCCACTTTTTTCAGCAGGTCTGATGCAAAGATAAAGGCCCCATTTAATACACAGAGGAAAAGCGGGTCGCGGCCTTCCATGTCAATATTGATCATTTCTGCCACCTGCTCCACAGCTTTATCGATATCTTCTGCCGTAAGGAAAAGCGAAAATTCTTTATCCCTGACTTTAACTTTCTTCATGATAATTTATTAGGATGGATACTCAATCATACAAATATAATAGATATTTTTGCACTTTAAGGTACCGGGTATCGGATTCCGGGTACCAGGTGGTATAAGTTCCCGGTTCCTGGTATTCGGTACCCGGAGCCTCTTTCTTAAAACCAGTAAGCAGAAACTTAAAACACAATCATATGAAAGCAGTAGTAAGCATTATAATGGGCAGTACTTCCGACCTCCCGGTCATGGAAAAAGCTGCTGCCTTCCTGAACGAGATGGAGATCCCATTCGAGATGAACGCCCTCTCGGCACACCGTACTCCGGATGAGGTAGAAAAGTTTGCAAAAAACGCGTTGGCTAATGGCATCAAGGTGATCATTGCCGGTGCCGGCATGGCTGCACATCTTCCCGGTGTGATTGCCGCCATGACACCCATCCCCGTGATCGGTGTACCTATCAAGGCTAGTCTGGATGGCCTGGATTCGCTCCTGGCCATCGTTCAGATGCCTCCGGGGATCCCTGTTGCCACTGTTGGCATCAATGGCGCCATGAATGCCGGTATCCTGGCGGCACAGATACTTGCTGCAGGAGATGAAGGGATCATGCAAAAAACCATTACCTACAAAGAAAACCTCAAGAAGAAGATCGTAAAAGCAAATGAGGAGCTGAGTGGAGTGAAGTATGAGTTTAAGACGAACTAAATGATATTCACCTCACCCCCTAAATCCCCCTCTCCAGCAGGAGATGGGGACTTGTAAAATAAATTTCTGATTTCTGGTATCTTACTTCAATCTTACCATGGTAATCCCATCCCTGAGGGGCAGAAGGAAAGAATCCAGTTCGGGATCTTCCATAAGCATGTCGTTAAGTTTCTGTATCCCTTGTGTTTCCTGGTCGCCGGAATGTGCTTCTTCGAGGACTTTCCCATTCCAAAGTGTATTATCGATCATCAGCAGTCCGTTAGGACTTAGCTTCTCTTTTAGCAGTGCCAGGTAATGGGGATAGTTTTCCTTATCTGCATCGAGGAAGATCAAATCGAAGGTATCTTCCAGTTCCGGGATAATCTCCCGTGCATCTCCCTGGTGACGGATGATCACGTCATCCAGCCCGGCTTCCTTGAAATAACGATCTGCAATATCTTCTACCTCCGGGTTCTTATCAATGGTATGGATGATCCCTCCTTCTGCGAGGCCTTCTGCGAAGCAGATGGCCGAATAGCCGGTGTAGGTACCTACTTCAAGGATTTTCCCCGGCCGTAAAAGCTTGCTTATGAAAGCCAAAAACCTACCCTGCATATGCCCGGTAAGCATATTGGGATAAGGAACCTTGAGGTTGGTTTCGCGCTCGAGCCTGTTAAGCAGGTCTGAGGCAGTTGGTGCGTGCTCCTCTAAGTACGCCAGAATATCTTCATTCATGAAGTTCATAAGGAAAGGTATGTTATTGAGCTGACCTGCCCCGGGTCGAACATCTCATTGGCTACGGCCAGGATATCGGAGGCGGTCACCTTCTCGATCTTTTGGTAAATATCATCGACGCCCAGCAATTTGTGGTCGTGCATACAGCTTCTGCCCCCACTCAGCATCATATTTATGTTGGAATCGAAGGCAATGGCGATCTGTCCGCGGTACTGTTTCCTGGCCTGGGAAAGTTGGAGACTGCCTAATGAAGTTTCCCGGAGTTTTTTCAATTCCTTCATGACCAGCTTGATCGCTTTTTCATAGGTTCCGTTGTGGGTGCCGAGGTAGATGCCCCAGGCGCCGGTATCGGAAAAGGGGAAATAGAAGGAATCGATGCTATAGGCATAGCCATGCTTTTCGCGTACCATCATGTTCAGCCTTGAATTAAGCCCCGGCCCTCCAAGGATATTGTTGAGCAACCCAAAGGTGAAGCGGTGCTGATGGTCGCGTATGTAAGCACGGTTTCCAATGATGATATGGCTCTGGTAGGTCTTTCTCTCTACAATCAGCTTAAATGGTTTGAGGGGCGGGGGGGCTTTCCTCACCACCTGATCAGATTTGCTGCATCCCCCGGAGAAGAACTTCTCCATGGTTTTTACAAAGCGCGGAAAGCTTACACCGCCTACCGAGCAAATCACCATACGGTTGGTACAATAATGACTATGAAAAAAGTCAGTGATATCAGTCTTTTTTATTGCTTTCACATCTTCCGGTGTACCCAGTATACTGCGTCCCATGGGGTGTTTATCGAAAAGGGCGGCTTCAAAATCATCGAATATCAGTTCGGAAGGAGTATCCTTATAGGAGTTGATCTCTTCTATGATAATATCCTTTTCTTTCCTCATCTCCTTAGCCGGAAATGTGGAGTTGAAAATAATATCGGATAGCAACTCCGCCGCACGTGAGTACCAGGTGTTGAGGAATGAAGTATACAGGCAGGTATATTCTTTGGTGGTGAATGCATTCAGTTCGCCCCCCACGCTTTCAAGACGGTTCAGCACATGATAGGCCTTACGTTTTTTAGTGCCCTTGAATATCATATGCTCGATGAAGTGTGCCAGTCCGGCTTTGCCTTCGGGCTCATCCCGTGTACCGGCATTGATGAACACACCCAGGTGTGCAACAGGACTCTGTGTGGACATATGCACCAGGCGTATGCCATTTTCAAGTGTATGGTATTCAGGGGTCATTGCCATGGGGAGGCAAAGATA
>JAOZTN010000024.1:0-35886 GCA_029942245.1 Bacteroidales bacterium | reverse complement strand
CGCTCAAGACTTACTGCTTTGATAGAGTCGAGTCCGTAAGCTGACACCGGCTTGTCCGGATTAATTTTACCAGGTTCCAATTCTAGTGTATGTGCCATCCAGTTGATCATCCACTCACGCATGAATTCGGGGCGGAAGCCGAGAACAGAGGCAACATTTTCTTTTTCTTCTTTCTTTTCCCATTCAGCCAGCACATCAAGCTCTTTATTTTTCCAAACAGCCCTCATAGCGAAGCGCTGTGTCTTCCCACTGGAGGTCTTTTTGATGCTCCCCATCCTGGTGAGCAGGATAATGTCGGGTTGGATGCCATGATCGGCAAAGACAGCATTTCTGATGTTTTCGAAGATCTCATCTTCATCGAAATCCCGCATATATGCCCTTTCAATTTCCTGGATAATGATCAGTTTTTCTTCATCGTCAATATCCATGGAAAAGGCCGCACTGGCATTTTTCCGCAATGCTTCATGGCAATTCTCTACACTATGTTCAATATCATTTGGGGAGAAATTCGATCCACGTATGATGATGAGGTCTTTCAGGCGCCCGCTCACGTACAGTTGTCCTTCATGAATGAATCCCAGGTCACCGGTGCGCAGCCATGGGCCGTCATCTGTTCCTTCAATATAGGCGTGAAATGTTTCTTTCGTTGCTTCAGGCTTGTTCCAGTATCCTTGTGCCACTGAACCTCCTTTTGCCCATATTTCGCCAATCTCGCCCTGCTGACAGGGAAGTTTAGTTTCTGGCCTCACGATCATCACGCTCATTCCCAGCCATGGGAAGCCGCTGGCTGTAAGGTACCTGGATTCTTTTCCTTCATCGGCAAGGATCGCTTTGTTATTTTCGAGTGACTTGGCATCGGCATTGAAATACACAGGCTCTGCTTTAAAATCACCTCCCGTGATGATTAATACTGTTTCTGCCATTCCATAACACGGAAAAAACTGCTTTGAAGAAAATTTAGCGTGCTTGAAATGATGGGTAAACCTCTCCAGGGTTTGTTTCCGGATTGGTTCAGATCCATTATACAGCACATTTAGCGTGCTCAGGTCAAGTTGCTCAACTGATTCGGAAGGAATTTTATCTACACAGTAGTCGTAAGCAAAGTTGGGTGCTCCTGAGCAGGTTCCCTTATATTTTGTGATACATTTCAACCAGTTAACAGGATCCTGTATGAACCTGATAGGTGTCATGCTCACTACCGACCCACCGACATAGGCCGGCTGGATGAGGTTCCCGATCAAACCCATATCGTGGAAATTCGGGAGCCAGTTCACTACCACCATATTTTCATCAAAACCAAATGACTGCTTGATGCATTCAGAGTCGTGGATCATATTGCCATGCGAGACCATGATCCCTTTGGGTGTTCCGGTTGATCCTGAAGTATATTGCAGGAGCAGCATATCGTCAGGTTTAACTTGTGGATCGATCCATTCCTGGGCCTGATCTTCCCGGATAGTTTCATAGATTAGTAAATTGATATTATCGCTTTCAATCTCACCCAAATTGAGTTGTTCCAGGTCACTGTGAATCTGTTTTGTTGTCAGAATAGCTGAGGGACTTGCATCATGAATTATAGAAAGGAATCTTGGATCTACCTTTCTACGTCTGGGAGGGTATGCCGGTATGGCTACCATTCCTGCCAAAAAGCATCCATATAAAGAAATGACAAACTCTATCCCGGCAGGGAAAAGTAATAAGATATGATCTCCTTTTTTACCATTTTTTTGGAGCTCTGCCGCAACGGCCTTTGCTTTCATCACGACATCCCTGTAGCTGATCCTCAATGATTCATTGACGCCATCGTCGAGAAAAATGTATAGTGCCTTATCTCTAAACTTTTCTGCATTTTTCAGCAGGAGGGAGACCATGTCCGGTGCAGGATAGGCATGGATGTCGTCGCTTGATGATAATATTTGTGCAGGAATACCGCTCATGGAGTTTCTGAATAAGGCTTCAAAGGTAATATTATCTCAATTTTATTCCATCCAGCAATCCCGGGAATGCTGACTCGGTATCAAGCATCTCTTTCTTCCCTTCAAAAACAAAATTTCTCATTTGCAGATTTAAATTTATTCCCCAAACAGCTGTTGTCGGGTTTTTGGTCAGTTGAAGGGTCTTCAGGAATTTTTTTCGGAGTGTTTTTAAATCATAGATCCTTTCCCAATTATCGTAAGCAGCGTCTTGGAATTCCTGTGGACTCATCTTAGCTGGTTTGAAAACGACCTCAGTGAAATTATATCTTTCCCAGTCGTCGGGGTAATTGGTATGAAGCAATCGGCCTTCCGAAAGCAAACGACAGTATAATTCTGTTCCTGGCAATGGTGTGAGAATGGTCGCCTGCATGATATCGATATCAGCGTCCAGCATGTAGGAGGTTCTATTATAAATAGTTTCTGGAGTATCATTCTCAAGGCCAAAAATAAATGCTCCCATTACCGATATCGCATATTTGTGAATCTTTTTGTAAACTTCGGCATACTTATCTACTCCAATCTTGAGGTTGACCTGCTTGTTTACTTTTTCCAGCTGATCGATGAGTTCCGACTCTATGCCCAGGAAGATAAATTTGCATCCGCTTTTGGCTGCCCATTCAAGCAATTCTTCATCCTCGGCTATATTCATGGATGCAGACCCAACCCAGTCCTTCTTAACTCCGCCCTTCGCTACCCCTTTGAAAAATGCCAGGGCATGATTCCGTGCGGCCTTGCTGTATCCTACGAAGTTATCATCGACAATATAAACCAGGTCCTTGTCGGTGGAAATAAAGTCTGATACAGATTTGTCGACAGGGCGGAGCCGGTATTTACTTCCATTAAAGGTGTGGACCGAACAAAACTCACAGCTCATGGGGCATCCCCTGGTGGTTTGCACGCTGCCAAATTTGTAGCCCGGATTATACAAACTGATATCGGGTGATGGAGCATTTACCAGGGAAGAAATTTTTGCATGATAGTATTTCTTCAGGCTATTTTTTTCAAAATCATGCAGAAGTTCATGCCAGATGCTCTCTGCTTCACCAACGACAACTGAATCAACGTATTGAGAAGCCTCCTGTGGCATCATGGAGGCGTGTATACCCCCAATCACGGTTGGGATCTTATTCTTGCGAAACTCCCCGGCTATCTCGTAGCACCTGTTTATTGTAGCTGTGAGTGAGGTTAAACCTACCAGGTCTGCATCCTTGTATTCAAACTCTGTGAAATTCTCATCCAGGATCTCCACTTCCCAATTGAGAGGAGTGAGAGCTGCAATAATGCCAAGAGCCATGGGAGGATAGATGGAATCCCTATCCGACTTAAGCCCTTGCCGGCGTCTGCTCACTGGATTAATAAGGAGTAGTTTATATGTTTTATTACGACTTCCCATTTACCTGAAAGGACTTGACTTTAGCAATTCTTTTCCGGATTCATCCAAACCAAAAATATCTTCAATGTTCTTTTTGGGCTTTCGGCCCTCATTCACCAGGTTATAGTATTGTAGATTGGATCCGTAAGACCAGATTGCGGCCAAGGGACTTTTTGTCTGTTTTAGGGTTCTGAGGAACTTTTTCTTGAGTGTGTGGTCGTTATACAGGGCATCCCAATTCTTTCTAACTTCTACGAGGAATCCATCCTTTCCCATATTTTTATGCTTGAACACTACATCAACAAAATCATAGCATTGCCAGTCTTCGGGATAGTTGTTGTATACAATATCACCGGCAGCCTCCATCCGCCTGTATAAACCTGTCCCGGGAAGGGGCGTGAGTACGGTGGCCTGCACGGCATCAATATCAGCATTGTTGATGTATTCGGTCCTACTGGCCATGGTTTCCGGGGTGTCGCTTTCGAGGCCATAGATAAAAGCCCCAAGCACGCTGATCCCATATTTATGAATCTTTCTGAACACCTCATCATAATGTTCGATACCGATCTTGATGTTCATCTTCTTGTTGGTCTCCTCCAACTGGTCGATGCGCTCAGATTCAATACCTAAGAGTACCATTATGCAACCGGCTTTTGCTGCCAGCTCCAGCACCTCCTCATTCTCGGCAAAATTCATGGAAGCAGAACAAAACCATTGCTTTTTGATGCCCCTGTTTATCATTCCCTTCAGGAGGTCAATGGTTCTTTGCTGTGACTTTTTCCCATAGCCGATCAGGTTATCATCGACGAAATAGATCTTTTCCTGCTCGATGGTTTCCAGCTCATCAAGTACTTCTTCGACGGGTCGTTCGCGATATTTACTGCCGTTGAACTGATGAACAGAACAGAAATCACACATCATGGGGCAGCCACGGGTAGTTTGTATGCTGGCAAACTGGTACTTTTTGTGGAACAGGTGACGTGCCGGATATACGGCATTTTTGAATGGCAAAAGCTCACCCCTGTAAAGATCATTTAGCTCACCACATTCAAAATCAACAATCAGCTTTTTCCATACACTCTCAACTTCTCCGGTAACCACCACATCCACAAATCTCCCGGCTTCTTCCGGGACCATGGAAGCATGTATGCCACCCAGGATAGTTGGTATTCCTTTTTTGCGGTACACATCAGCCAATTCATAGGCACGTGTAACACTCGAGGTAAGTGCAGTAAAACCTACCAGATCCGCTGCGCGGTATTCAAAGCGCTCCCAGTTCTCATCAAGGATCTCCACTTCCCAATGCCCGGGCGTAAGCGCGGCCACAATACCAAGTCCGATGGGTGGGTATATCACATGACTGTGAAGGATCAGGCCCTCACGATTTGTGCTGAGGGGGTTTATAAGCAGAAGCTTTCTTTTATTTTCGGCAGGTAACATTGAACACAAAGTTAGCATTAAAAAGACATTTCGAATTTCGAATTTCGAATATCGGATATCGAATATCCAATATAACTCAACACTCAACACCCAACACTCAGCACTTTTTATGTATTTTTGCACAAAACAGACAATAGATATGGTTGCAATTGAGGAATTTATTAGCAGGGTAGAAGGAGAATTTGAGGATATGGAACCAGGCAACTTAAGCACGGAGAGTGTGTTAAGAGATCATTTTACCTGGGATTCGATCAACGCCTTGATCTTTATTGCTCATGTGAATGTAGAATATGATGTTGTGATCAGTGCAGATGACCTGATCAATGCGCAAACCCTCCGGGAACTTTATAATTTGGTTTCAACCAAGGCAAGTGCCGCATAATATAGCCAATGGCAATTTTCAGTATCCCTGATATCAAGATCGCAGGTATCGCTGCTTCCGTCCCTAAAAAGGAGGTCAGCACCAGGGATTATAATTTGCTTTCTGAAAAAGAACAGGAAAATTTCATTAAAATAATAGGTGTTGAGAAACGTCGCGTTGCCGATCCGGGCATTGCCACTTCAGACTTAAGCTTTGAGGCTGCAAAACAATTGATTGAGGGACTGGGATGGGATCCTGAAGAGGTCGAGCTCCTGATTTTTGTTTCTCAATCGCGTGATTACCTGATACCTGCCACAGCGGGCATACTGCAAAATAAACTTGGCCTTCCTAAAACATGTATGGCACTGGACATCAGCCTTGGCTGCTCCGGATACGTGTACGGGCTCTCTGTTATGGGCAGGATGATGTCGGGCGGAGCAATAAAAAAAGGCCTGTTCCTGGTTGGGGATGTCTCCACACAGAATACCTCATATAAAGATAAAAGCACCTATCCCTTATTCGGGGATGCAGGTACAGCAACAGCCCTGGAATATGTGCCTGGAGCGCCCGATATGGCATTCAACCTTCAAACCGATGGGTCGGGATATGAGGCCATCATCATCCCGGACGGGGGAATAAGGAATTTTGCAACGAAAGAAACTTCATTCGAATATGAGGATATTGCAGAGGGCATCAGCAGAAATAAATTCCATATTGCCCTCAATGGCGAGGAGGTGTTTAACTTCTCCCTGCGTGAAGTGGCTCCCAATATCAGGGCATTATTAGAATACTCAGGAATGGAGCTGGAGGTGATTGATTATTTCGTAACCCACCAGGCCAACAAGCTTATGAATGAGTCGATCCGTAAAAAACTGAAGATCGATCCGGCAAAATATCCATATTCTATCCGGAATTTTGGCAACACCAGCTCTGCTTCCATTCCCCTGACCATCGTAACAGCATTACAAGATGAAGTGACCGGAAAGGAATTGAAACTGTTACTGTCGGGATTTGGCGTTGGACTTTCCTGGGGGAGCGCTGTTTTAAATACAGACAAGATATTCTGCCCCGCACTGATTGAAATTTAAAATCGATAATATGTCTTTTTGTGAACTTCAGGGAAAATCTGTGCTCGTCACAGGAGCATCATCCGGCATCGGGATGCAGGCTGCTATCAGCATCAGCAGGCAGGGCGGAAAGTTGATCATTACAGGCCGCAATGAGGAAAAATTGGCCGAAACCTTTGATCGGCTAGAGGGCTCAGGCCATCAGATGATTGCTGCAAACCTCATAGTGGATGAAGACCGTGATGCTCTGATTGACATGATCCCTGACCTGGATGGAGTTGTGTACTGTGCCGGTATCGTTGGACCCACTCCGGCCAAATATATCAGGCAGGATGACATCAAAAAAATGTTTGGGATCAATTTCAAGGCACCGGTATTGTTAAGTGCAGCCATCCTGAAAAGTAAAAAACTTAAAGTGGGCGCATCCATCGTAATGATGTCGTCGGTAGTAACAGAAAGCCCTTATTATGGAGGTGCTCTGTATGCAAGTTCCAAAGGGGCTGTAGAAGCTTATACCAAAACCCTTGCCCTGGAGCTCGTCGACCGGAAAGTACGGGTGAACTGCATTTCTCCCGGGCTGGTAAATACACCACTTATCACCGATCCGGCAAAAGAATCCAATGTAGAGATCGTTGATGATTCTATACAACGCTATGTAGCCAAATACCCTATGGGCATTGGCGAGGCCGAAGATGTAGCCAATACCATCGTTTTTCTTCTGGCCGACGAATCCAGATGGATATCAGGGACTAAGATCGAAATGGGAGCCGTAATCCGCTAAAGCCCCGTGCCGCGCTCCGCGCACCCCGTCCCGCATTAAAGATTATTCACTTATATTTGCTATTACCAAACCCATAATCCCCGTGCAACAGCCCACCTATTCTGTTATTGTCCCGGTCTTCAACAGCGAAGACACCCTGGAGGAATTATTTGCCCGCTCAAAAGTCGTTTTTGAACAGTTTGACGCAACTTTTGAATTCATCTTTGTGGAGGATTGTGGAAGAGATGACAGCTGGAGCGTGCTTCAGAAGATCAAAAAAGAAAATCCGGAACTGGTCACGGTGATAAAGCTCCACAGGAACTACGGGCAGCATAATGCCAGTATCTGTGGTTTTGGATTTGCCAGGGGAGAGATGATCATTACAATAGATGATGACTTGCAGCATCCCCCTGAGGAGATCCCAAAACTGATTGAGAAACAGAAGGAAAATGATGCCGATATTGTTTACGGAATTTTCAGAAAGAAGCAACATTCAAAGGTCAGGAATGCGGGCAGCCGTTCTGTAAAGGCTACTTCAAAAATGCTCCTCGAAGGTACCGGCAAAGGATCTTCTTTCCGCCTGATCAAGAAGGATATCATCGAAAAGCTTCTTGAGCACACCATTCATTTTGTCTTCATCGACCAGTTGTTGTTATGGCATACAAACGATATTGATTTTGTGGAGGTTGAGCACCACAAAAGGAAGATAAAAAAGTCGGGTTATACAACAAGGAAGCTTTTTTCGGTGGTGAGTGATCTTACCTATTTTTACACCAATATTCCCCTGAAACTTATGGTATGGGGTGGTCTTGTGATGTCTTTAGTTTTCTTTCTCTTCGGGCTCAGGTTTATATTGCAGAAATGGTTATTCAATGTGACTGTGCCTGGTTATACTTCTACCATTGTGGCTATTCTCTTCAGTACAGGTATCATAGTATTTAGCCTGGGGATCATTGGCGGATACCTGAGCAGGATATATATGGTGCAGAGCAAGAAGCCTCCTTTTACCATCAAAAAAGTCCTTTAGAGATCAGTGCGGGTTTTTCTTCGCTGCCAGGGAAACCTCTTTCAGCTTTTTCCTGTTGAATATCGAAAGGTATATACGTCCCATAACCCATGGGGCTTTGATAAGGATAGCGATTCGCAATCTGTAGGGGAAAGTGTCAATCAATTTTGTTGCCATGGATAAAAGGGAGGCAAAACATTGTCCGGGGAGTATCCTGAGCCTGATCCATATGGAAGGCCTTAGGTATTTCCTTTCGTAACCGCATAACTCAGCATATTTCCCGGCTGTTGCATCTCCGCTTTTAATTTCAATCTTGTTCAGTTGATCCTTCCAGAGACCGATCTTATCGGTGCTGATCTTTTTAAACAGGCTGGACTGGTATTTTTTAAGGATCTCTTCGGGGTACATCTTTCTTGCTTGCTCCCCCTTTTTATAAAATCCGAAGGGAATGCTGCTGTATGGGAGCTTCAAGAAACGGCATAAGCCCTCAAATTGTTTTTCCGGGTCGGCAGCAAGGTCTTCGTAGCGAATCTCGATGTGGGTACCGGGATGGCGTTCAGCAACTTTTCTGAACCGCTTCACAAAGATCTTCCATTTTGCTGTGGTCAGGGATATGAATGGAAGTTCGAAATCAACATTCCTGATGGAAATGAAATTGTCCCTGTAATCGCGGATGATATGGATAAATTTTGCGTCAGGGAAGATCTTCAGCAGCTTCTCAGTGTATATGGTGTATCCGGGATTCTTATCCCCTAAGGCGAGAATATTTTCATGCTCAAATACGGATTGATATTCCTGGTAGACAGCCTTGCAGATGGTACTAAAATCATTTTCACCTTTACATTTCATCAGACTATCAAGAAGATGTTCTTTCTCCAATGGCCAAAGTTCAAACAACCACTGCTTGTTCAGTTCCCGGTAGAAAATTTTCAGTTTTTTCGGGGTCCAATTCCTGACCTTCCGGTATTTAGGATAGAGATTGACAATAAACTGGCATTCCGGTGGTACAAGCACATGGGGATGAGCATCGAAAAGGGTCCGAAGTAGCGTGGTCCCGGAACGGGGCCTCCCGACAATAAAAAAGATCGGGATGCTCTTTTTCTCCATTTCTGTGTTAAGTGATTCCATCCGGCAGCTAAAATAGTTCTTATTTCTTCAAACCACGAATCATCACACGAAGCTGTGTAAAATCACTTTTCTTCACGAAGAGTATGTCCTTGATCGGTACCTTTAAGATGCGTGAATAGATGAGTAGGTACCCGATTGATCCTGCCGCATAACTTACGTTTGTAGCCATTGCTGCTCCCTCACCTCCATATTCCGGGATCCAGAGCAGATTCAATATTATATTTAATACCAGGGCAGGAAGAAAAACATAGAGGGTAACCTCAGGCCTTCCTAATCCTGCCAGGTGACCGCTAAGTATCCTGAACATGACCACCATGATGATTCCCGGAAGGATGAGTTGGATGATGCGGATACTGGGGATATATTCATCGCCAAATATGAGCGGAACCAGGAAGGGAACCACAAAAAACATAACCGTTGCCAGGGCGATAGAAACCAGGAAAGAAAGGCGCAGCAATACGCCGGTGGTTTCGGTCATGGCTTCCCGGTCTTTAGTATTAGCAGTTCGGCTGAATACCACGATGCCCACTGCCAGCGGCAGTTGCCAGACTTGTTCTGCAATGGATGTTCCGATTGAATAAATTCCGACTTCAGTGGCATCCCTGAGTTTCTCAATGAGCAGAATATCGATCCTGTAATTCAACTGCAGGATAAAGAAAGAAACAGAAAAAAGGACACCCAGCCTGAGCAGGCTCACAAGGATCTTTTTCTGTACCCTGAAGTGGATCCGGTACGATTTGCTAAGGAGATAAAGACCGTACAGGGTAACGATGCTGCCTGAAATAAGGAATGCTATTACCGCTCCCAGTATCCCCATACCCAGCCCCCAGACCAGAAGAACGATAAGGCTAAGGTTGACAGAATTGGTGATCCAGTTCATCTGGTTGGCCTTGCTGATCTCATCATTGCCCAGGAAGATACCTCCAAAATAGATGATAGCCAGTTGTCCGGGAATGACCATCAGTACCAGCCCAATCAGCAAAAGGGTAAAGTTGGGTTCATTATAAATAAAATAAGCGATGGCAGTGATGATAATACCTAATATCGATGCTATGACCCAGAGTAGAAGGATAGAAGAGACAAGATCATCTTTATCAAACTTTCCCTTGCCAATATGGAAGATCGCTGACCCGCGGATGCCCATATGTGTGAGGCTGACAACAATGGTAGGTATGATGATCAGGGCAATATAGATCCCATATTTATCCGGTCCGAGCACCCTTGCCAGAACAATGCTCGCCAGTAAACCCGCAATGATAGAAAACACATTGCTGTTAAATACTCCTAGCACATCTCTTGAAAACCGCCTCTTTGCCATTATTAAAACTTCAACATTCTTATCCCTTATTCTTCTGTTCCGCTGTTCTGCAGACTTCTTAGCAACACATTTGGATCCAAGGGTGCCTTCCTGTGCCCGAAGCAGATGTTATGCCTTTCGACATTGGAGAGATAGGACCATGTGGCTGCCTTAGCACTCCGGGTATCCTTCAGACTGCGTAGCATCTTTTTCTGCAGCAGTTTGTCATTATACATGATCCCCCAATTCTCTAACATCGCCTCCATAAATTCATCCGGATTCATTTTTATGGGCCGATGAACCACTTCCAAAAAGTGATAATGTTTCCAATCCTGCGGGTAATTCGTGTAGATCAGTCGATTCTGTTTCTCCATCCGTTTGTAAAGACCGGTACCGGGAAGGGGAGTAATAATGGTGGCCTGCATAGCATCCATGCCACTATCAATGGCAAATCGGGTGCGATCAAACAGGTCTTGCTTTGAATCACTGTCGAGGCCGTATATCAAAGCCCCCAGTACGCTGATACCGTACTTGTGGATACGATCGAACACCTCCTTGTATTTCTCGATACCCATTTTAAGGTTAAGCTTCTTATTTGCTTCCTTTAGTTGTTCTTCTTTTTCGGATTCTATCCCGATCAGGATCATGCGGCATCCGCTTTCAGCAGCATATTTGAGTACCTCTTCATTGTCGGCAACATTCAGGGAGGCCTGACAGTACCAGTCCTTTTTTATTCCCCGATCTATCATCCCCTTAAACAGGCTGATGGCTCGCTCAGCAGATTGCTTTGAGTAGCCAATAATATTATCATCGACGAAATAAACAAGTTCCTGGGGAATCGTTTCAAGCTCATCCAGGACATCCTCCACCGGACGCTGACGATAACGACTGCCATTAAATGTATGCACTGAACAAAAATCGCACGTCATCGGGCATCCGCGGGTGGTCTGGATATTGGCATATGCATAAGCCGGATTGAAGAGGTCACGACGGGGCAAAGGGGTATCAACCATGGGTAAAAGTTCGCCGTGGTATAATGTTTTTAAACTTCCCGTATTGAAATCTTCAATAAGCGTTTCCCAGGCACTTTCTGCTTCTCCTGTGACGACTGAATCAGCATATTTTTTTGCCTCATCCGGTAGCATGGAAGCATGAATCCCGCCTATCACAGTTGTAACTCCATGCTGCTTGTATATGCCGGCTATCTCATAGGCACGGTTGATGTTGGCAGTTACAGCGGTGATCCCTACAAGGTCGGCTTCTTTATACGTAAATTCTTCAAAATTCTCATCTATGATCTCAATATCCCAATCAAGAGGTGTGAGCGCGGCAATGATAGCCAGGGCGAGGGGTGGCGACATGGCGTGAGTATCATGTAAACCATGCTTGGTATGCTGGTTAAATGGATTGATCAGGATGAGCTTTTTTTTACCCATAGTTTTGAGTATTCCTCTGTCATACAAAGATATTATTTTTGAACGGACCTGTTTAAAATAAGACTAAAGAGGGGAAATCCGTACTTTTGCTTTTCAGAGAATAGAAATCCCGTTGATATGTACATACAGAAAAATAATATTTGTTTCACCAGGCTTCAGGAAGAAGATATTGAACTGGTTCGACATTGGCGGAACCATAACAGCATCAAAAAGTACATGGTATATCGGGAGCATATCACGGAAGAAATGCAAAAGCAATGGTTCCATTCTGTCAATAATAACACCAACCTGTATTTTGTTATTGAATATAAGGGTAAGAAGATCGGCCTGATCAATGGTAAGGACATCAACTGGGAAGGGAAGTCAATGGAAACCGGGATTTTTATCTGGAACAAATACTATCGGAAAACCCATATCCCAACTATTTGCACGATGATCTTTGCTGAATTTGGTGTGGCCATGGGTGGATTGACACCTACGGCAACTATATTGAGGGACAATGAGCGGGCGTTGAAGTATAATAAAATTCTTGGGTTTAAAATAATCGAAGATGACCCGGATAAGGAATATATCCGCCTGTCGCTTGAAAAGGAAAATATGGGCTATATTGCTAAAAGATTAAAGGCCGCTTTGTACCTGCTGGCCGGGGATGAATCCATCAAAATGGTTTTTGACAAGCAAGATATTGAGGGCGGCATTCATGACCTTATTATCAATAGTATTGGCACCACAAATATTAAAAGCAAGGAGTCCGACGGGGATTCAATTACTTATAATTTCTAGATACCTGGGCAAAAAGATTGCCACTGAATAACAGCAGCATAAATGGTGATAATTAATGTTTTAGGATAGATTTACTTCTCGTAGAAGTGCATCTCTTTCATATATTCATATACCCGTGTTGGAAGCATATACCGGATATCTTTTTCCTTTTTTACAGAATCCCTGATGAAACTGGCCGAGATTTCAAGGAGGGGGGCATCGAAAAAACGAATATTCGGATGATCGTGATAAACACCCGGATCATAATGTGGGCGATTGTAAATATATATAGAATAATTCTCCAGAAGCACCTGGTAGTTCTTCCATTTATGGAAATGGGGAAGGATGTCTGTACCACCGATCAGGACAAAATGCTGCTCAGGATATTTTTCACCAAGGTAGGCCAGCGTATCTATGGTATATGAGGGCTGGGGCATTTTGAATTCAATGTTGCAGGAACGCATTCTGGCATCCTCCTCAATGGCTATATTCACCATGGCAAGGCGGTGATAGTCGGCCAGCAGTCCCTTCTTTTCTTTGAGGGGGTTTTGAGGAGAAACTACAAACCATATCTCATCCAGATCGGTATTTTCGACCATAAACTCTGCCAGTATCATATGTCCGATATGGATCGGGTTGAAGGATCCGAAAAAGAGTCCGGTTTTTTTCTTTTCAGCCATCTTATTGAATGAATTCTTTTATGGCAGCCAGCGCTTCGGAAATGGCGGTGTCCAGGTCGTCGTTAACAATGATCTTGTCAAATTCACCGGCCTTGCTGATCTCGTGGCGGGCTTTATCCATGCGTTTTTTTATGTTCTCATCTTCGTCGGTGGAGCGCTGCCTCAGGCGATCTTCCAGGATCTCTACCGAAGGAGGCATCACGAATATGGCCAGTGCTTTCTCAGGAAACTGTTTCTTAATATTCACGCCACCATACACATCCACATCGAAGATAACATGCTTTCCTTCATCCCAGATCCGCTCTACCTCTGAAAGGAGTGTGCCATAATAATGGTCTTTATAAACCTCTTCCCATTCAAGGAAAGCATTTTCTGCTATCCTCTTTCTGAAGCCATCCAGGCCCAGGAAATAGTAATCCTTCCTGTCAACTTCACCTTTCCGCACCTCTCTGCTGCAGGCTGAGATGGAAAACTCCAGCTCTTTCAGACGCTCCAGCATGGCACGGACGATAGTAGTCTTACCGGCACCTGAAGGGGCAGAAAAAATGATCAGTTTTCCGTCCATCAGAGAATATTGAATAATTGCTCTTTTATTTTTTCCAGCTCATCCTTCATCAGCACTACGATCTTCTGAATGTCGGCATCATTGGCTTTGGATCCAAGGGTGTTGATCTCCCTTCCCATTTCCTGGGAGATGAAGCCAAGTTTTTTACCATTGGAACCTTGTTCAGCAAGTATTTCAGCAAAATACTGGCAATGTTTTTTCAATCTGACCTTCTCTTCTGTGATGTCGAATTTTTCTATATAATACACGATTTCCTGCTCAAAGCGGTTCATATCAACAGATCCTTTCGCAGCTGATTCATCCAGTTGCTTTTTCAGTCGTTCGCGGAGTATTTCAATGCGCTTTCCCTCCAGAGGTTGAACATCTTCCAGTAACTTTTCGATCAGAATAGTTCTTTCCAGTAGGTCCTTCTCCAGGGCAGCCCCTTCTTTCCGCCGGAAATCGTTCAGCCCCCTGATGGCATCGACAACGGCCTGCCTGACCGTTTTCCATTCCTCTACGGATAAGGCCTCCTGCTCAGCTTTTAAAACATCAGGCATACGGGCGAGGGTGTATATGACCTCACTAGTGAGGTCCTGGCCTAGCTCTTCAGCCAGCAGCTTCATTTCTGTAAAATACTGCTTGGCTAGGGCGCGATTAAACTGGTAGCTGCCCGACTCACCATTTCGGTCGATGTTGATGTTCAACTCAACCTTACCCCGTTCAAGTTCTGAATTTAGAAGCAAACGCAGTTCTCCCTCTTTTTCCCTGTAAAGGGGGGGGAGACGCAGGTTAGCGTCAAACTGTTTGCTGTTCAGAGATTTTACTTCAACAGTAATACTTTTTGCAGGGAGCTCAAGGGTGCTTCTGCCAAACCCGGTCATCGATCGTATCATTACCCTGGTATTTACAACAAAGATAGTCAGGAAAATGCTATCTCCAAAACGACAGCAGACCTATGCTGATCAGTGTTTCCGATTTTTTGATTAAATTGCGGTTAATACACCTTATATGCCTGATCAAAAAGCCTTCATCATTGCCACTTTGCTGGTTCTCGCATCATGCTTTTTTATGCAGCATTCCTTGTATTCTCAGGAGTTTATTTATAACAAATTCTCGGAAGAGGAAGGCCTGCCCAGCAATGATGTTTATGATGTGCATCTGGCATCCGATGGACTCATGTGGTTTGCCACGGACAATGGCGTAAGCAGGTTCGACGGAAATAGCTTCACTAATTATAATGTGTCCAACGGATTGCCAACAAATTCAGTCCTCAAGATTTATGAAGATCATGAGGGCCGGTTATGGTTCCTGGCATATAATGGAATGTTGAGTTATTATGAAAAGGGAGAATTGATCACCTACGAATACAATGATACACTTGTCAAGTATTTTCATGATAATTATTTTAATAAAATTTATATAGATTCTTGTTCAGGTATATTATTATCGCCCAGGCATGGAAGCTATGGATATATTTCCAGCGAGGGTCGCTTGAGTACCAGAGATGAACTGATCCCTACTCGTGTTGATTCCTGTTATCTTTCTGTTGAAGATAAAGGAGAAGAATACTTTCTGACAATCCTTAGAGAGATACCTGTACGTTGCGAACGGAATGGGCGATTGTCTTTTTTCGATAGCACTTATTACCTTAAAGTGAGATTTACACCTCGTGAGTTCCAAAGAAATTATATCGATCTGGGAAAAGATGAGTTCCTGGTAAGTTACAGAAGCTGTGTGTATTATATTAAAGATAAGTACATGCGGTGTATGAAGGAGTTTGAGGATGAAGTATTGTCGCTTTTCATTGATGACCAGCATAAATTATGGGTGAGTGTAAAGTATGATCAGGGTCTGTACATGTTTGAAGATCTTTCTTTTAATAAGGAAGGAACTCATTTCTTTGATGGCTATACCATTACAAGCGTCACCCAGGACAGGGAAGGTGATTACTGGCTGGGAACGGAAGGGTATGGTGTTTTTTTCCTGCCAAGCTTTGAGTTTAACCTCTATACCCTCCCATGGGATGACAGGAACCTCAATGTTATGGCACTGGAAGTTTCGGGTGACCGCCTGTGGTTTTCCAGCAGGGATAAACACATTTACGGAGGACGTTTAGCAAAGGGGGTCATCAGTGATATTCGGAAGATCGATATTCAGGAACCCTATGATTGGATCAAACATATTTGTATCGATTCTGAGGGGTACCTCTGGCTGTCATCGACACAATCTATTCGCTACGATCCGGCCGGATTCCCCAGACCACCTGATACAGTACTTAGCTCTACCTTCATTGAAAAAGGATTGGGCGACACCATGATAGTGGCGAGTAAAAGGCTGGGGATATTCCATGGTACAAAGTTGGTATATACCGCAGAGCCTGATTCTACCCGGAGATTGTATTCAGCATATCATGACAAAAACAATGATTTGTGGCTTGGGACACTTTATGGATTATACACCCTTGTAGACGATAATTTTCACTACCGGGGTGATATGTCGCCCTACCTGAAAGAAAGGATCAGTTGCATCGACAAATTGGGTGAAATGCTGGTGATTGGAACTTCAGCACATGGTTTATTGTTTTTACGCAAAGATACGGTGGCATACCATCTTCAAACCAACAACGGCTTGATTGGAAACTCGATAAAGTCTATTTTTATTCAAAATGATACGATCCTGTGGGTGGGAACGAAAAGTGGCCTTAACAAGATCAGCTTTGTACCTGATTACGACAATTATAATATTGAAAGTTATGGACAAGGCGATGGCTTGCCCTCCAGTGAGATCAACAGCATCAGTATGCATGATGGATATATCTGGCTGGCTACCGGAAGAGGCCTGGTTTCTTTTGACCCGGATGCCCTTAAACCTCATCTTGCACCTCCTCTTATCCGGGTAACGGGTATCCAGATCGGTGGAAGGGACACATGTCTTTTAGAAAGCTACACACTCTCAAGCGACCAGAATGATATCAGGATAAGCTTCAGCGGTGTCAGTTACCGTACGGAAGAAGGGCTCCGCTACCGATATATGCTATCTAACTATAATGACGAAATAATTCAAACAAAGAACGAATGGGCCAACTTCCCTAACCTTCCTCCCGGGGAATATTCTTTCTTCCTTAATGTTGGTAATATTCATGGGATATGGAATGAAGCGCCGGTGCAAATCGATTTTACGATCACAAAGCACTTTACGCAAACCGTTTGGTTTATACTCATGCTTATTCTGATTACCGCTGTTCCTGTAGTATTGATCACCATGTTCTTCCAGCGTCAGAAAAAAATTAAGGAAAATGCCAGAGTTGAGCTTATCAAACTGGAGCAGAAATTATTCCAGCTTCAGATGAACCCTCACTTTGTTTTCAATGCTCTTCTGGCTATTCAAGGCTATATGTATATGAATAAACCCCGCGAAGCGGGAAGGTATTTGACAAGTTTTGCCAAGTTGATCAGGCATACACTTTATGGCTCAAGTGAAGAATACATATCACTCGATAAGGAGCTTGAGGCACTTCAATATTATATGGAATTGCAACGATTGCGTTTTGATGAGCACTTCGAATTCATCATTGAACTGGATGATGATCTGATCGTCGAATCGCTCCTGATCCCGCCCCTGCTTCTACAACCATTCCTTGAGAATGCAATTGAGCATGGCTTGCAGCATAGAGAGAAGAATGGCCTGCTAAAATTGAAAATGATCATGGCAGAGGAGTGCCTTATTGTGGAGGTCGAGGATAATGGAATTGGCAGGGAAGAATCGGAGAAAATGCAACGAGGGAAAGGCAAACTGCATAAATCAATGGGCCTCGAGATCGTACGAAAAAGGGTCGACTCCCTGAACAAGATCATGCTGAATAAAATAAACATGGATATTGTCGATCTGTATGATGACGATGGCAAGAGCCGGGGCACCCTGGTTAAGCTTTGCATTCCCTATAAAAGCAGCTAGGTCTCACAGGAATCAAGCTTTTTAATGAATATTTGCGGAGATATCTGAAAATACGTATATTTACAACAAGCCTTTTTGCCGGAAGATAAAAGAGATGAAAGAAATAATTAAAACGATCGTTATTGATGATGAGGTGAAAGCCCGGGAAACCATTCTGAGCATGCTGAAAACCTATTGCCCGGAAGTTGAGGTGATTGGTACCGCAGGCAGCGTTAATGAGGGAGTAAAGGTGCTTGAAGAGATGAAGCCTGACCTGCTATTGCTTGATATAAAGATGGCAGATGGGACCGGTTTCGACCTCTTACGAAAACTGAAGGATATCAATTTCCTTGTGATCTTTATTACAGCTTTTGAAGAATTTGCCATCAGGGCCATTAAGTTCAGTGCCATTGATTATATCCTGAAGCCGCTTGATCCCGATGAATTAATGAACGCAGTACAAAAAGCCCTTGGGGTGATTCACAAGGATAGTATGTCGGTAAAACTGGATGCCCTGTACGAAAATCTTGATACCATCAGTACCAATGCCAAAAAGATCGTGCTGAAAACAACGGATAGCGTACATATTGTCAACCTGAAAGACATTGTGCGCTGTGAGTCAGAAAAGAATTATACTCATTTTTACACAACCGAGAATGAGAAGATTACCGTATCGAGAACACTCAAGGAGTTTAATGAACTTCTGACCGATTATAAATTTTACCGGGTCCATCAGTCACATCTGATCAACCTCGCCCATGTCAAACGCTATGAAAAACAGCATGGGGGATTCCTGATCATGGATGATGATTCTTCGGTTCCCGTTTCATTCAGGAAGAAAGAAGACCTGATGAAACTGTTCAAGAGCCTTTAAATGACCCCGCGAATGGCGGAGACAGACAATATACAGGTAAAACGGTCACTTTTTTATGATGACCCCTGGCAGTATTATAATGCCATGCTGGAAGATATTTCCGCCGCTAAGAAAAGTATCTGTATTGAAACCTATAAATATGGCGGGGGGAATATAGGTGAACGCTTCCGTGACGTTTTAACCAGGAAGGCAAAAGAAGGCGTGGAAATTAAGATCCTGATCGACTCCTGGGGGGGGCAGGTTTCTCATTCTTTCTTCAAGGACCTTGAAAGCCATGGGGGGGAGGTGCGCTTTTTTATGAAGATCAGGTTCTTCTGGGATTTCTTTACCAAGAATCACAGGAGAAATCACAGAAAGCTATTGCTCATCGATGACCATATTTCCTATATTGGGTCTTCCAACATTGCCGGACATTCCCTGAACTGGTGTGAATCTGTTCTCAGGATGGAGGATAGCGACCTGCACGCAAAATTTATGAAGATATTTTTTGATGATTTCAATAACTATAACCGCTATATTTTCAATAAACCCGGACTCACACGATTGATCCGAAGTGGCGACTATGAGATTATCAGGGATGTACCCTCCATCACCCGCCAGAATATCAAGAAGCATTATGAGAATATGATCAAAAATGCCAGGCAAAGGGTTGTGATTGAAACCCCGTATTTTTTACCCGGCTTTCTCCTTAGAAAGACTATGACTGATGCCGTGAAAAGGGGTGTGGATGTGACGGTGATCATTCCCAAGAACTCCGATGTGCATATGGTCGATATGGTGCGTGGGAGATACCTGGGGATGCTGCATAAAAGCGGTGTGAATTTCCGTATGTTTCTGCCCCATAACCTTCATTCAAAACTCCTCCTGATAGATGGAAAGACTTTTTCTCTCGGTTCTGCAAATTTCGACTACAGGAGCTTCAGATATCAGCATGAGATCATACTCGCCGGGAGCGACAAGGAAATTGTTGGTCAGCTCAAAACCCATATCTCAAACTGCCTGGCAAACAGCTCACCCTTCGATTATGATGAATGGCTGAAACGGCCCTTCATTCAACGATTTTTTGAGTGGATCTATCTCCCCTTCCGGCACCTGATGTAATTTCTCTGATTTATTCCAATTCTTCATTGTACATGCAGCAAATATCTATACATTTGCAAAAATACTAACCTTAATATTATTGAAGATGAATCAGGTAGATACACCTCAGATGAGTTCTGCAAAAGCCATTGAACTGGAAGACAAATATGGTGCTCATAATTACCACCCGCTGCCGGTGGTTTTATCCCGTGGTGAAGGGGTTTATGTTTGGGATGTAGAAGGAAAACAATATTTTGACTTTTTGTCGGCATATTCAGCCGTAAACCAGGGGCATTGCCATCCCAGGATCGTTGGTGCCATGACAGAACAGGCAAAAACACTCACCCTTACTTCAAGGGCTTTTTACAGTGATGCACTTGGCCTGTATGAAAAATATATCACGGAGTATTTCGGATATGATAAGGTGCTCCCGATGAACTCGGGTGCGGAAGGTGATGAGACTGCCCTGAAGCTTGCCAGGAAATGGGGCTACGACAAAAAGGGTATCCCGGAAAATGAAGCCAAGATCATCGTCTGTGAAGGGAACTTCCATGGCAGGACGATCACTGTGATCTCCATGTCGACCGACCCTGATGCACGTGGTGGATTCGGTCCTTATACCCCCGGATTCGTTACAGTACCCTATAATGACCTCGATGCTCTTGAAAATGCTTTGCAGGATTCGAACGTGGCTGCTTTCCTCGTAGAACCCATTCAGGGTGAAGCTGGTGTTTATGTGCCGGATAATGGCTACCTGACCCGCTCGTACGAGCTCTGTAAGAAACATAATGTTCTGTTTATTGCCGATGAGGTGCAAACAGGTATTGCCCGCACAGGTAAGCTCCTGGCATGCGACCATGAAAATGTCAGACCTGATATCCTGATCCTGGGGAAAGCACTTTCCGGTGGCGTTTATCCTGTTTCTGCCGTGCTGGCTGATGACGACATCATGATGTGTATTAAGCCCGGACAACATGGCTCTACCTTCGGTGGTAATCCAATTGCTGCCAAAGTGGCGATTGCTGCACTGGAAGTGGTGAAAGATGAAAAGCTGGCAGAAAATGCTGAGCGTCTGGGTGAGATCTTCAGGGAAGAAATGAAGAAGATCGATTCCGATATGATCACCCTCGTACGAGGTAAAGGTTTGCTGAATGCTATTATTATCGAACCCAAAGGTGGTAAGACAGCCTGGGATGTGTGCGTGAAGATGAAAGAAAATGGTTTACTGGCCAAACCAACACACGATCATATCATCCGCTTTGCCCCACCTCTTGTTATCAACGAAGAGCAATTGTTCGAAGCAATTGAGCTGATCAAGAAATCAATATTGTCATTCTAAGTTTTTATTACATAAAGAGACCTGGCAGGTCCCCGACCTGCCAGGTCTCTTTTTTTCGGGGCTGTAATAACAACGCCTATGAAAAATTATAGACGATCTTAAAATGCCTTTTCGTAGTTCTTTGTTACGGCATCCCAGTTCACTACATTCCAGAATGCATCAATGTATTCCGGCCTCCTGTTCTGATACTTCAGGTAATAAGCATGTTCCCATACATCCAGTCCGAGAATAGGTGTGTTTCCACATCCGATCCCCTTCATGATTGGGTTGTCCTGATTGGCTGTTGAGCATACTTCTACTTTTCCTGATTCATCGGCACATAACCAGGCCCAGCCGCTGCCGAAACGTGTGGCTGCTGCATTATTGAACGTTTCCTTGAACTTCTCGTAGGAGCCAAAAGCTGCATTGATGGCATCTGCCAGTGCACCAGAAGGATTCCCTCCACCTGTGCCGCTCATCACATTCCAGAAAAGGTCGTGGTTGAAATATCCGCCACCATTGTTCCTGACTGCTACAGGTTGATTTTCGATATCCTTGAAAATATCAATAATGTTCATATCTGCGAGTGGGGTTCCGTCAATGGCAGCCGTGAACTTGTCAAAATATGCTCTGTGGTGTTTTGTATAGTGGATCTCCATTGTCCTGGCATCGATATATGGCTCCAGGGCATTGAAATCGTATGGTAAGTCGTTGAATTTAAAATTGCTCATTTCAGTAATTATTTGATTAATTATTTAGAACTAATACAAATAACAATATAATACTGAAAAGGTTCAAAGGAAAGAGACCTGGCAGGTCCCGGACCTGCCAGGTCTCTTTCCTTTAGAAATTCACTGCCAATCTTAGGTTGATCAAACGTGGTGTCAGATAATTGGGAACGGCATATTCACGTCCATTTTTATCTTTTACCCAGATATATGAGATGGTATTGGCGATCTGGAAGAGGTTAAAGATCTCCAGACTGATCCATGCAGATTTAATATACTTGAGTGGATTTTTAGGACCAAAACTGCTGTATCCGCCAATGAGTTGTTTGGAAAAACCAATGTCTACCCTACGGTATGATGGGGTTCGGTATATATGCTCATACTTGGGCGAGTTGGGTGCTCCGAAGGGCAAGCCGGTGCCGAAAAGGAGCTTGATATGCATCTTCCAGGTCGGGTTTCTCGGTATATAATCCTGGAAGAATATAGCAAAGTGAAAACGTTGATCGGTAGGTCGTGGAATATATCCCGGAAAAATCTGCGTGCTATCGGTAGCGACCTGGTCCGGGGTGTATCCGGGAATGATCTCCTGGCCGGCTTCATTATAATATTCCCAGTAATTGTCGTCCTTGATATCTTCCATCGTTTTTAGCAGAGATACACTTGCCCATGACTCTATTCCCTTGATAAACTCACCGTTCACCTTGAAATCGATCCCGTAGGCAAAGCCTTTCGAAAGATTGTCACCATAATACCTGATCCTGACATTGTCGACTGTATAAGGAACCAGGTCTTCAAGAATTTTGTAATATGCTTCGGTCACGAACTTGAAAGGCCTGTTCCATGCCTTGAAATCCCAGTCCATGGATGCCACGAAGTGTATCGACTTTTGTGCCCTGACATCCGGGTTGATCCTGCCATGCAGGTCCCTCAGTTCCCTGTAGAATGGGGGCTGCTGGTAATACCCGGCGGAGAATCTGAATAAGATATCTTTCTTCCACATGGGCTTGACTGAAAGGGTAGCCCTTGGACTGAATATAAATTGCTTGTTGATATCCCAGTAGCTGGCACGGACCCCTGCTATCAGGTATGCATTGGCCGTTCCGATATGGAAGTTCCAGCTGTTTTGTATGAATGCGGAAAGGCGGTTTGAACTAAAGGATGTATCGGTCCTGTATGCAGAAAATAGTTCCAGTTGCGGATTATATATCGGAGCCGGATCACCCACTGTAAAGGGTGGTTCAGGTATGGTATAACCAGCCGAGTCGACGAGCTCCCACTCGTTTAACTTATCGTTTATGATCTCATGCTGATAGCGAACACCCCATTGCAGGTAGTGCTTGCTCATGTCCAAATATCCTTTATGCTCAACGTTAAATACACTTGCTTTGAGGTAGTTCCTGGCGTGATCGAGGAAGGCACCAACACCCTGTGCTTCGACCACCTCACCAAACTGCTCATCATCGAGCTGATTCTCCAGGCGGCCGATATAATATTCACCAAGGATATCAAATGTCTCACTTTCATGTGTCTGAAAGCCGGAGGTGATAAACTGAAGGCGTAAATTGTCCTCTGGAAAATAATCCAGGCTCAGGGCTCCCATGTAATTCTCGAAGCGATCAAGTTCCTGTCCCTCAAAATATATGCTGAGCCTGTAGGCTTCCTGTATGGTTCCAAACTCCGTTTGCCGGCTCGAAGGTTTTACGTTGTATGAATTGCGGGCATAATTCCCAAGAAAAGAAAGCTCTACCTTGGGTGAGATACGGTATGCGAATAATGCCTGCACATCTGCGAACTTGGGTTTGTAATCGCCTTCGGTTTCCAGTGATTTCAGGATATATGAATTCGACTTATACCTGAATCCTGTCAGGTAGGTGAACTTATGATTTTTGGATCTTCCCTCTACATGAGCTTCAGCACCCAGCAAACTGGCCTGGAATGAACCGCCGAAAGTAGTGGGCTTTTTATATTGTATGTCGAGGACGGATGACATCTTATCACCGTATTTCGATTCGAAGCCACCGGCCGAAAACATGATGGAGCTAACGAGTACCGGGTTCACAAAACTTAAACCTTCCTGTTGTCCTGATCTGATCAGAAAAGGACGATAGATCTCTATACCGTTCACATATACCAGGTTTTCATCGAAGTTACCGCCCCTGACAGAATATTGGGAACTCAGCTCATTATTGGATGATACCCCCGGCAGGGTTTTCAGGATAGCTTCCACGCCACCACCCAGGGTAGGTATTTCGGATGCGATCTTGGGGTCGAGGCGCTGCAGGTTGGTATGCCTGATCTGCTTATCCACGATCTCGATATCGGGAAGCTGTTCAGCAGATATTATCATGACCACCTGGAGTTCCTTCCGCTGTCCTTCATCCAGGATTACCAGGAACATCTGTCTCTCATAGCCAATGTATGAAACCAGGAGGGTGAGTTCTGTGGCAGCGGGAACAGACAGTTCAAACCTGCCCCGGCTATCAGTGGCCACACCGCCGGAATAGCCTGAAACAGCAAGGTTGGCATATTCAATGGCATTGCCCCCTTCATCCTTCACTGTACCGAAAATGATCGCCTTCTCCTGTGCAAACACAGTAAACGCCATCATCGATAGCAAAACAAACAGTGATATTTTGTAGGCTAGCTTCATGGAAGTTCTTCTTCAGGGGGATGGAAATCCACGGGTTTGCGCTTAAAATCGCCATCCCGCCAGGATTTAATGAACTTGGCCCAGGCAAAAGGGTTGAGGATGCTTATGGGTTGTGTTTGTCCGTTGTAATACAGCTTTTCGACCTGTTGATGCATCAGGTACTTGAAGTTGACACTACCACTGGCAGGCAGGTTCTGCGCCTTGATCCACAGTTGTTCGGAACTGAGGTTTTTGCGGGCCACCTCCAGGTCGTCATCAGGGATCTCGAGGGTGAGAAATGCCTCCTTGAATTCGGCTTTGGTAGGCCAGGGATAAATAATGGTTTCAGTCAGCCATATGGTGTCGGTCGACATGACCTGTATAAGTGAATAGCGGTTGTTGGTGACGGAATCAGGGATGATGAAGTGGACAGTTTTAAAGCCAATGGCTGAAAATTGTACCGTATCTTTTTTCTTGGCAACAAAAGAAAAGTATCCGCTAAAATCACTTACCGTTCCCCGCATGGAGTTGATTACTATGATGTGCGCCAAAGAAATGGCCTGAAGGCTGTCCGTGGTCAGGATCACCCCCGAGAACTGGATCAACTCATCGCTTTGGGGTTCTTCAAATACCTGTGCTTTCAAACTACAGGTAAATGAGAATGAAATCAATAGTATAAATAAAGTGGTGAGAACCTTCATCTGTTGCAAAAATAACCTAATTCGGCATCATTGAAAAAATTAACGCAGGCATGTAATTAATATTTTAGCAAAAAAAAATGCTGCCATGAAAACATGACAGCATCGGAATATCTTTTGTGGGCTTTTTAGCCTGTATAATGACCTTTTTCTTTGGCTTCTTTGAGGGCTGCGGAAATACCTTTTTTGTTGATGGTACGAATGCCAGCAGTAGATACCTTAATGGTCACCCATCTGTCTTCCTCCGGAATGTAAAAACGCTTGGTTTGGAGGTTTGGATAGAATTTTCTTCTGGTTTTTATGTGTGAATGGGATACGTTGTTCCCTGAGATCACTTTCTTTCCTGTTATTTCACAAATTCTTGACATCTTCTTATTTTTTCAAAATTATCGCTCGAAAAACGGAGTGCAAAGAACGGAATATTTTTTCAATAATTCAAACGAAATGAAAAAAAAAGCTGTTGAGCCAACCTATTCCCCTTAAATATTGTCTACTTTTATATATTAAACAATTTCTTGCTGATCATGAGAATAAAAACTGATCTTCACAGAGAGAAAAGGTGGCTGGCCAGTCATCGCCCATCTAACAAGCTCGTATTCATACTTTTAGGAATTGTTTCCACTATCTGGTTTATTGTCAGGGTGGTGCCCAAGCCAAGCAGGGCTACCTACCCCTGCATGCAGGCAGCTGCACCATTTGCAGCCAGCTTCATTACCTACCTGGCCGGAATGAGCATTTCAGTGATGGCAATCAGGAAACTCAAATCTTCGGGAAGGAATTATTTGGGGGCAACTTTTGCAGTAGCCGGCTTACTTATCGGCTTCTTTCTGCTGCTGGGTGGAGATAATGCCGTTAGCAGGGCAGGAGTGAGCGGAATAAGTGCCGGCGACTCACCCAATACACCTGTAGGCATCGCCCGCGGGATACATCCCGGCAGGGTGGTATGGGTATGGGATGACAATGCTACAGATGAAAGTTGCACCAATGAGCCCGGCGATTACTGGTTCCAGGATGACAATGTGGATGCCGAGGTTATAAAAAATATGCTGTCACAGTCGATTCGGAGTTTAAGCGAAGAAGACACGGATAGCCTGGCATGGGATGCGCTCTTCAGGCATTATAATGAGACCCATGGAAATGGCAATGTAGGATACCAGCCCGGACAAAAGATCGCCATCAAAGTGAACCTGACCACAGGAGGGTGGGGCAATGTCGACATGGCAACCTATGAAAAAATTCTGAACCTGGAAATGATGGATGGTACCCCGCAACTGATCGTAGCCATGCTCGAACAGCTTATCGATATTTTTGGGGTGGCACAGGAGGATATCAGCATAGGTGACCCCATCAGGAACTTCTATAACCAATACTGGGACAGGTGCCAGCCATTGTACCCGAATGTTAAATACCTCGATAAACACGGATACCTTGGTCGTACACTGGTAGTCAATTCTGAAACAGCCATTATACATTATGGCGACGGAACCATTACTGATTCATTGCCTACGGCTTATGAGGAAGCCGATTACATGATCAATATGGGCTGCTTGAAGCAACATGACCTGGCCGGCGGAACCTTCTGCGCCAAGAACCATTACGGCTCTATCGGGAGGGACTGGGCCATGCATCTGCATTATGCGCTACCCAGCCCGACCTCCAATGGATTCGAAAACCTGGGCTATGGAAAGTTCAGGAACCTTGTAGATATGATGGAACATGAGCACCTGGGCGAAAAAACAGTGCTTTTCCTTGTCGATGGTATCTGGGGAGGTGAATTGCCGGTTTCGGAACCGGTTAAGTGGCAAATAAATCCTTTCAACGACGACTGGCCTAACTCTATCTTTGTATCGCAGGATCATGTGGCCATTGAATCTGTGGGAATGGATTTCGTTCGGGCACAGTTCGATGAGTATGCTGACATGCTCGGTGCCGATGACTACCTGCATCAGGCTGCAGATTCAGCGAATTGGGCTACAGGAATTATTTATGATCCTGAGGATGATGGTGTGATCATTCCCAGCATGGGAGTGCATGAGCACTGGAATAATGATATCGACAAGCAATACACACGTGACCTGGGAATTGGTGATGGAATAGAGCTTATCAAGTATCTTATCACAGATATACCTGAAGGGAATAAAACAGCAATGACTGTCATGAATGCTTATCCGAACCCATTTGTTTCGAAGGTATATTTCGAATATTCCCTGGAAACAGCATCTGAAGTGAGTCTTGAGATTTATGGTATGGATGGACGACAGCTGAAAGCGATGCATAAAGAGCATATGAATGCAGGCACTTTCCGCTTACAATGGAATGCTGCAGAGCTGCCTGATGGCTTTTACATATATCAATTCCATGTAATGGATGGCAAGGGTAAGGAAACGATACAGGGGAAGGTGGTGAAGGCCGGAAATTAATGTCCTTTTAATATCATTAGCCGGAGCTGGTTCATGGCAGTGAGTGCGGCAACTCTTATGATGCGTTGCCTGTCATTGCCGAAAATGTATTTTTTAGTGAATACTGAAGTGGGCCCTGCGATGGCGATCCAGACGGTGCCAACAGGTTTTTCATCCGTGCCTCCATCGGGTCCTGCAATGCCTGATATCGCAATTGAGTAGTCTGTGTTGAACTTATCTTTTATCCCTCTGGCCATCTCAGTCACACATTGCTCACTCACCGCTCCATACGCGATCAGGGTCTCTTCCTTTACACCGAGGATAGTTGTTTTGACCTGGTTTGAATAAGCTACTACGCTGCCATTAAAATATGCAGAGCTTCCCGGAATGCTGGTAATAAGATGGGCGATATAACCACCTGTACAGCTTTCGGCGGTAGACAGGCTTTGCCCTCTTTCTTTCAATAAGTTTCCAAGCACCTCTTCCAGGTTAACCTCGCCGTAGCCGAAGATCAGCTCGGGGATGAGGCCCGCCAGCTTTTCTATCTGCTGATCCATTTCAAGATTGAGTTTCCCGGCATTCTGTGCTGATCCGCTCAGCCTTAGCCTGACCATCCCCGGCTGGGGCAGGTATGCCAGCTTCATATGTTCCGGGAGCCCGTCTTCCCACTCGCTGATCATCTCTGCAAGCCAGGATTCTCCGACGCCCTGGGTATTCACTTTTTTATGAAGGATGAACAATCCGCTGAGTCGGCCTGCCAGCTTTGGCAAAATCTCTCTGCTCATCATGGATTTCATCTCATAGGGAACGCCTGGCATGGATACATAGATATTGCCCTCTTTCTCGAACCACATGCCGGGTGCCGTTCCCTTATCATTTACGATGGGGGTGCAATTTTCGGGGACTTCGGCCTGCTGTCTGTTAATGTTAGTGATGGGTAGACCGCGATTACCAAAGAGTTTTACAATATTCTCGAATGCCTCCTCATTGAAGACAAGCCCGCTATCGAAATAATCACAGAGTGTTTTTTTTGTGATATCATCACGGGTGGGGCCCAGGCCTCCGGTGAGCAGGATCACCTCGGCCCTGTTGGAAGCTTCATCCAGTGCCCGGAGGATCTCCTCCCCGGTATCGGCTATGGTAGTGATGCGTATAACCTCGATGCCGGCCAGATTCAGCTGTTCGGCGATCCAGGAAGCATTGGTGTTTACCACCTGCCCGATCAGAAGCTCATCGCCTATGCTGATGATCTCCGTTGTCATCTCTTAATTTATCATTGAAGAAAACCCCAGTTCCTTGGGAATGATGGTCATCACGGGAATCTTCGAATGAGATAAAATGTGTTGTGCCGACGAACCAAGGAAAAGGTCGAAAAGCCCCGCTTCACGCTGGGTCATGATCATGATGAGGTCAACATCTTTTTCTTTCTCGGCATAATCCAGAATCAGTGGGGACAGGGTCTTGGAACTGCCATGTTTTTCAATGATTTCCCCACTGCAACTTACTCCGGATTTCTTTATGAATACAGTGACCTGGTCCATCTGCTGCTTTAGCTTTTTCAATACTTCCTTGCTTCCTGTCGACCAGTAAACAGAAACCACTTTGATAGTGGAGCCGAACATCTTTGCCGCTTCAATAGCATGGCCTACCTTCTGTCTGGTCTCCTGTGTAAGGTCGAGAGGCAGCAATATGCTTCTGCAACCATCCTGTGAATGGTTGTTTTTTATAGTGATCACAGGGCATTCAGCCTTTTTTACAACCCGTAAAGCATTGGTGCCGATCTGATTGCTGTCACTGCCTATATTCTCACTATTAAAGCCCTGGACAATGAACTTGGAGTGAAGAAGATGTGCTCCCTTGAGGATCTTGTCATGAGGTTTACCGTGGGAGACCACTGCATTTACATGGGTGCCAGATTTTTTGGAAGCATCCGATGCGATCTGCTGCATCTTATCCCTGATCTGGTCTTCGAACTCTTTTTTCATTGTCTTGGATCGTTCACCTCCAAAAGCTGAAAAAAGATTCTGATTATCCCTGATCGCATGGAAGAGGGTAATCTCAAGACCGGTCATTTTAGCCAGGTTAAATGATTCTTCCAGTGCTGCCAGAGAGCGCTCCTGAAAGTCGGTTGGAACCAGTATGGTATTGTAGATGTTCTTCATATCGCTTTTATTAACGGCGCAAAGTTATTAAATTTGTACGATGAAGCGGCTTAAAGAATCCGAATTGATACTCAACCCCGATGGTAGCCTGTACCATATTAACCTTCGGCCTGAGCATCTTGCCAGGAAGATAATCCTGGTGGGTGACCCGAAACGGGTACCCATGATCTCTGCATTTTTCGATAAGATCGAATGCGAATTCGAGAACCGCGAGATAGTGACCCACACAGGATCCCTGAACAAAACCAGGATAACAGTTATGTCGACGGGTATGGGGCCCGATAACATAGATATCGTGATGAATGAACTCGATGCACTGGTAAATGTCGATCTCATCACACGTACCGTTAAGGAGAAGCATACCTCTCTCGATATTATCCGCCTGGGAACCTCAGGTGCTGTTCAGGCTGATATCCCTGTCGATGCTTTTGCCATGGCAAAGTATGGCCTGGGGATCGACGGGCTCCTTCATTTTTACAAGAATAAGGAGATCAGTGATAAGCTGATGGCTGAAGCTTTTATTCGACAAACTGACTGGCCTCAGGAGCTGGCAGAACCGTATATCGTCAAAGGCTCCGACGTGCTGGAAAAACTCATGGGAGAAGGCTTTATTAAGGGGATCACCATCACGGCTCCGGGCTTTTATGGCCCACAAGGCAGGGAGATCCGGCTGCCGGCAGCATACCCCAATCTGAATGATCGCATCTCTGCCTTTCGTTATAAGGATGAGCGCATCATTAATTTCGAGATGGAGACGTCGGCATTATACTCGCTGGGGAAACTGCTCGGTCATAACACCCTTACCGTATGCACCATCCTGGCAAACAGGGTAAATGAAACCTACACCCGGAAACCCAAAGAAAGTATTGTCAAATTGATCAAAATAGTGCTCAACCGACTGAGCGGGGCAGAACTTTAGGGTTTGCTGCCTGTAAGAAGGTCATCGGTGTTTTCAGGAATATAGTTTTTTATGATGTTGCTGACCATCTTCACATATTCCTCCCCTTTGGTCGAATAAGCTGAAAGCCCTTGTGCCAGTGCAATCGGATCAATGGCTTTATTCTCATTCTTGAGCTTCAGCCTGGTATCACGTAAACCACGATAGGCATGTCCGGTATTTAATATCCAGAGGTAATCCTCAATACCTGCCATCTCGCTCCTGTATGTTTTAACATAAAAGTCGGCACTGTCATTACCGGCCGGTTTCACACCACAGCCATCGGTATAGCAATGTACTCCGAAATAGTTGTTTCCATTTTTGGCGAAGCCCGAATTGCCCCAGCCTGATTCTATGATTGCCTGTGCCATCACAAGTTTCACGGGAATGATGTCGAGACGCTTAAGTAAGGCAGCAATGGATAATGATATATCTTCTTTGGTGTATTCCGCCTTGGCAGAAATTGGGTCCAGGCGATACCTGGCGAGTAGCCTTTTCAGCATGATTTGTTGCGTATCACTCAGCTTTTCGAACTTCACTAACGTATCCTGCAGATCGAGAACCTGGTTTCTCAAGGTCAGGATCTGGTTGTTAGCGGTATGGATCTCCGGCAGGAAGCGGGCCAGGAAGGCTTTATGAGATTCCGGGATGTCTTTGATGGTGGAGATGTCATGGGGTGCAACAGCAAGCGGCGGAATGATCTCATGGCGCTCGCTGGTCGTTCCACAAAACTGGAGGGAAAGGATCATAATGAACAAAAACACTTGTTCAAATGTACGTTGATAACGTATTTTGTTTTTTTTCAAAATGCGCTGATTTAGTGTTAATTTTGAATACAATAATAGGTATAAATATCAATGTACAGGGTACTAATTGCTGAACAGGACCATGGGTGAAAAGGATAAACATAGTGAACTTAAAGCACTTATCAGCTTACTTGATGAGCCCGACGGGGAAGTTTATGAGCAGATCAAGAACAAGATCCATGCTCATGGAATAGAGGCTATACCTGTGCTGGAATCGGCCTGGGAAGCTTCTTTCGACCCGATTTTGCAGGAGCGGATCGAAGATATTATTCACATGATCCAGCTTGATGACCTTTATGCCGAGCTCAGCAGCTGGGCGCAGCTGGGTAGTGAAGACCTGATGAAAGGCTTTACGCTGGCAGCACGTTCGCAGTACCCCGACCTGGACACTGAAAAGATCATACACCAGGTAGGGCAGCTGGTACAGGATGTATGGCTGGAGCTGAACGACAATCTTACGGCACTGGAAAAGATCAAGGTGGTCAACCATATTATGTTTGATGTGCATAAATTCAGAGGCAACAAAAGCAATATGAAAAGCCCTGATAACTTCTATCTGAATTTGTTGCTGGAATCACGAAAAGGCAGCCCCCTGTCGATCGGCATACTCTATATCATCATTGCACGCAGCCTGAAATTACCCGTATACGGGGTAGACCTGCCCAATCATTTTGTGCTGGCGTATATGGATAATACCATCGCTGATGAGGAGATCCCGGATGGAAATGGTGCCTTGTTTTATATCAATCCCTTTAACCGGGGCACCCTTTTCACTCATAACGAGATTGAAGCTTACATTAAACAGATGAAGCTCCCGCACAATGACAATTATTTCAGCCCCTGCAGTAATTTAACTATCATGAAAAGGGTATTTGGGGAGTTGATCAGCTTGCACGAAGCATCGGGGAATATTGAAAAGGCGGAAGAATTAAAAAAGCTGGCCTCAGCTCTTTAAAATATATTGTCATCCTGACGAACAATGAGAGGAAGGATACCCATCTAAACGTATTACGAAATGGATACAATTCCCTCGTCGCCCTTCGGCTTCGCTCAGGACTCCTCGGGATGACAATTTATTTGAAAATACGGATAATGGTGGTGAAGATGATTTTGATGTCCCTACCCATCGACCTCTCCCTGATATACTTCAGGTTCAGTTCCAGCTTGGCGGGCATGATGGTTTCGATATAGGTCTTCTCCGGATCATCGCTTGCGGCCAGGATATTACTTTCATCAATATATTCCAGTGATGCATAATCCGTAAGTCCCGGCCTCACATCAAACACTTTCATATGCTCCTCAGTGTAGAGCTTAACATATTTCCTGACTTCCGGGCGCGGGCCGACAATGCTCATCTTGCCCATAATGATGTTAAACAGCTGCGGAAGCTCGTCGAGCTTGCTTTTTCGGAGGTAATAGCCGGCATGAGTGATCCTGGGGTCGCGGCCACCAATGGTAAGCAGTCCGGCGGCATCGGAAGCCGGCCTCATGGTACGGAATTTGAATATGAAAAAGTCGCGATTGTTTTTTCCTGCCCTGAGCTGGCGGTAGATAATTCCTCCACGGGAATCGAGCAGTATCCAGATCGAAATAGTGATGAAGACCGGCAGCAGTATCACCAGTGCAATCAGGGAAGTAACGATATCGAATATACGTTTGATCATTTGAGGCTTTCTTCTACAGAATCGCATACTGCCCCTATCACAGTATCCACCATCTCATCGTTCAGGTCATAATATACCGGCAGGGAGATCACCCGGCTGTAATTCTCATAGCTCAGCGGAAAATGAGCGATGTCGTAACCGGCATTTTTGTAATAGCTGAGCATGGGCAGCGGGATGAAATGCACATTCACAGATACCTGCTTTTCAAAGATGCTGCTGATGATCTCATTCCTTTGATCTTCATCGATATTTTTTATCCTGAGCAGGTACACATGATAGGAGGAGGTCTTTTCATTCGTCTCATATACAGGCACGATAGCCCAGTCTTTAGCCGAAAATGCTTCCGAGTAACGCTCAAATATCTGCCTTCTCCTCTGCAACATATCATCGTCGTAGCGCTCCAGTTCCACAATCCCCATAGCGGCCTGTATGTCAGTCATATTGCATTTATACCCGGCTTCGATCACATCATATTGCCATGCACCGGCCTTGGTCTTTGCCAGGGCATCCTTGGTTTGTCCGTGAAGCGATTTTATACACAGATATTTATATACTTCTTCATTATTGAAGGGTTCCGGAAGATTCAGGCATACTGCCCCTCCTTCTGCCGTTGTCAGATTTTTCACGGCGTGGAAAGAAAAGACGCTGATGTCGGTGAGCGCGCCTGTCCTGATGCCCTTGTACCTGGCACCGATAGAGTGAGCAGCATCAGCCAGCACCAATATGCGACCGAGCATTTCCTGCTCCGGACTGCCGGGCGAAAACTGCCTCCTGATATCATGATCGTTTACCAGGGCGTTTAGTGCCTTGTAATCGCAGGGCCATCCCGCCAGGTCGACCGGTATGATCACCTTGGTTGCAGGAGTGATGGCTTTCCTGATCTTTTCAATATCGATGTTAAAATCCTCGCCGGTATCCACCATCACAGGCTTGGCACCACAGTGAACCACCACATTAGCTGTAGCGGTGTAGGTATATGCCGGCACGATCACTTCGTCACCTTCACCAACACCGTACCAGCGGAGCATGAGCTCCAGTCCTGACGACCCGGAGTTTACACAGAGCGTTGTCTGATGCCCGCAATATGCAGTGATCATCTTCTCGAACTTCTTGGTGCGAGGGCCGGTAGTGATCCAGCCTGACCTCAAAGCCTCAATGACTTCATCAATGATCTTCTGGTCGATGCGGGGTGGGCTAAATGGGATCACGTTGTTTGGTATTAAGTACAAGGTACATTATTTATGTTTGGTGAGGTAAGTGTTGATGTTGTTTTCAACACGGTTCAATACGTCTGATACATCAGCTTTCACGAATTGCTCACCTGAGATATTTTCAAATAACTCAATATAGCGATCTGAAACAGAATTTACAAACTCCTCCGACATGAATGGCACCTCCTGTCCTTGCTGTCCCATGAAGCCTTTCCCCATAAGCCATTCTCGTACGAACTCTTTGCTGAGTTGTTTCTGTTGTTCGCCACTATCCTGGCGTTGCTGGTATCCTTTGCGGTAGAAATACCGTGATGAATCGGGCGTATGGATCTCATCAATGAGGTAGATCTGGTCACCTACTTTTCCAAACTCATATTTGGTGTCGACCAGGATCAAT
The DNA here is from genome assembly GCA_029942245.1 of Bacteroidales bacterium. GTDB lineage: Bacteria > Bacteroidota > Bacteroidia > Bacteroidales > B18-G4 > B18-G4. Next base: position 1,218 of record JAOZTN010000024.1, on the reverse strand, counting down.
CCCATTTCTGCAGCGATCTCCGATCCTCTCTGAAAGAGTTCGCGTGTATATTTATCGAGCAGTTTGTAATCTTCTTCAGATACCAGTCCCTGTTTCAGGATCTCTTCTGCAGAAATGTCTTCATCGTGCGCCCCTTCCTGTGCTTTAGTGGTAGGCGTGACAATGGGTTCGGGAAAAGCCTGGTGTTCTTTCATGCCATCGGAGATGGGCACGCCACAAATCTCACGTGCACCCTTTTTATAGGTCCGCCATGAGCTACCGGTAAGGTAGCCCCTGATGATCATTTCAACAGCAAAGGGCTTGCAAAAACGCCCGACGGTGACCATAGGGTCCGGCACGGCGATCTTCCAGTTGGGGACGATGTCGGCAGTAGCATCCAGGAATTTGGCGGCGATCTGGTTCAGCACCTGTCCTTTATAAGGGATTCCTTTCGGCAGGACAACGTCGAAAGCGGAGATGCGGTCGGAAACGACCATCACCATCAGCTCATCATTGATATTATATACATCCCTGACCTTCCCTTTGTACAGGCTCTTTTGTCCGGGAAAGTTGAAATTAGTAGCAGTAATAGTATTCATAATTTTGCAGTTTTAATCATCTTTTACTCGTGGCTTGCCGCGAGTTTCCTTCAGATCTCCCCTGCTGTCCAGGGGAGATGTCTCTTGTTTAGCGGAAAAAGGGGTTAAAAATGCAAAAATAACCGAAATCTGTCAATCAGCCAACAGCTTTCAGGATTTGAAATGAAGCGGGAGCATGGCTTATTCCCCGAGGCCCATTTCCTCCAGTCCTTTTTCCAGTTTATCTGCAATTTCCTCGAAGCGCTTCTGGTACTTTTCCTGTGAAGCACACTGAGCATAATTTGTCCAGTCGGTGCCCCAGGTAACCATTGATTCAGTCAATGCCTGATAATCCTCACTGATCTCAATATTGGTAGGATCTTTAAAATAAGCTTTGAGCACCTTCAGGTAGTCGTCGGTCCATGCGTCGTACTGGTCCAGGAAGTTGTCACAATCTTTAATCGCAAGATCTGCTTCGCCTTCGGCATCATCAGTTTGCTCTGTCTTAACGGCATCATCGCCATCGTCTGTTGATTGTTCTGAACTGCCCCCGCATGAGACGAGGAAGAAGCTTAGCATCAGGAATAGATAAAATAAATTTTTCATAAGGTTTTGTTTCAAAGGTGGGTTAAATGAATGTTCGTGAAAGGTAAAGATACAA
>JAOZTN010000023.1:15790-36386 GCA_029942245.1 Bacteroidales bacterium | reverse complement strand
AAACAATGAAACAGTGAAACAATGAAACAGTGAAACAATGAAACAGTGAAACAATATCTATTGCGCCAGCGAGAATCTCAAGCTGATTCCACCATTGGTAGTAGAGTTCTTATACTGGTTGGAAACAAATGGGTTGTTGATGATCTTATCAAAGAAGAAGCGGATGCTCAGGTTCTGATTCAGCTGGTAGTCGATAGAGGTATTTATTGATACGATTTTCTGGCCGGCCGATACCTGGTTGATGTCCTCATCTATCCTTCTCAGTACCGTCTTGTTGCTCCTGATCGAGAAGTCGACTTTGATGTCCAGGTCACTTTCCATCCTGGTCTTCCGGCCTCCGCCGCCCAGGGCTTTGATGGTGAAGCCAAGGCTTTTGATCCGGTACCCGAGGCCTACAACAAGCTCATTGCTCTTTACCTCTGTCACCTGGTTGTTGGCAAAGCTCATGGTGAGGTTACGCGATTTTTTGTACTCCACTTTAGTAAAAAGGCTGTTATGCCATGTCATATCGATCCCGAACAGGGGAGAGAATTGTTCTGCAATGGAGATGGCTCCAAAGTCAAATTGTGAGATATAATCAGAAGAGAAGGCTTGCGAGTTGCTGGCTCCGCCATTCTCCTCATGGTAACCCAGGTTGGTCCTGAAGGAGGCGATTGTATAGGTTGAATTATATCCGTGCGAGATGGTGATTTTCTGCACGAGCCTGGCAAGGAATTCAATTTTGCTCAGACCGGTGTATGTTATCCGCCAGTTTGGCAATGGGAAGGTTGGGAAGTAATCCCTGTTAGCCTTATTGTTCCTGCCGGAATAAGCTTCGAGAAAGGCAGGTCGCAACACTTCAGGTGAAGTGGGTCCATAGCCCTCAGGATAGCTTTCACCGGTAATAGAATCATAGACATATTCACCGCTCCAGTTGGGGTTCTGACGCGCCAGGTCTTCAGCGATCTCAGGCCTCAGCTCTTTCATCTTCTCGAAAGTGGGGGAGATGTTGTCTCCGCCCTCTTTTTCAAAAGCCGTTCCCCATGCGATATAGGAAATGCTGAAGCTACCTGCATCGGTTGGTGAGAAAGCATTAAAGGATTGTAGCGAATCCGACCAGCGATAATATTCCTGGTGGTTTTCGGAATAGTTCCGGTCGGCCGTGATCTCGATATTAAAGTCGGGCAAGGGCTCAATGCTTGTCCTGAATACGAAGGCATCCTGGTATTTTGTGATATAGGGCTGGTTCAGGTTTGAATCACGGGTGATCCATCCTTTCTCGCCTGCTTCCTGTCGCAGGTCTTTCTGGCTACCGAATGTAAATCCCAAACCTGGAGCTTTCTGACTCATATTTGATCCAAAAATATCCGGCTCAGGCATGAAACCAGGCATCCCGGTTCCTGTGCTTTGAGAGTAGGTGATCGTTGTCTTCTTAATACCCAGGACAATTTTTAACAGGCCTTCACCAATGACTTTAAAGTAGTTGGGTTTGACCTTATCTGTAGTGTCGGATTCGGCCTCATCCTGTTGCGCCTGCTGATCCCTGCCCCTGTTTCTTGGGGGTGCACCGCCTCTCTGACGGCCCTGGCCGCGTGGGTTGAGCAGCTTCTTCAGATAAGGTGACTTATTGTATAGCTTATCAAATGCAAGGTTTCCGTTCAGCTGTATAGTCCGGGAGTTTTCGATCTGGTTACCCATCCTGTCCTGTATCGACAATGGTGAGGCTGTCCAGCTATAGCTGGCCTGGTAAGAGAAAGTGGCCGTGGTCCAATCGAGCAAAGGCAACTTGTCGATGGGGATGGTCCAGTTTACAGCAAAATTCTGGGTATAGCGGTTCATATTCCCAAAGCTGAAGATCTGGTTTTTAACATTGACCGTATCCTGAGAATCCTGGTCGTACCATTCACTGTTTTGGTGCTTACTTCCGGCAGCCTCATTGATAAAGGTATTGGCAACCGCATTGAATTGGAGGGTCAAGGACTTGGCAAGGTCAAACTTCAGGTCGTAATTACGATCCCAGTTCCATGATTTGTTAAAGGTAGGCCTGATCTTGATCACCCCGAGGCTTTTATCCCTGAGCTTCATCTCTCCGTAAGAACGCATCATCTCGGTAGTGAAGCTGAAGGACTTCGGCAGGAAATAGAAGTTAAAGTCCTTGATGATGGTCAGGGCTTTCGACTTGGAAATGAACTTGATCTTTTCGAAGGGCCGCACATTTTTTGGGGCCAGGGCAAAGTTGTATCCAAAGCCTCCACGGTTTTGTTGCAGCAGGTCATACTCTATGTCGACATTCCTGTTGTATAGCTCTGAATAGGCATAGGTCACGTTAAAGTTCTCTATATCCCATATCCTTGGCTTTTTCGCCCCCACACGGTCTTTGCGCACATTCATGAAGTTGATGTTCTTTCGCTGTGTGTAATCCACCACAAGCCTCTTCACTGAGTCCTGCTGATCCTTTGCAACATATGAATCCAGGTCTTCCTGTAAATCGATGTCGGGATCGAGGGGGTTATATTCCGGGGTGATGTGTGTTTCTGAATAATCGAAGTGCATGGGGATTCTCACACCGGCTTTTTCGGGGAAGAACTTGCCCATTTGAAGGTCGGTCGATATATCGAACTGTGTTATAGATTCCAGGTTAACTTCGTTGATCTTGCTGTCGAGGGCTGCAAAGCCTGCCGAACTGTGCATACCGGCCACGGTGAACTGACCGAAGTCGGCCAGCTGTGCCTGCAGCGTTGCTGTTGCTGCCCAGCCTCCCTGTTTGTTAAAATCTGTCAGCCTGAGCTCATTCACCCATACCTCAGCGCATACGGGCTGCATCTCCACCACACCCGGCTTCTTGGGGTTTCTGACACCGATCATGATAGTCTTCACATCACTGATGGTTGGAGAACCCAATACGGTGATCCTACGGTCACCGGAATATTCCACATACGGGAAGGTGAGTTGTACATTGGTTCCCGGCTCCCGCATGGCAATATTCCTGCGGTGTTTTACGTCTACGAGCTGCTCGAGGTCGATCTCGAAGTTGTTAGATGTAGGCCAGATGGCATCCGGGTCGGTGGCAGGAGTACCCCAGGGAGTGAATGTCAGGGGTACTTCATACTCATAATAGTTTTCAGTGAAGTCGGAGCCTATCCTGATAAAACATGTGAGGTCGCCGTATTCCAGTTCCTGTGATTCGGTCGACTTCTCGGCATGCACGAACATCTTCATCTTCTTATATTGCCTGAAGTCGAAATCAGTAGTCTTGTAAGCGGCCCTTGCGTCACCATCTACCAGGTTACATACATTCAGCACCATCGACTGCTCATTCAGCCTGATAAGGTTGGTGGTTCCCAGGTTAATCTCCCTTTCAATGCCTGGAGGGATCACGTAAGGGATGGGCTGCCTGTATCCGTTTTCTTCTATGTTCAGGGTAGAGATGTCGAAAGTGGTCAGCGCCTGGATGTCATCAGGGATATATTCGCCTGCTGCTAACAGGGATTGCTGGTATTTCCTCCACTCACCGCGAACCAGTTCGAAGGTGGCAAACCTCAGTACTACGGGGCGCTCGAAATCTTTCATAAACATACGCATGAAACGAATCGACTTAAAATCTTTGATACCACCAATGGCGCGGTCGGGCTGGCTGATAGGCACCTTGAACTGGTACCATTTGGTACTGGTGATCTTGTTATTAGGAAGCTGTATGCCCTGGGCCAGGAACACATCGGTAATGTACTGGCTTCCTACTTCCATCTTGGTAGGATCAAGCTCGATCTCATACTGGAAATAGCGCTCAGCTTCGCTAAGGGTATTGTCGCGGTTCAGGTCTTCCACATCCGGCAGGGTAGTAGAAGCCGTGGGATAGTTTTCCGGGTTCTGAGCATCGGTGGGTGAGTTGCCTTCAGGCCCGTTGAAGTTCTTATACCTTTCAAGTACACTTCCATACTTGGGATCGTCATCATAATCGGTACCCCTGAAATAATGATAGTTATCGGATGAGGGGTCAAGGAATGATCCCTGGTAGGCCTCTGAATTAGGGCCGTATAAGCTGGCAATGGTGTCCAGAAAGGGGTGCATTCCTGATTCACTGTAGAACAAACGTTCATCGCTATCCATTAAGCCGTCATAACCGATATCCTGATACTGACGTGAAGCTTCCTCGGTATCGAATGATTCTACCAGGGCCTGAACATTGGGCACGCGACCCCAGCCGGTGGTATCCACATTCTTGACCTCTGCCGTGGTGGGCATACCATTTTCATAGGATTTCCTTGAGTCACGAAGCAGGTCCTCCGAGATATCTCCAAGGTTGAAGTATAGCGTTCCTTTGTTGGTGGAGTCATCCCCGAAGGGATCCATCAGCCAAAACTCAATGTACTCGACATTGGTGGCCTCGAAGTCGGTCGACACTATCTTACGCATGATACCACCCCAGCGGGATTCCGGATCAACCAGCTTGCCTTTATCATCGATACCCTTACTGTAGGGCCCGGAAGCTGCATCGTAGTTATACTGACCGCGTTCAGAAGGATAAAATGCCAGGTTGAATACCGCAATGTTTGTAGGGGTACCACTTGGAATGTCTTTGTTTGGAAATACCTCTGTCTCCAGTACCTGCCTGACCTCATCCTTCGAGAGTTCATCTTTAGAAACATTGGGAGGCACCAGCGAGCTGTTCCTGTCGTAAAAGAGGGGGTCGATGATGTACCATGCAAGCTTGGCCCTGTTCTTTCCGTAGTCGATCTGGTTCTTAAAACTGAAGGCCCCGGAAATATTGGTTTCAGGGAAGTTGTCTTCCTGCCCTTGAGGTGTACTGGCAAGGAACCAGGTACCGTAGTTTTTCAGGTCGATGGTAGACTTGGCTCCTTCAAAGTCGTCGATATAGGATGTACCCGTCTTGCCGATGGCCTTGGAATGACCGGGCAGGAAGTGGGCAAACTCTGCCTGCACACTCACCACGGAAACGGCTTTGGTTTCGATCAGAGGGATGGCATCCACCATCTTGGTCAGGAAGCGTGATTCCGTCTGATAGTTCAGGTCAAGCCCCCAGATAGTATTGTTGATAGGATCATTGCCGTAGCTGACCTTTTGTGTCAATGGACGCTCGCGGAGGTTCAGCACGGTACCACCAATCAGGAAATTGGGGTTAATAGTATGTTCGAAACGGGCTCCCATCAGGCGCTTGGTCTGTATGTTGAAGAGGGTGTTGTTCTCCATCGATACATTGATGGGTGTACCCGAATTCAGGATACCTTCATTGATGATACGTACACGGCCCAGGGTGTAGTCAACGGTATAGTCGACATTCTCAGTCAGGGTACGCCCGCCGGCAGTTACCTTTACCGATCCACGGGGAACATTGAAGGCATTCAGGCTGATCTCTGAACCGGAAGATGAGGTATAAAAACCTTCCAGTATATACTTGTTCTTATCGGGGAATTGTTCCGCCCCGGTTTTTGTTAGGGTATACAGGGAATCGTAACAGTAGCGGTCTGCGAGCGAAGAATCACCACCATTGGTGATGATTTGCTCACGCAGGTAACTACCGAAAGGTTCCAGCACGGTAAAGAATATCTTACCATTTGACGATTGCATGGTACCCCCTTGGGTGGCCGCACCATCGATGAAGTCGAAGAGTCCGTCATCGGGTGGATTCAACTGCTGGTTCAGGTTGTCGAGGTTAAACACACTCAGCAGTGGCACCCCCTGGATGTTTTCAGGACCTTCAACGAAGTAACCGGTAGGTACTCCATTGTTGTTCCCGGAATAGAGAATGTTCATGATGAACTTATCCCTGTTCACCTGGTATGCCCCGATGGAATAAATATTTTTCATCATCAGGTCCCACATAGGTACCCGTGTGTTCAGGGATGTGCTCTTGAGGAGCTTGACACTCAGACAGGCAGGGGCTACGATGCCCTGGTCAGAAAATTCACCCACCTGGAATGCAGAACTGTCCTGTCCGATGACAGTATACTGGTATGCAACAGCAAGGGTCTGGTCAGAGTTCAGGGTGGTGTTCAGGGAGATAAAGCCCAACTTGCTGTTTACCGTATATTCCGAAGGATCGAGGAGTCGGGCCACTTCAACTTTTTCGAAGTCTACCCCCGGATCGAAGCCCAGGCTCTTGAGGTAATTGGATACGGTGTTGATATCACGGATCTTGGCAGTATCCAGTTGCTGCAGAAGGGTGTTTGAATTATTCGAAGGCAGATTGCGGCCGGGTATGGGGTCTACGTTGGAATTATAGATCACCTTATTTTCACCTAGATCCTGGAAGGCAACAATATTCCTGTTCTGCGTGACCGCAGCACCAATGTTGGTGACCCATACTTCCACCTTGGTAATGTTGATGTCGGAAATGATCAGGGGGAGTTCCGAAAGGCTGCGCTCATAGTGGTCCCTGAAATAATGTGACAGGAAGAAGTGCTTGTTTTGATCATAGTCGACGGCAGTGAGGTAAAACTCATTTGACTGTGCGCCGCCCTGTACGGTTACCGAAGAGGTTTCACTCTGCTGCTCGGAATAAACGGCCGTAACCATGGTCCTACCGAATTGCAGCTTGGTCTTGATCCCAAACAGGCTCTGGTTGCCTGTGATAAGTGTGGTGTTAAGAGGCAGGGAAACATTCCCGGCCTCGATCAGTTTGATGATCTCATCTTCCTTTCCTTCGTACTTCAGCTGCAGCTTGTTTTCGAAGTCGAAGGTGGCTTCCGTATTGTAATTGGTCCGGAATTCTATCTTATCACCGATCTTGGCCACCACATTCATCTGTATCTTCATGTCGAAGTCGAAGTTGGTGGTCCGCCTTTGCCTTACATTCAGGGTAGGGTTCTCGGTTTTGTTATTCATGATGCCGAAGATCAGCTCTGCTGACCCCTGCGGACGGATGTCGATGGTGTTGTTCCCGAAAATAGTTTCGAAAAACTTTCCGCCAACATATATCTTGGGTATGATGCCATCACCACGGTCGAGGCCTGTCGATGATTGTGATCTTTCCTTCCAGTAAGAACGTACCGAATTCTTCAGCTCAAAGTCCTGATATTCATCAAAGGACATATAGGAAGGGTTCCTGTAGTTCAGGTCACCGATCTTATTCTGAAACTTGTACTGATTGGATTCAGGGTCATACTCAATCTCTGTTTCGAGGTTGGATGGGTTCCCCATATAAAAGCCGTGAGCATCTTCGGGTACATACAGCAGTTCTTCATTGTCGTGAAAGGGATAGATCAGCTGTACAGGGGGCGTTGTATCCGGTTCTATGGTATCAGGAGGTAGCCAGGGTATGGGTATAGGCTCATCATTGAGCCCAATGGCAGATGTTTCCCACACGATGGAGAAGAAGGAAACAAAAACAAAAAAAGCGAACAGATATTTAAGTATCCGTATCAATTAATCAAGTTAGTTTTGCCGCCCAGAGGACGGAATTGTGCAAATAATAAATACCTCGGGTTTTGCAGGATACAGGTGTTACAGTAATTTCAGGGCCGCCCTGATGAGCCTTTCAACCGTAAGCGCAGATTCGGGGGTGTTGTCTTTGATACCGGTAAATGCTTTATCTAACGCCTTCTCAGCCTGTTTTCTGTTAAACCCTAGCGAGGTCAATCCCATTAACGCGTCATTAAAGAGCGTATTGTGCGATATAGTATATTTTTCTTCTAATATATAGCCTTCTTTTGCCACTTTATCTTTCAGGTCGATTACGATCCGCTGGGCCGACTTGGCACCGATCCCCTTGATCGACTCAAGCAGCTTCACATTATCAGTGGTGATCGCTGTGCTGATCTCGTCGGGTGAATAGGCCGATAAGATCAGCCTGGCAGTATTGGCACCGACTCCGGAAACAGATATTAAATGACGGAAAAGCTGTCGTTCCTGATCCGTGGAAAATCCAAATAACATCTGAGCATCCTCCCTGACAACCAGATGGGTATACAGTTTGTAATGCTCAACCTCATGCAGGTGGGAATAGGTAAAAACAGAGATGTTCACAAAATAGCCAACACCGTTCACGTCAATCACTGCGAAGGCAGGATTGGCCTCTGATACTTTTCCTTCTATATATTCATACATATTAGCTTCGTAATATGGTTATTAAATTAAATTATTCCTCGTGGCTTGCCGCGAGCTTTCCTATTAAGCTCCCCTGATTTTCAGGGGAGATGTACCGCCAGGGCGGGACAGAGGGGTATTATAAAAATCTGGTTCCGCTATTGCGGAATGAAATTGGGTTAATACCTCGTGGGCTTGCCCCGAGGATAATCAATTTCAAAGATTTTTTTATTTGATGATGCAAATCTAATAAATAAACTTCTGCATAATCGCATAGTTTACGCCTCCTCAAATTTAGAAATAATAAAAATTGTAGGTTTTCTATCTAGCTAGCCTAAATATTATTAGTTTTGCGCATTACTGTTATTTCATTAACAATTAGTTAAAACATGGACAATCTGTTTCGCAAAGATGCCCTTATCTACCACTCGAAAGGGCGCCCCGGAAAAATTGAAGTCATCCCCACAAAGCCTTACTCAACACAACGAGATCTCTCCCTGGCATATTCACCGGGAGTAGCTGATCCCTGCCTTGAGATCAATAAGAACCCGGATGATGTGTATAAATATACCGCCAAGGGAAACCTGGTAGCCGTTATCTCCAACGGAACAGCCGTACTCGGGCTGGGCGACATCGGTGCGGAAGCAAGTAAGCCTGTCATGGAAGGAAAGGGCTTGCTGTTCAAGATATTTGCTGATATCGATGTATTCGACATTGAGATACAGGAAAAGGATATAGATAAGTTCGTGGATACCGTTGTGGCCATAGCACCAACCTTCGGAGGTATCAACCTGGAAGACATTAAAGCTCCGGAATGTTTTGAGATCGAAGACAAGATAAAGGCAGCGCTCGATATTCCTGTTATGCATGACGACCAGCATGGTACAGCCATCATCACCTCGGCAGGATTGATGAATACCCTCGAGATGACCGGCAAAAAGATCGAAGACCTGAAGATCGTGGTGAACGGTGCCGGCGCTTCTGCCATATCATGTATTAAGCTCTATTTGGCCCTGGGTGTTAATAAGGAAAACATCGTGATGCTCGACAGCAAGGGTGTGCTGAACAAAGGCCGTAAGGACCTGAACAAGGCCAAGATGGAGTTTGTTACTGACAGGGATGTCAACTCACTGGAAGAAGCGGTGAAAGGGGCTGATATGTTCCTGGGCCTTTCTGTGGCCGGTGTACTGAAAAAAGAATTATTGCTGAGCATGGCCAAGAATCCGGTCGTATTTGCACTGGCAAACCCTGTACCGGAGATTGGCTACGAAGAAGCTATGGAGACCAGGGATGATATTATCATGGGAACCGGCCGTTCCGATTTTCCTAACCAGATCAACAATGTATTGGGCTTTCCTTTTATTTTTCGCGGGGCGCTTGATGTGAATGCATCAACCATCAATGAGGAGATGAAGCTGGCTGCTTCCAAGGCGCTGGCCGAACTGGCCAAGGAGCCTGTCCCGGAAGAAGTAAACATTGCCTATCATGAAAAGAACCTCAAGTTTGGCAGGGACTATATTATTCCCAAACCCACCGATCCAAGGCTAATCACACATGTTGCACCTGCAGTTGCCAGGGCAGCCATGGAAACCGGGGTGGCACGCAAGCCCATCAAAGACTGGGATGCATACCGGGAAGAGCTGAGCAAGCGACTGGGCATCAGCAATCCGCTCATGCGCCAGATCAAAGGACGAGCAAAGAGAGAGGTCATGCGGGTGGTATTTGGCGAAGCCGAAGACTATAACATGTTAAAGGCAGCCGAGATCGTGCTGAATGAGAAAACAGCCATCCCTATTTTATTGGGGAACGTTCATAATATTAAGAACATTATTAAAGAAAACAGCCTGGAATTGGATGGGGTAGAGATCATCGACCCTAAATCTGATGAGCTTGAGAACAAGCGTAAGGAATTTGCCAAGCTGCTGTTCAAGAAAAGACAAAGGGAAGGGATCACCATAAAAGGTGCCAACGACCTGCTCATTCACAGGAACTATTTTGCTCCCATGCTGGTGGAAACAGGCTATGCTGATGCCATGATCTCCGGACTGGCCAGAAATTATCCCTCCACCATCAAACCTGCCCTCGAAGTTATTGGTAAAAAAGAAGGGAGTTCACTGGTGTCGGGGATGTACATCATCAATACTAAAAAGGGACCTTATTTCTTTGCTGATTGTACGGTGAACAAGAACCCCACCATGGAAGAACTGGTGGAGATCACCCTGCAAACCAAATATGCGGTAGAGCAATTCAGGATGAATCCCAGAATCGCTTTCGTTTCCTATTCAAACTTTGGGTCGAACCCGGGGGATATTCCTAAAAAACAACGTGATGCCATAGCTTATATGCATGAGCATTATCCCGAAATGCTTGTTGATGGCGAAATGCAGGCCAACGTTGCCCTGAACCCCGAGATACTCGAAAAGAACTTCCCATTTTCAAAGCTGGTAGGCGGATCTGCCAACACACTCATCTTCCCATACTTAACTGCAGGTAACATTGCTTATAAATTGCTGCAGGAGATGGCCGATGTTGAGGTGATCGGACCCGTGCTGAACGGACTCAACAAGTCGGTGCACGTACTGCCCATTGGTGGCACCGTAACGGAGATCGTGAACATGGTGATGATCGCCGCCCTCGATGCACAATGTGTGCAAAAAAGGAACAAAGGAGAGGATTGCACCTGATAAGCGATCCAGCTACTGCTGAACCCTTAATTTCTGATTTTGCGTACTTTTGTAACATTCTATTGAATTTTACGAATAACTGATATCGTCGTTATGACGAAAAAGAAAAAATTAAAGGGTTTCATTATGAAGAAAATAACTGTTATCGGAGCCGGTAATGTTGGAGCAACCTGCGCCAATGTGATCGCACATAAGGATCTGGCCAGGGAAGTTGTACTGGTTGATATCAAGGAAGGTGTTGCAGAGGGGAAAGCCCTGGATATCTGGCAAACTTCATCTATTAATAATTTCAGTACACGTGTAACCGGTGTTACCAATGATTATTTAAAAACCAAAGGTTCCGGGGTGATCGTGATCACTTCGGGCATACCGCGCAAGCCGGGCATGTCGCGCGACGATCTCATCAAGACCAATGCGGCGATAGTAAAAGAGGTAACAGAAAAGGCCGTCCGTTATTCACCTGATGCCATTATCATTATTGTTTCCAACCCACTCGACGTGATGACCTATGCTGCTTTCAAAGCAGCCAACAAAATATCGAAAAAAGTATTCGGTATGGCCGGAATCCTCGATACCGGGCGTTACAAAGCTTTTCTTGCCAATGCGTTAGATGTGTCTCCTAAAGATATTCATGCCATGCTGATGGGTGGCCATGGCGATAGTATGGTACCGCTGAGAAGATATACATCGGTTGCCGGTATTCCCATCACAGAAATGTTGAATGATGAGGAACTGGATGCCATCGATGAACGTACCAAGAAAGGTGGTGGTGAGTTGGTGAACCTGATGGGTACATCGGCATGGTATGCTCCCGGTGCCGCTGCCGCACAGATGGTGGAAGCCATTGTAGATGACCAGAAAAGGATCTACCCTGTTTGTGCTTACCTCAATGGAGAGTACGGACTTAAAAATATTTACATGGGCGTGCCTGTGATCCTTGGTAAAGAAGGAGTAGAGGAAGTTATCGAGCTGAAACTGAATAAAAAGGAAAAAGAAATGGTGAATGAATCAGCTAAATCGGTGAAGGAAGTGATGGGCTTTCTTGATAAAATGAAACTTTTCGATTAGAACTACATAATAAGCTTGATAAAAGTCATTTCGAGCCCACAAAAAGTAAAGCCGCTCCCCACCTTCGTTAAAACTTCGGCGGACGAAGGAGCGGCTTTACTTTTTATTGTCGATTCTGAACCGAAGCGCAGCGGAGCTCGGCGAAGCCAATTCTGTATGGGGGATTTGCAATAAATGCTCTACTACTAACTGAGGAGAAACTTGATGGAGGTCCTTCTTCACCTCAGCGAAGGCTTCGGTGAATCAGGATGACCGGTAGAAGTAACAATCCAAAGTAGAAAAAGCATGCGATTTGATAGAAGGTCTTCAGCTGCAATATGTCAGGGGCAAGGATACATAATAAACGCGAAGCATTTTCTCCCCGGGCGCAGTTCGAATGATAAAAATTCATTGAAAATTCACACTTTATTGAGAACCTTGTCCGGGGTGCCCTTTCTTTGGTTCGTTTCTTTGGGCAAACAAAGAAATGAATAGAAAAAAACAAATTATGATCAATATCTGGGCGCATGTCTCTAGGCGGCCCCATGCTTGCATGACACAAGCATTCGCGCATCCAGTGTTTTTTTAATTTTATACAAATTACAGGAAGGTACTTTTCTTCTACCGGTCATCCTGAGGAATGAACGAAGTGAATGACGAAGGACCTTCCCGCCCACATTGGTTCCTCATCAGATGTACACCTACTGATTAATACAGAAATCGAAAAAATGTCACACCCAAAATCGAATAAATATCTCAAATTGAAAAAACAGAATACAGAACCGAAGCGCAGCGGAGCTCGGCGAAGCCAATTTTATAACACCTGCCTTTGGGCAGGTTTCTCCATCCTTAGCCCGAATTCGGGTATTTGGCCTTCTTATCTTACAATCATCTTCTTTGACACTCGCTGATTATCAATAGTAACAGTGTAGAAATACACACCTGCTTCGAACTTGCTCACATCTATGCTTACTTTCATGCTTCCGTTGATGATGCCCGGATTAACTGTGACCACAGTCTGTCCTATCAGGTTTGAAACTTCAACTTTTACAGGAGCAGCTGCCGAACTGATGATGTTAAACGATGTGTGATTGCTTGCAGGATTAGGGATGTTCTGGGAAATTCCGAAAGCCTTGCTATTATTTGGGGAACTGTCAAGAATACCTGATCTGACAAAAGCGCAACCTCCTAAGTAGTAATGTGTAACTGAAGCCAAAGGATCATTGGTATTAAACTCAGTTATTGACAATGAAGCAGAAATAGGAAGATTATAAAGCTGTCCCTCCTTGGGAGAGATCTCAGCCAGATAATGGAAGAAATAGAACCCTGCATAGAGGTCATCTTCCGTGAAATTCATGATATCCAATACCTCAAGACCAACTTCATATCCCCATCCTTTAATATCAGGGTTTAGCAATTCCTGGTGGCTTTCATCGGTATCCTCAGCCCAAACACAAAAAACAGCCTGTTCATCCGGTGATTTTGAAGCCTGCAGCCTGTGATCCCAGCTTACATCGCCAAAAGAATTGTCAGGGGCAACATCGGTTCTTACCGAGTCAACGAAAATAATGTCGACCAGGCCATCCTGGTTTATGATAAAATCAAATATATGGCCACCAAACTGGTCGTTAGCGACCCAGTATCCATTGTCAGGATCCAGCACATCGCCCCTCGATGAACCATACACATTGGAGAACAGGTGAAGGTTTCCTTCATAGTCAACTACACCGGGATAGGTCCTGTCAGCGGTTAAGAAACTTGGGCGAACCGTTTGAGGTATACCGCCTGCATCTTCATATGGTGGCAGGTAATCCGCCAGGGTCGGATGGTCTTCAAGGTTTAAAGAAATGCCTGTCCAGGTAGTACCGGCATCAGTCGAATAAGCCAGCTGAGGCTGATAAACGCCATAGTCATAGGTTTCGTTGGTGACACCTATCATCCACATATACCCTATTGAACCGTCTAATGACCAGGCCGACCATGTGGTGTACAAGGCGCAGGCATGCCCGTCGGAAGGATCAATGAGCCAATCGGGTTCGAAGGAATTGACCGTTTCCAGCGTAAACCCGTTTACAGGATCATCGGTTGTATATACATATTGTTTCATAGTTTGGCCAAAACCAAGGTTGCCGACATCGGTATAGCTCGAGCCGAAAATGTACACAGCACCGGGAACGGTGGTCATACTTGATCGTGCCCAGTCATTCTCGCCTGACCAGGGTGTGTACCCGGAGTTTTGATTGCTACCATCCAGCATTATTGATGCGAAATATGTGTAATCCCATGTACCGTTCGTGTGCGATGGCCCTGTTGCTGTGGCGTACACATTATCGTAGCTGCTCATGCCATCATGATTATACAGGACTCCTGATGGATATCTACACGCGTGTTCAGCCGGATTCGGGTTAATAATGATTAAATGGTCCCATGTAGGTCCCATATCAGGTGAAGTATGTGACATGATTGTACTTGAAGTTGTTCCCGGGTATGCATTTGGATCAGACCTGAAAGTAGCCAACAATGCCCCTGAAACAGGATCATATGCCAGACCTCGCTGATAGGAAGTCAAGACAGAATAGATATTGCCCGATTTTCCAATCTCATACCTGTCTATCATAGCAGCCTTACCGTCTTTCAATTTAGCTTCATGGGGTTCAATTGGTGCAGGGGGTTTGTCAAATGCTACAGCCGTGTGTTCAGAAGGAACTTGTGCAAATGCTTTGTCAGACTTGTACTCCTTTTGGGGGTAGGCACAAAATGCAATGCCTGATGCCAGTATCAATACGAAAAGTTTTTTCATCTCTATTTGGTTTATTGTGTGGATGTAAACAAATATACAAAAAATAGATGTATTTGTCAAGGCAGCATCGGTAGAGATTCAGGCCGGGAGGGAAGGACAGCGGAATGCACAAAAAAAAGGCCGCCTCAACAGAGACAGCCTTTTTTATGCGTTATATCAAGTGATTATCTTACGATCATCCTATTAGAAACGCGTTCGTTTGCAATAGTAACAGTGTAGAAATATACACCTGCTTCAAGATTGCTTACGTCGAGGTTTACATTCATGCTTCCGTTGATAACACCAGGATTTACTGAAATAACAGTTTGTCCGATCATGTTTGAAACGTCAACTCTAACAGGAGCAACAGTATTGCTGCTGATCTGGATAGTTGTGTTTCCGGTAGCAGGGTTAGGAATGTTTTGTCCAACGGTGATGTCAGCTGTGTTAGCAGCAGCATTGTCATCGATACCAACATATGTCCAACCTAATCCGCTCAGGTAAGTGTGAGTTACAGGAGCCAATGGGTCGTTGGCGTTGTACTCGGTAATGGTCAGAGTAGTTGAAAGAGGAAGGTTGTAGAAGTCACCATATTTAGGAGTTAATTCTGACAGGTAGTGAAAGAAATAGAAACCTGCATAGAGGTCATCACCAGTAAAGTTGGTAACAGGAAGTTCAGCTTGATCAGGAATTACATAACCCCAACCTTTAAGGTCTGGATTTAATACTTCAGCGTGAGCTTCGTCAGTATCATCACACCATACACAGAATACAGCTTGTTCGTCAACTGATTTAGAAGCCTGGATCCTGTGATCCCAGCTTACATCACCAAATGCATTGTCAGGAGCTTCGGATGTCCTTACGGAATCAATAAAGATTACGTCTTGAATACCTGTTGGGTCAACAACAAAGTCGAAGATGTGACCACCTGCGAGTCCGGCAACTACCCAGTATCCATTGTCTGGATCCAGAACGTCACCTCTTGATGAACCAAATACATTTGAGAAAAGGTGAAGGTTACCTTCATAATCAACAACACCAGGATAAGTCCTGTCGCCTGTAAGGAATGTTGGGCGAACAGTCTGGGGTACACCACCTGCATCTTCATAAGGAGGCAGATATTCAACCAGTGTTTCGTTGTCTTCGAGGTTCAGTTCAATGTCAGTCCAGCTGTCGCCACCGTCTTCGGTATAAACGATCTGAGGCTGGTAAACACCATAGTCATATGATTCGTTGGATACACCAATCATCCACATATAACCAATTGATCCGTCGAGTGACCATGCTGACCATGTAGTATACAGGGCAACAGCGTGTCCATCAGCAGCATCGATCAGCCAGTCAGGCATATATTCGTTGATTTCCCATGTAAATCCTGTAGCAGGATCTGGAGTGGTGCCAACATATTGTTTCATGGTCTGGTCTACTCCAAGGTTTCCAACATTGACATAATCCTGTCCGAAGTTATAAACGGCACCGGGAACAATTGTCATGCTGGAACGTGCCCAGTCATTTTCGCTTGCCCATGTGTGGAAATAGTCACTGAAGTTTGTTTCGTCAACCTTACAGGTAGCATAGTAAGTATAATCCCATGTACCATTGGTATGAGTAGGACCAGCAACTACAGGATAAAGGTCGTCATAGCTAGTGGTTCCGTCATGGTTATACAGCACACCTGAAGGATACCTGTTGGCATGTACAGCAGTTTCTGTGTTCAAAACCATAATGTGGTTCCAGTTTATGCCATCATCAGAAGATGTGTGTGCCATAATGGTACCTGATCCAAGAGCAGTAGGATAGGTGGCCGGGTCAGCTCTGAAAGTACCTAAAAGGGTATTTGTCAGTGGTTCGTAAGCCATACACCGCTGGTATGAGGTCAGTACTGAATAAATGTTACCAGAAAGACCTAATTCAAAACGGTCGAGCTCAAGTGTGTTACCTGGTTGCAGGCTGGCAGCATTTGGCTGGAATTCACTTCCAGATTTGTAGATAGAGAGGTCGGTCCTCACTTCTGTGTTGTTTTTTGCGAATTCTTTATTGGACTTGTAGACTTTTTGTGGATAAGCGCATAGCACCATCCCTAAAGCCAATCCAAAGAGTAATAATTTTTTCATGGTGATTGTTTTTAGAGGTTAGAATTTTTACAAATATAAAAAATTTCTTAAGAATTGCCAAAATTAACCGAAAGTATAATATATTGAAAAAAAAAGATAAAATTCTTCGGTTGAAGTTTATTTGTTCAGCTTGCCATATTGTATTAATTTTATGCCAGCATGTCAAGTAACGATAAAATAGTAGTGCTTAGCGGTGCCGGGATGAGTGCCGAAAGCGGGATAAAAACCTTTCGCGATAACGACGGCCTGTGGAACAACCACAGGGTGGAAGAAGTCGCCACTCCGGAAGCCTGGGCTGCCGATATGGAGCTGGTACTGGAGTTTTACAACCAGCGGCGTAAGCAACTGTATGAGTGTGAACCCAATCCGGCCCATTATGCCCTGGCCGATCTTCAGGAGAAATACGATGTTCAGATCATAACCCAGAATGTGGATGACCTCCATGAGAGGGCTGGTTCTGAACATGTGTTGCACCTGCACGGGGAACTCAAAAAGGTACGCTCTGTGCTGGATCCCGATTATGTAATTGAGTTGGATGGATGGGAACTGAAGGCTGGCGATACCTGCCCTGAGGGTGGGCAGCTGCGCCCGCACATCGTCTGGTTCGGGGAGCCTGTGCCCAACATTTCCGGGGCGGCCGAGATTGCCAGAACTGCTGATATCATGATGGTAATAGGAACATCCATGCAGGTTTATCCCGCTGCCGGCCTGATCCACTATCCGCCACTTGAATCCACGAAATATTATATAGACCCTTCCGCAAATGAAAACAGCATGGTGGAAAACCTGACAGTCATCCGTGAGAAAGCAGGAAAAGGCGTGCCTGAACTGGTGAAGAAACTGCTAAATAAATAGGCTATGTCGGGCAAGAGGGCATCACACCACAAATATATTTTTGAAAAAGCAAAGAGCTATTGTGCCTACCAGGAAAGGTCAGTTTTTGAAGTAAAAAACAAGCTTCATGAATGGAAGGTAAGGCCCGAAGTGGCACAAAAGATCATCAACGCACTGGTAGCAGAAAACTACCTGGATGAAGAACGCTTTGCAAGGGTATTTGCCGGGGGAAAGTTCAGGATAAAGAAATGGGGCAGGAACAAGATCATGGCGGAAATGAGGGCCAGGAGGATCCCTGACCTCATCATCCAGATAGGCCTGGATGAGATCGATGAGTATGAATACATTAAGGTGTTATGTGATACTATTGAGAAGAAAAAATCACATTTAAAAAATGCAGATAGCGTTGAAGCAAAGCGGAAATGTTATAATTTCGTCCTATCTAGGGGTTTTGAAAGACACCTTATTTTAAAACATATTTAATTACACATTTTTAATTCAAAAATTTATCTATTATGAAAAAGCTTTTTTTACCACTTATCATTATGATGAGTCTTGCCTTAGTAATAAGTGCATGTAAAAAGGATGACGAGGGTGGAGACGATCCAGCCCCCGGAGGTTATAAAATTTCCGGTTATGCACAGGATGCTGTGACATTTACAAACATGGCCGGTGCCATGGTTACGGTTACCGACATGTCGGGAGGTCAGATCGCCCAGGTGCTTACCGATGCAGTCGGGAATTACCTCGTTTCTGTTGACCCGGGAACCTTTAACCTTACGGTTGCCAAAGATGGCTACCAGACCCAATCAGCCACCAGTGTGATCGTTGGCAATCCCAGCCTGCCTGATGTCTTTGTAGGCTTCATGCCGGTCGACAACTCCATTACAGTACCGGTTGGTGCACTCTGTGGTATTGTTCTTAGTGCAAGCGGAGCCCCATTGGCCAATGCTACAGTAGCGATCAGCGCCGAAGATGAGTCACTCACCAACGGATACTTCGCTTCTGTGATGTCTGATGCTTTGGGAAAATTTGCCATTGGTGCCATTCCACTCGAAGCAGCCAAGGGTATCATCCCTGCCTTTAAAGTAAAAGTGATGCAGGGTAACTTTGTTGATGTGACCCATAATATTGTGATCGCCCAGAACAGTCTGATCGTAAAGAATGTTTCTCTTGTGAATCAGAATGTACCCGGGAATACTGTCTTTACCGAAGGCTTTGAAGCAGAAACAGGCTGGACCTATGACGGATTCTTTCACAGGCAGCAAAATGCCGCTATCCAGAATAGCAATTACACCATGCAATATGTAAAACTGGCGCCAAACGATAACACGAATGGCTTTATTCCTCAAGCATATGCAGGTGTGTACAGCGCATGGTATGGACAGGAAAGCACCGGGAGCTTTATCGGTGTTCCTTCTGTTGGACAGGATACTATGTCAGGTGGATCAAGCCAGGGTTCAAACATGGGTTATATGACGTCACCTGAGATCAACCTTGCCGGACTCAGCCAGGCCTCACTTTCATTTTGGTCATGGTATGAGATCGAAAGTGTAAATCCGAACGAATATGGCTTTGACA
This sequence comes from Bacteroidales bacterium, assembly GCA_029942245.1. Taxonomy (GTDB): domain Bacteria; phylum Bacteroidota; class Bacteroidia; order Bacteroidales; family B18-G4; genus B18-G4. Next base: position 17,325 of record JAOZTN010000023.1, on the reverse strand, counting down.
TTATGGAGATATATGTTATGGAAGTTGGAGGAACTTCAACCTCTATTGGCAGACTGAATCCATATAGCGATCCTATTCTGTCTAACAGGGCCGCACTCCCATTTACATCAGGTGGATTTAACAAAGCTCCCCTCTGGACGTATAAAGAATACAACCTTAGCGAGTATGTCGGGAAAAGTATTCAGCTTAAATTTGAGTTCAGAACCGTCGATGGAGCATATAATGGATTCCGTGGCTGGTTTGTCGATAATGTACTTGTTACCGACAAGGCACCTCTCAAAGGCGCCAATACCAACAAGGTTTACGGACCGGATCCAAAACCAAGGACGAACTAAAATATCATAAGCGGAAAAGCCGCTGAGCAGAAGGCTGCTGAAATCCTTATAGCAAGGGTTCTGGCAGCCTTCTTTTTTTTATCTTTGCTCAAAACAAATTTCATGGTTTCACACGAAGATATTAAAGCATTGGATAAGAGGCTTGAAGCCTTGAGGAGGTTCCTTTGACATCGACAGCAAACAATCACTGATCGAAGAAAAGGAAAAGATTACCCATCAGACTGATTTCTGGAACGACCCCAAGAAGGCTGAGCTAGTTCTCAAGGAGATCAAAGCCATAAAACTCTGGACAGAAGCTTATGTAAAAGTAAGCGCTGGCATCGACGACCTCCTGGTCATCTTCGAATTCTTTGGTGAAGGAGAAGGTTCGGAGGCCGGACTCGACAAGCAATACGCCAAAACCTTGAAAGCTGTTGAAGGCCTTGAATTTCTGAACATGCTCAGCGGGGAGGAAGATAAATTTGGTGCCATACTGCAGATCAATGCCGGTGCCGGAGGAACCGAAAGCCAGGACTGGGCAGAGATGCTCATGCGCATGTATTACCGCTGGGGCGAACGCAATAATTATAAGGTTAAGGAACTCGAAATGAGTGAAGGTGATGTGGCCGGCGTAAAATCCGTGTCCCTGGAATTCGAAGGTGATTTTGCCTTTGGGTACCTCAAAGGTGAGAACGGTGTGCATCGCCTTGTACGCCTGTCGCCATTCGATTCGGCCAACCGCCGTCATACTTCATTTGCATCAGTATATGTGTACCCCGTAGTGGATGATAATATCGAGATAGAGATCGTCTCATCCGATATCACCTGGGACACCTTTCGTGCGAGTGGGCCCGGCGGACAGAACGTGAACAAGGTGGAAACTGCTGTCCGGCTCAGGCATGAGCCCTCCGGACTGGTAATCGAATGCCAGGAAACACGCTCACAGGGCCAAAACCGGGAAAAAGCCTTGCGTATGCTCAAGTCTCAGCTGTACGAAATAGAGATGCGTAAGAAGAGAGAAGCACAGGCCGAGATAGAAGGAAACAAGAAAAAGATAGAGTGGGGGTCACAGATCCGATCCTACGTAATGCATCCATATAAGATGGTAAAAGACCTGCGAACGAATTTCGAAACAGGCAATGTGCAGGCCGTGATGGACGGAGACCTTGAGGGTTTCATTAAGGCTTACCTGATGGAATTTGGAAATTCGTAAATCAGAGA
>JAOZTN010000023.1:11472-15690 GCA_029942245.1 Bacteroidales bacterium | reverse complement strand
AATCAGAGAGTACGGGAATTCGAGAAATAAACAAGGATCCAGTATCCAGTATCTAGGATCCAGTAACCAGTAACCAGCAACAAGCAACATGTACAAAATCTATCACAATCCAAGATGTAAAAAGTCCAGGGCAGGATTACAATACCTGCAGGAAAAGGGTGTCGAGCTTGAAATTATCGAATACCTTAAGGATCCTGTTTCAGAAGATGTTTTGAAGGACCTCCTGATTCGCCTGCATAAGAAACCGCTCGAGGTCATCCGCACGCAGGAGGCTATCTATAAATCGGACTATAAGGGCAGAAATTTTAACGATGATGAATGGGTAAAGATCATGGTGGAGAATCCGAAGCTTATTCATCGTCCTATTGTTGTAAAAGGGCCGAAAGCCGTGATCGGTGACCCGGCATCCAACATAGATGTTTTATTATAATGTATTCAATAACCTAAAACCAGAGAATAGAGATGGAATACCGTATCGAAAAAGACACCATGGGAAATGTGGAAGTTCCCGCTGATAAGTACTGGGGTGCACAAACCCAGCGTTCGAAAAATAATTTCAGGATCGGAGCCTCCGGCTCCATGCCTGCTGAGATTATCAGGGCCTTTGCCTACCTGAAGAAAGCTGCCGCCATGGCCAATAATGACCTGGGGGTTTTGACTGAAGAGAAAAAGGAGTTGATCGCAAAGGTTTGTGATGAGATCCTCGAGGGCAAGCTTGACGACAACTTCCCCCTGGTGATCTGGCAAACGGGATCAGGTACGCAGTCCAACATGAATGTGAATGAGGTGGTGGCCAACCGTGCCCATGTCATCGATGGTGGCAAGCTGGGTGAAGGTGAAAAGCCCATACATCCCAATGACGACGTGAACAAGTCACAGTCGTCAAATGATACTTTTCCCACGGCCATGCACATTGCTGCATACAAGATGATCGTGGAAACTACCATCCCCGGTGTAGAGCTGTTACGCAATACCCTGGATGAAAAAGTAAAGGCTTATGATACGGTAGTAAAAACGGGCCGTACGCACCTCATGGATGCAACACCGCTTACCCTCGGACAGGAATTTTCCGGCTATGTTTCACAGCTTGATCATGGTTTGAAAGCCCTGAAAAGTGTTCTTCCCCACCTGACTGAACTTGCACTTGGCGGAACGGCTGTTGGTACAGGCCTCAACACACTCAAAGGTTATGATAAACTGGTTGCTGCAAAGATTGCCGAATTGACAGGCTTCCCCTTTGTTACTGCGGAGAACAAGTTCGAATCCCTTTCTGCCCATGATGCTATGGTAGAGGCTTCAGGTGCCCTGAAAACCCTTGCCGTTAGCCTGATGCATATTGCTAACAATCTGCGTATGCTCGCTTCCGGCCCCCGTTGCGGGATCAGTGAGATCATCTTTCCTTCGAATGAGCCGGGCTCATCCATCATGCCGGGCAAAGTGAACCCTACCCAGGCTGAAGCACTAAGCATGGTTTGCGCACAGGTGATTGGCAATGATGCGGCCATCACTGCCGGTGGTATGCAGGGACATTTTCAGCTGAACGTTTTCAAACCGGTCATGGTGTACAACCTGCTTATGTCGGCCAGGCTAATCGGAGATGCCTGCGTATCATTCAACGAGAATTGCGCTGTGGGCATTGAACCCAACTATCCTTATATCAAGAAAAACCTGGAGAACTCCCTCATGCTGGTCACTGCACTCAATACGCATATTGGCTATGAAAATGCTGCCACCATCGCGAAAAAAGCGCATGCTGAAGGCATCACATTGAAAGAGTCTGCCCTGGCATTGGGCATGCTTACGGAGGCTGAGTTTGACGAATGGGTAGATCCTGCCAAGATGATCGGCCCTAAATAGGAATTCTTATCTTTGGTTTATGAACGAGCTGAAAGACAGCATACGATCACTTGCTTCGGCATACCTTCAGGAGGTGACCGACATTCGCCGCCATCTGCACAAGCACCCTGAACTTTCTTTTCAGGAATTTAAAACCGCAACCTTCATTGCTGCGAAGCTTGACGATTATGGAATCGCATACCAGGACAAGGTAGCTAAAACCGGTATCGTTGCACTGATAAAGGGTAAAAACCCCGATAGCAGGGTTGTCGCGCTGCGTGCCGATATGGATGCCCTGCCCATATCTGAGAAGAATGATGTACCCTATTGCTCAGAAAATGAAGGGGTGATGCATGCCTGCGGACACGATGCTCATATGGCATGCCTGCTGGGTGCAGCACGTATACTGAAAGAGCTGAGCAATGAGTTTAGCGGAACGGTCAAACTGATCTTTCAGCCCAGCGAAGAGTATTATCCGGGCGGAGCCAAAGTGATGATAGAAGAAGGAGTACTCGAGAATCCAAAGCCGGATGCCATCTTCGGGCAGCATGTCTTTCCGGAACTGGATGCCGGAAAGATCGGCATGCGACCGGGAAAATATATGGCATCCACCGATGAAGTGCATATTACCATAAAGGGCAAAGGCGGGCACGCCGCTATTCCCGACAAGGTAGTCGACCCCATACTGATCGCTTCCCATATCGTGGTGGCCCTGCAGCAGATCGTTAGCAGGAAATCATCTCCCATTATGCCCACTGTACTATCTTTTGGACGCTTTATCGGTGATGGTAAAACCAACATCATTCCTGATGAGGTACAAATGGACGGGATCATCCGAACTTTCGATGAGAGCTGGCGTGCAAGCATCAAGGAGGAGATCATCCAGATCGCATGCGGGATGGCTGAAAGCATGGGTGCCGGCTGTGAGGTTAATATCGAGCAAGGATACCCGGCAGTGGTTAATGATGATATGCTTACCAGGCGTGCACAGGGCTTTGCGGCCGAGTACCTTGGTGAGGGTAAGGTGGAAGAGCTCGACATGCGCATGACAGCAGAAGACTTTTCTTATTTTGCACAAAAGGTGCCGGGATGCTTTTATCGTCTCGGAACCAGAAATGAACAAGAGGGGATCACCTCAAACCTGCATGCGGCAACATTCAATATCGACGAGTCGAGCCTGGAAAACGGGATGGGCATCCTGGCATGGATGGCTGTTTCTGAACTGAATCATTGATTATGCTGGTAAACGGAAAAGAATACCGTACAGTCTGGATGGAAGGCGGCACTGTCTTCATGATCGACCAGAATGAATTGCCTTTTTCTTTTAAGGTCATAGAGCTGCCTACCTATGAAGAAAGCTGCCATGCAATCCGCAACATGACTGTGCGGGGAGCAGGAGCCATAGGGGCCACCGCAGCCTTTGCCATGGCCCAGGCCATCCTGCAGGCACCGAAGAAAGGAAGGGATGAATATGTTGGCAATGCACGTTACGAGATAGAAGCCACACGCCCCACGGCACGCAACCTATTCTATGCTACAGAACGGGTGTTCAATGCATGGAATGGCTCCGCCGAAAAGGCCGTGATCGAAGCCCAGGATGTCGCCGATGAAGATGCGCGCGATTCGCGAAGCATTGGTAAGCATGGTAATGAACTGATCCGGCAGAATGACAGGATCGCCACACATTGCAATGCCGGCTGGCTGGCTTTTGTGGATTATGGCACAGCACTTTCACCCATTTACAATGCGCACCGATCGGGCAAAGACATTTTTGTTTATGTGGATGAGACCCGTCCGCGAGGACAGGGTGCCAGGCTCACTGCCTGGGAACTCTACCAGGCCGGCATCCCTCACCTGATCATCCCCGATAATGCAACAGCCTCATTAATGGGACAGGGAAAGATAAATCTCATGATCGTGGGAGCTGACAGGATCGCCGCCAATGGTGATGTTGCCAATAAAATAGGTACCCTGGAGAAGGCCATTGCTGCCAGGTATTACGGTGTACCTTTTTATGTTGCTGCGCCTTTATCTACGATCGATATTGCATGCTCATCAGGTGAAGATATTCTCATAGAAGAACGTGACGAGAATGAAGTTCTTTACCAGACAGGCATCGACAGGGAAGGCAATGCCAGCGAGATCCTTGTTTGCTCACCCGGATCACATGCCCTCAACCCGGCATTCGACGTCACGCCGGCGAGCCTGATCAGTGGAATCATCACCGAAAAGGGCATCATTGATGCCAATGAAGAGAGCATAGCAAGATCGACAAGGCCATCGATGAAACGATAAAAGCCGTGCAGGCCGCTGTACTTATCTCTATCACTACAACAGCAGCGATCTCTGCTTCAAGCTAGAGACAGAACTCAGAAGTCAGAA
>JAOZTN010000023.1:5746-11372 GCA_029942245.1 Bacteroidales bacterium | reverse complement strand
ACTACAACAGCAGCGATCTCTGCTTCAAGCTAGAGACAGAACTCAGAAGTCAGAAGTCAGAAGTCAGAACTCAGAAGTCAGAACTCTGAACTCAGAAGTCAGAAATCTGAACTTTTAGAAGTGTATTTTATGATAATCGAAGGTCTTGTTATCCCTGAATTTTATGATCTTTTGTGCCAGGTGGACGAAAATATCCAGCTTGTTTTCGGCTAAGAGTTTGAGTGCCGGCAGCTTGTTGTTGCAGGCTTCAGCAAATGTGATGAGAAAATCCATGTCGTTCTTCTTGAGCCATGCGTAGGCCTTTGGATCATTGTCGATGGCTCCGTCGAGGACTGCCAGGTGTGGAAAGCGGTTTGCGATCAGCCATTTTACGGCTTCTTCACTTCCGCGGATGGCGCTTGAAAGTGCAGCCAGCTCAGGGTAACCATTTTTGAGTAACCAGTTTTGGATCTTCTCGTTGTCTTCAAAGGTTTCGCCGAAGGCCATCAGTATTTTCGGGGGGTATTGAAGCATAGTAATTCAAAATTAGCCAAATACTTTGGTTTTGATTCCGGTCATGTTCACCTTTTTTGCAATGGCAGATAATTCATCAAAGGATACCTTCTCGATTCCCTGTTCCGGTGTGGCCCGGTCGATGGAGTATATCATCACATATTCGGGTTTGATCTTTTGCAGGAGCATGATCCAGGCTTCCACATCCTGCTCCGTAGTATTGTCGATGCTTTCTCCTTTATGCTCGCCGCGCAGGAAGAGGGTTTGCACGATCAGCTTTCCTTCGAAAAGGCATAATTGCTCCACAACCTTTCCGAGGCTCAAGCTTCCCGCAGGTTGATTGATCAGACGGAACAAGCCTTCGTTGCCTGCATCCAGCTTCTGAATGTTCTTGTCGGTGGCTTTCAGCGCACTGAAAACATCATCACGGTGCAGCATACTGGCATTGGAAAGTACGGTAATCTTTGCATCCGGGAAAAAGCGGTCACGCAAAGCGATGGTATCATCTATCAATCCGGGAAAATCCGGATGGATGGTAGGCTCCCCGTTGCCGGCAAAGGTGATGGCATCCGGTACCTGGTTATCCGCCAGCATGGTTTTTAGCTTTTCTTCGAGCAGTACCTTAACCTCATCACGGGATGGCAGGCCGTTGCTTCCTTCCGGCTTGCTGTGCGTCCAGCCACATTCGCAATATACACAGTTGAAAGTACAATATTTATAATCGACAGGCAGGAGGTTGATCCCAAGGGAAACCCCTAATCTTCGGCTCATTACAGGGCCAAAAACAGTTTCGTGAAATAAGAATCCACTCATGGCTAAAGGTTTTGATAAAGGTAGTTTATTTTTACGTATTACGTGTCAGGTACAAGCTTCAAGGTAATTATTAGTACCCTGCACCCTGCATCTTGCATCCTGAACCTAACACCTATTTTACTACCTTTGCCCTTTCCTGCCTATGGCAAGCCTCGATCAAATAAAAGAGCCCGTTAAGGAGCACGTAAAAGAGTTTGAGAAGTACTTTCGTTCTTCCATGAAGAGCAATGTGCCCATGCTCGATCGTATCACCCGTTATATTGTAAAGCGGAAAGGAAAGCAAATGCGTCCACTCTTCGTATTCCTTGCGGCTGAAATTAGCGGAGGTGTGAATGACTCGACCTACAGGGGAGCCTGCCTGGTGGAATTATTGCATACGGCCACACTTGTGCATGACGATGTGGTTGATGATTCCAACGAGCGCCGGGGCTTTTTTTCCATTAATGCACTCTGGAAGAATAAGATCTCTGTCCTGGTGGGCGACTTCCTGCTGGCCAAAGGACTGCTGCTTTCTCTTGATAATGATGATTTCGAATTGCTGAAGATCGTTTCCAATGCTACACGGGAGATGAGTGAGGGTGAATTGCTGCAAATGGAAAAAGCCAGGCGGCTGGATATTGAAGAGGATATCTATTATGAGATCATCAGGAAAAAGACAGCTTCCCTGATCGCATCCTGTTGTGCATGTGGGGCATATTCTGCTTCCGGTGACTTTGAACTTGCGGAGAAGATGCGTGAATTTGGAGAAAAAGTGGGCATGGCCTTCCAGATCAAAGACGATCTCTTCGATTATCAGAAAACCAATAATACCGGGAAACCCTCCGGGGCCGATATCAAGGATAAGAAGATGACACTGCCTCTGATCTATCTTCTCGGACAGTCGGGAAGATCAGGCAAACGAAGGATCATCAATGTTATCAAGAAGCACAATACCGACCCCAACAGGGTAAGCGCACTGATAAAAGAGGTGGTAGACTGCGGCGGGATTGAATACGCCAGGCAAAAGATGATCGCTTATCGCGATGAAGCCCTTGAAATCCTGGAAACCATTGAAGATTCGCCGGCACGGCAATCCATGGCCGACCTGGTAATGTTCACCACAGAGCGTGACAAATAATCCTATACTTTTTTTAATGTAAATCCAAAGGTGGTCCCAACACCCAGTGTGCTGCGTACATTGACGGCTTGCTGATGGGCCTCCAGTATATGCTTTACGATGGCCAGCCCCAGCCCGCTGCCTCCCTGCTCGCGCGAACGGCCTTTATCGGTACGGTAAAAGCGTTCAAAGATTCGTGGGATGTTTTCCTGGTCGATGCCCAGCCCGTTGTCATTGACCTCGATCAAAACATTTTCATCCATGTCGGAAAAACTGATGCGGGTATAACAATCATCCTTGTCGCAGTATTTAATGGCATTGTCGAAAAGGTTGATAAGCACCTGCCGGATGCGTTTTTTATCTGCTTCCACCATGATAGGCCTGTCATAGCCCTTATCGAATTCAATAAGAACCTTTTTCTTTTTAGCCTTGATCTCCATGAACTCAATGATCTCCCTGGTGAGCGAAACAATGTCGAAAGTGCTCAGATCCAGATTTAGCGTAGCAGATTCAAGTTGAGAAATGGTTCCAAGGTCCTCTACTATGGCAATCATCCTGTTAATGCTCTTCTCCGTACGGATGAGGTATTCCTTGTTGATGCTGGGGTCGTTGATGCCTCCGTCAAGCAGGGTCAACACATATCCCTGGATATTGAAAATAGGTGCTTTCAGCTCGTGAGAAACATTCCCCAGGAACTCCCTCCTGTACGTGGCCTGTTCCTTTAGCATATCGATCTCGTTCTTTTGCTTTTCGCTCCACGCTGTCACCTGGCGGTTCGCATCCTCCTGTGATTCATCGATGAAGCTTTGGTCATCATCACTATGTGTCCGGAACCTGTTAATGGAGTAATTTAACAAGATGAAAACAGAAATAAAGAGGAGAATGATGGCAGTGAGAAAGATGAATATGTTAAACTGATCCTGGACAATGGCTGCAATGATATACACCACGGCAAAAAACGATGCCACAAGGATAGCAATGCCAATAGACAGCTTTTTTGGGTCAGAATATTTCATTAGCCTTCAAACTTATATCCAACCCCTTTTACGGTACGGATATTATCCAGATCGAGCTTTTCCCTGATCTTCCTGATATGCACATCTATGGTCCTGTCGCCAACGATCACATCATTGCCCCATACTTTTGCGAATATCTCTTCACGGGTAAAAACCTTATTGGGCCTTGATGTAAGCAGCAGCAGCAGTTCAAATTCCTTTTTCGGAAAAATGATCTCCAGCTTATTTTTGATCACCACATAACGTTCTTTGTCGATGGTGAAATCTTTAAATTGGATCTGCCCGTCGTTTGCCCTGGGCGCTGATTCTTTATACCTTCTGAGCAGGGCTTTCACGCGGCTGATCAGTATCCTGGGCTTGATAGGCTTGGTGAGGTAGTCGTCTGCCCCCGCTTCAAAGCCGGCGATTTGAGAGTAATCCTCGCCACGTGCAGTCAGGAATATCACAATGGTATCCTGCAGGTCTTCCAATTGCTTTATCTCGGTACAGGTTTCTATGCCGTCCATTCCCGGCATCATCACATCAAGGATGATCAACTGAGGTTTGATCTCTGCTGCTGTTTTTAAAGCGTCTTCTCCGTTCAGGCAGGAATGTACTTGGTATCCTTCTTTACGTAAATTATAACCCAGGAATTCAACAACATCAGGCTCATCATCAACCAGGAGGATCGTATGTTTTTGATTACTCATGTGCTTGGTTTATGTGTAGTCGGAACGCTAATAATGAACTGAAATTTAGTTGCAAACAAATATAGTACTAATTCGAATTTTAACGTGCACTGCAATTTTTTTTGTGGGCAAAGAGTTATTATGAAAAGCGATTTGCTCATGCTCCAGATACTGATCTTATCACTCATTATAAATGTTAGTGGCTCCGGAAAAGACACCTATGCCGCCCAGGCCTGTATTACCGAACAGGAATATCGTCTCTATGAACTGATGAATGATTATCGGGAAGAGCATGGATTGCCGTCCATTCCGTTGTCCCCGTCATTATGTTATGTTGCAGGTGCGCATGTTTGGGACCTGAACACCAATCAGCCCGAGGGAGGGAGGTGTAATATGCACAGCTGGTCAGGTGAAGGCCCCTGGACAAAATGTTGCTATACCAGGGATCATAAACGGTCTTCATGCATCTGGTCGAAACCCTCAGAACTCACCGATTACGATGGCTATGGATATGAAGTCGCATACTACAGTTCGTGGACTGCTGAAAGGCACAATGATATGGCCTGGGCTGCCCTGGAAGGATGGAAAAGCAGCCCGGGGCACGACCGCATGATAAGGAATGTGTATGCCTGGAAACGGCTGCAATGGAAAGCCATGGGAGTGGCCATTTATGGAAATTATGCTGTAGTATGGTTTGGCGAGGAGGATGACCTGCACAGGAAAGTGCTGCGGTGCCCATAAAGAGTTCCGAGTGCCAGCTTATAGTTTTCATTTATCTTTGTTAAAAATTTGATCGTATGAAGAAAGCAATACTTTCCCTCTTTTTTGTATTATTTGTGATGATTGGCTTTGCTCAGAAGTTTAATGGTGGCGCATTGATCGGGCTGGCTGCAACCCAGGTAGCAGGAGATAAATATTCCGGATTTAATAAGGCGGGCCCCATTGCAGGCTTCTTTGTGAACCTGGAAGCCTCACCTCGTTCTACCTTTCAGATGGAAATGTACTATATTCAGAAAGGGAGCCGGGATAATGCCAATGCTGTGGAAGAAGATTATGATTCATACCTGCTGCGACTGAATTATATTGAGCTGCCATTGCTTTATCAATATCACATGGGCTGGTTTGCAGTACAGGCCGGGCCATCCGTGGCTTTCAGTATGAGTGGCTATGAAGAAACAAATGGAGAAGAGGTTGGAGCAGATGATTTTGCAATAGCTACTTTCCAAATACATTTTGGGGTAGTATTCACTCTTGCCAATAACTGGAAAATCGATATCAGGACAAATAACTCACTTACCAACCTGAGGAACCAAACCTATACCGGCCATGTACGTCGTATCTTTCCGAACAATTATGGTCAGTTCAATGATGTGCTGCAGATCACCTTTGCATACCAGTTTTTTCACTTTGGGAAATAATATTGGTTGAATCAGTTGAATCAGGAGGGAACTGCAATATCCAGCATCCAGCATCCAGTATCCAGTAACCAGCATCCAGCATCCCTTTATTTCCCACTCTCAATATTTCTCCGCAAGGCATCA
>JAOZTN010000023.1:0-5646 GCA_029942245.1 Bacteroidales bacterium | reverse complement strand
CCAGCATCCAGCATCCCTTTATTTCCCACTCTCAATATTTCTCCGCAAGGCATCAAATCCTGTCCTTTCCACCGCTGTTCCTTTGAATAGTGCCTTAAAGGTAGCTTCATCCAGCACTTCCCAGTCCTGATCGCTCATCCCAAGCAATTGTTGCGAAGGCATAAATTCCGGTTCCTGATGTGCTTTGGCAAAGCGGTTCCAGGGGCATACATCCTGGCAAATATCGCAGCCAAAGATCCAGCCATGAAGTTTTCCGGCATCCTCCGGCTTAAACTTACCTTTATGTTCTATGCTTAGATAGGAGATGCATTTTCTGGCGTCGATAACACCCGCTGAGGTGATAGCCCCGTTCGGACAGGCATCCATGCATTTGGTGCAATTCCCGCAATGATCAGTAGCCTCTTCTTCATCGTAATTTAATTCCAGATTGGTGACGATTGTTCCTATAAAATGGAATGAACCCTTTTTCTTGTTGATGAGGCATGAATTTTTCCCCATCCATCCCAGGCCGCATTTCTGTGCCCAGGCCTTTTCCATTACCGGGGCGGAGTCGACAAAGACCCTGGCCAGTATCTCACCCATTTCGTCTTCGATGGCATCTACGATCTCCTTGAGCTTGTGTTTGATCACCTCATGATAATCTTTTCCGTAAGCATATTTGGAGATCTTGTAATTTCCCTCCGAGAGGATTTGGTCGGCAGGGAAATAGTTATACATCACCATGATAAGTGAGTTGGCCCACTCATTGAGCAGCATGGGGTTCAGGCGCTTGTCCACATTCCTGTTCATATAAGCCATAGACCCGTGGCAGCCATCCTTCAGCCATGACCTGAAAACCTCAGATTCTTTTACCAATGGGCCTGCTTTGGTAATACCGCAGGCTTCAAACCCAAGTTCATAGGCTGTATCCTTGATCAATCGGCTGATCCTGTTTTTGGAGGTAGGCATGGTATCTTTATTCGAACAATCCCGGCTGGCTTCCGCCTTTGACTTTGCCGAGGTGCTTATAGGCATTTTCTGTGGCTTCCCGGCCACGCGGGGTACGCATCAGGTATCCTTCCTGTATGAGGAAGGGCTCATAAACTTCTTCTATGGTTCCACTTTCTTCCCCTACCGCTGTCGCGATGGTGCTGATCCCTACCGGGCCACCCTTGAACTTTTCGATGATGGTAAGCAGTATCCTGTTGTCCATCTCATCCAGTCCGTTCTTATCTACATTCAGGGCGGAGAGGGCATGCTTTGCGATCTCGAGATTGATGGTGCCGTCGCCTTTGATCTGTGCAAAATCGCGTACCCTTCTGAGTAAAAGGTTGGCGATCCTGGGGGTTCCGCGGCTGCGCCGGGAGATCTCGGAGGCAGCATTATCATCCATGGGGACTTTCAGTATGCCTGATGACCTTCTCAGTATCGTTTCTATGGTTGCTGCATCATAATACGACAGCCGGAGGTTGATCCCGAAGCGGCTTCTGAGGGGGGCGGTCAGCAAGCCCGAACGTGTGGTCGCACCTATGAGGGTAAAAGGGCTGATCTCAATCTGTACCGATCGTGCATTGGGTCCCGATTCTATCATGATATCGATCTTGAAATCTTCCATCGCAGCATAGAGGTATTCCTCCACTACCGGGCTAAGCCGATGGATCTCATCGATGAACAACACATCATGCTCTTCCAGGCTGGTAAGCAAGCCGGCCAGATCGCCGGGTTTATCAATCACCGGACCCGAAGTGATCTTGAGGCCTACGCCAAGCTCATTGGCAATGATATGTGACAGGGTGGTCTTTCCCAGGCCGGGAGGGCCGTGAAGCAACACATGGTCGAGCGCCTCGTCGCGCAGCTTTGCCGCCTCAACAAATATTTTCAGGTTATCCACCACCTTGAGCTGCCCGGAAAATTCAGTGAATTCTGCCGGCCTTAAAACTTTTTCTATCTCTAGTTCAGCCTGGCTGAGGAGTTCTCCACTAGAATCGAGATTTTCGTTCATGCACACGTTGATTTTGTCAGGTCTAACTTCCGTATTATCTCGTAATTTACGTAATAAGCACAGTAGATTTAGCAATAATTGCATTGCTAAATTAGTTTATTTTATGTATATTTATTATCTTAGCATTGGATAGTATATAGATAGATCATGAAAAGCTTGCTGGTAGCCATAGATTTTTCAAAGAATGCGATCCACGCACTCGAGTACGCGTTGGTGTATGCCAAGCACTTGAATGCCAGGGTGTACATGATCTGGGTCGATAATGTCTCCGGTCCTGATCTTGTTGTTGATTCCCAGGATGGGGCGCCAAGGCATGAATCCCGTGAGCTTTTTAAGGAGATCCTCGACGGGTATGAAAAACACTCGCCGGTCATCAAGCTTGATTATAAGCTGAGCAAAGGAAAAGTATATGAAGAGATATCAAAGTATGCGGGCAAGATTAAAGCTGACCTGATCTTTACAGGGACCCATGGGGTGACCGGCTTCGAAGAATACTGGATTGGAAGCAATGCCTATCGCATCGTTACCCATGCACCCTGCCCGGTGGTGACCTTACGGCAGGATTTTAAGTTTGGGAAGTCGGTGAAAAAAATCCTCATGCCCATCGACAGCTCCTCGCAATCGAGCAATAAAGTGTTTACTACGGCAGAGATCGCAACCGCCTTCAACAGTGAAGTGCAGATACTGGCCTTGCATACATCCAGCCTGGGCTCGCTTAAGAAGCAGGTCGACAGGCACCTGAAGACTGCGGCGGATCATCTTGATAAGAGTGGGATCAAATATGCCGTGAAAGAAGTTTCAACAAAAAATCTGACGCCGGATACCTGTGATTTTGCAACAAAGAACAGGATCGACCTGGTGGCGATCATGACAGAGCAGGAAACTACGCAGGCGAATGTATTTCTTGGTACTTTTGCCCGTCAACTTGTAAATAACTGCCCGGTACCTGTCATGAGCGTACGCATGTCGACCGGATAAACAATAAACTGAAGAATGAAATATCGTTGGATCATATTATTAATCATGACTTGTATGATGGGAGGAGGCCTCATGGCTCAGGCAGACGGAAATGCAGTTGTCATACAGGATCCTGCCATCGATACGCTTCTTCAGAAGCATGTGGAGATGAATGAAGCCTTGCTGCTGAATACCGACAATTATGCCATTGATGGTTACCGGATACAAATCTTCGAAGAGTCAGGAAATAAGTCCAGTACCCGGGCAAGAGAAGTGATGGCAGAATTCTCAACAAAGTATCCGGATATTCCGGTTTACCTTACCTGGCAGGCACCTAATTTTAAGGTGAGGGTAGGGGATTTTGAGACCAGGATGAAAGCCGAAGGATTCCTGAACAAAATAAAAAGAACGTATCCCATTGCATGGGTGATAAAAGATAAAATAAAGTTCCCTGTAACATATTAAACCCACGGTTATGAAAAAGATTCTTGTTGCCATTGATTTCCTCGACTGTTCCGTAAATGCCCTTGCACATGCTGTTTCCATTGCAGCCAGAGCGAATGCCGATATTGAAATGGTATGGGTGAACCAACCCGACCATTCAAAAGAAATATTTAAGTGTGACCCCGATAGGCTTCTGATTGAGGTAGAAAAACGTTTTGCCGAATTGATCGAAGACTATGCCCCGGAGCTTGAAAAAGGGGAAATGTCATACCAGATACGGGAAGGGAAGGTGTATAAAGAGATCGTCAATGCTTCGGACGAAACCAATGCCGACCTTGTTATAGTGGGGACGCATGGCTCATCAGGATTTGAAGAGTTCTGGATCGGGAGCAATGCCAATAAGATTGTTTCGGCTACCGATAAACCCATCATCACCATCAGGGGTGGGATAGATCTTAAGCGCCCGCTGAACAAGATCGTGCTCCCGCTCGATAGTACCGTCGAAACCCGACAGAAATTGCCTTTTACAACTGAACTGGCCAAGATACACGATGCCACTGTTCATGTCCTGTCGATTTATACCACCAAAGTACAGGCAATAAGGTACCGCGTAGATACCTACACCGACCAGGTGATCGAATACCTCGAAGAAGAAGGTGTAAAATATGTACGGGATGCCGTTGAGGCCGATAACCTCACCAACTCCACTATCGGCTATGCCGAAAGGATAGATGCTAATATGATCTCCATTATGACGGAGCAGGAGAGGACTACGGCCAACCTCTGGTTAGGTCCCTTTGCGCAGCAGATGGTGAACCATTCGCCATTCCCTGTGCTGAGTATACGTCCTAAGGAACTGATAAGGTCACTGACGAGGTAAACCCTGTCATTTGGGTTTAATTTCTGTTAATACAGTTCAGATCGTCAAACGCTACTTTTAACCTTTCAATAATGCTGAGCTCGCCTGCACGCAGCCATTTGCGGGGGTCGTAGTATTTCTTGTTGGGTACATCGTCCCCGTCGGGGTTGCCGATCTGGCCCTGGAGGTAATCATGGTTTTTCTTGTCGTATTCACGTACGCCATCCCAGAATGCCCACTGTGTATCGGTATCGATGTTCATCTTGATCACACCGTAGGAGATAGCTTCACGGATCTTTTCCTTGGCGGAGCCTGAACCTCCATGAAAGACGAAGTATAAAGGCTTGGCTTCGGTACCGTATTTGTCCTCTACAAATTTTTGTGAGTTGTGAAGGATGACAGGCTCGAGCTTCACATTTCCGGGCTTATAAACACCATGCACATTTCCAAAAGAAGCTGCGATGGTAAAACGAGGACTCACTTCGCTAAGCTGTTCGTACGCATAGGCAACATCTTCCGGTTGGGTGTAGAGCTTGGAGCTGTCGATATCCGTATTGTCGACGCCATCTTCTTCGCCACCGGTAATACCCAGTTCGATCTCAAGGGTCATGCCCAGTTTATCCATCCTGCCAAGGTATTCCTTGCAGGTAGCGATATTTTCTTCCAGGGGCTCTTCCGAGAGGTCGAGCATATGGGATGAGAACAATGGCTTGCCATGTACTTCATAAAATTCTTCTCCGGCTTCCAACAGTCCGTCGATCCATGGGAGGAGCTTGCGGGCGGCATGGTCGGTATGCAGTATTACGGCTACGCCATAATACTCGGCCAGTTGGTGTACCTGCATAGCACCTGCGATTGTTCCTGCAATGGCAGCATCCATGCCAGAGATGCCTTTACCTGCGTAAAAAGCGCCTCCACCATTGGAGAACTGTATGATGACGGGTGAGTTGACATCTTTGGCCGCTTCCATCACGGCATTAATAGAGTTTGAACCTACCACATTTACTGCCGGAAGGGCATAATTATTGGCTTTTGCAATGCGGAATATTTCCTGGACGCCATCGCCGGTGATCACACCCGGAGAGACTTTATCGAAGATCTTATCTGACATATTTGGAATATTTTTTTGTTATGAAATGAATGCTGCAAAGTTAAAGAATAATTTGACAAAAAATTATTCGGGTACTGGGTACCGGGTACCAGATACAGGGCAATAAATTCCTATCTTTGTGACCACATATCAAACATTGACAATTGACAATACAGAATTGACAATGTTTATCCGGCCCCGTAGTTCAATGGATAGAATGTCAGATTCCGGTTCTGAAGGTTGTGGGTTCGACTCCCGCCGGGGTCACAAAATCAAATAGCCGCTCTCAAGCGGCTATTTGATTTTACTTCTTCT
>JAOZTN010000022.1:26034-36528 GCA_029942245.1 Bacteroidales bacterium | reverse complement strand
GATCCTAATGTAAAGGTTGTCATGATCTCAGGGCATTCAGAAGCTGATTATTTCATCCGGTCGATCGACCTGGGCGTAGATGGCTATTTGCTTAAGCCTGTTGATAACAAACGACTGGAAAATAAGATCACAGAGCTGAGCAAAAACATCCTCCTGAGCCAGAGAGTAGAGAATATGGTGGAGGAATTGCGTACGCTCAACCTGGAGTTGGAGGAGAAGGTGAAGGACAGGACCAGGTTGCTCTCGAATGAGATCAAGGAAAAGGAGAGTGCAGAAAAAGCTCTTATCAAGGCGAAAAAAAAGGCTGAAGAATCAGATAAACTTAAAGGGGCTTTTCTGGCCAACATTTCTCATGAGATCCAGACCCCGATTAAAGCCATCATCAGTTTTTCCAATCTCCTTCAGGCTGACATGCAGGATGAAAAGCGCAGGAAAGAACTGATTAGCATCATTGAAAGCAATAGCAATGCTTTGCTGAACCTGACCAACGACATCCTTGAATTTACAAGACTCCAGTCAAAAACTGTGAAGCTATACACGATCAGCTTTGAAATTAACCTCTTCCTTCAGGAACTCTTTCCGGTATTTGAGTCGCTGCGTAGAAAGCATACCGAAGACAGCATTAAGCTACGGTTTTCCGTTTCAGGGAAAGAAGGGTCCCTTATGATTAACTCGGATCCTTCCAGGCTCAGGCAGATCTTCACTAACCTGATTTCCAACGCATTCAAATTCACTCATGAGGGCGTCGTTGAATATGGATATAAGATAAAAAATGGTAAGAATATCTTGTTCTTTGTTTCTGACACCGGGCTGGGCATATCAAAAGCTTACCAGGATAAAATATTTAAACGCTTCGTACAGGAGCCCAAGCCATTGAGCATTAAAAAGGAGGGCACCGGCCTGGGCCTTCCCATTACACAAAGCCTGATTAGAATGCTTGGCGGCAAGATATGGGTAGAATCAAATCTGGGAAAAGGATCTACATTCTTTTTCGAGCTTCCTAATATTATTGGCAAGAGCGAAGATGAAGAAGGTGATAAGAAATACAGCTGGAAAGATAAACAGGTGCTGGTCATCGAGGACGAGATCAGGGACTACATCAGCCTCGAAGAGGTCTTAAAAAACAGGGTCAAGCTACACTATGTCGACAGTCCTGAACAGGCCATTGAATTCTGCCAGAATAACAGGGTGATCGACCTTTGTCTGTTCCGCTGGCATCCTGATACGAGCAAGGAAGCAATACAACGCATCCTTGACATAAGCCAGCCCTACCCGGTACTGGCTTTGCTCGACAGGGGAATGAAAGTGAAGAACAAGGCATTGCTGAACAATCTCTTCGATGGATCCATCAGCAAACCCTTTACCAAAGAGAAGATACTGAATGCGCTGGAGCACTTTCTGAGTGAAGGCTAAAATTTTCTGTAATTTTACCGGATGGCACTGCTGAAAAAAATCCTTGCATTTCCTTTACTGCTTGTGGTCTATATTTATAAGTATGTCATCTCCCCTCTTACTCCGGCTTCATGTCGCCACTATCCCACCTGTTCATCATACAGCGTTCAGGCATTGAAGATGCATGGACCTTTACGGGGAAGTTGGATGTCGGTAAAAAGGATCGCCAGTTGCCATCCATGGGGTTCCGGAGGCATAGATCCCGTGCCGTACATCATCGTTAAGAAAGTCAAATTAAAAGATAAAGGAAAAACAGAGAGAATATAGAAATGCGATATCTGAACTTTGAATTCAGAAATAAATTTCACCCCAGACCTCACACCTCAAGTCTAACGTCCACTATATTCAACAAAATTTCGTTCTGTTTCAAATAAGGTGATGCTCAAATCCTTCTCAGCGGGAATATGCTCTCTCAGTATGCTCCATATTACCACTGCGATATTCTCTGCAGTAGGATTCAGATCCCTGAATTCTTCAGTATCAAGTGTCAGATTTTTATGATCAAAACGTGCCGTGATCTGCGCATCAATCAGATCCTGGAGTATTTTCATATCCATAACGTAACCAGTATCAGGATCTATTTCTCCACTCACTTTTACAATCAGATCATAGTTGTGACCATGATAATTGGGATTATTGCATACACCAAAAACATCTTTATTCTTTTGTGAGTCCCAGGCAGGATTATGCAAGCGGTGGGCTGCATTGAAGTGTGATTTACGAAAAACGGATACTATTGGCGAACTACTCATTTTGTGGCTGGTTAGTGTCTACTGTCAACTAAAAATTACTTCCCTACTTCTACATACCTGAACTCCGTAGGCCAGGGTACACCTTTAAAATCTTCCATGTAAACACTGGAAATATTGGCCAGGGCCGTATTTTCAATTCTCAGGTTCATATCTATCATGTCATTTTTCACCTTGGTAAAAAACTTCTCACTCATGACAATCCGATTGGCTTTAGCCTTACTCATAAGCCTGGCTGTCAGGTCAATATCTTTACCGTAATAATCGTTCGCATGTTCGAAAAAACTGATATTATACACTTCAGTGCAATAATGAATAGAAACCTTGCATTCGAGAAAGGTATTCTCCAGGGGATAGTTTACCAGGTTATCAATCGTCGCACATATTTCCTCTATGAGCCCAAAATAATTATTATAGGACGTTTTGGAAAAGAGGTCTTCATCAGGGATAAAAAGCATGAGTTCATCCCCTATCCCCTTCACAACATTTTCAGGGAAATCGTTTAGAAAAGAGATGAAATTGAAGGTGTTGTTTAAGCGTTTGCCCCAATCCTTCAGCTCTGTATTATATTTTATATCAGTGGAGTTAATCACATCAATAAAGAAACAGGTGCCCGGGCTTTTTGGTATACTTTCCAGCTTATCTTCAATCTCTTTCGAGGTTGGATCTCGAAAATGAATATAGTGTGCCATAGGTCTATCTTTATGTATTATTTCAAGGCAGCTTCCTGATCATCAAAGATCTCGAATATGTTTATAAATCCTGATATTTCGAAGATCTCTTTGATATCGTTCGACATGGAACAAAGCATAAATCGGCCCTCAGCAGCTTTGATCTTTTTCAGAAACATGAGCAAGATTCGCAATCCGGAGCTGCTGATATATTCCAGTTGAGATAGGTCGAGCAGTATTTGTACTTCATCATTATCTGTGAGTGATGAAAGATGGTGCTCCAACTCTCCGTAATTGGTGGTATCAAGACGGCCCTCAATACTGACTATGTTGATCTCACCGGCTTTGCTTTCTGTGATGTTCATAGGTTGTATATTATTGTGTTTATATTTTCTTTATCAAGCTTAAAATATTCTGTTCGTTTTCTCTCCTGTATTCTACCTTATCCATCAGGGTTTTCACGAAATGGATGCCCAGACCGCCGATTTTCCTGTCTTCAGCAGCCTTTTCATTGCCAGCAAAGTCCTCGGCAGCAAGAATATCAAAGATGGCAGCGTCATCAGTGATAATGATCTTCACTTCATCATCGGCCTTCATGAGGTCAATTCTGATCTCATGTACAC
Source organism: Bacteroidales bacterium (assembly GCA_029942245.1). Taxonomy (GTDB): domain Bacteria; phylum Bacteroidota; class Bacteroidia; order Bacteroidales; family B18-G4; genus B18-G4. Next base: position 33,033 of record JAOZTN010000022.1, on the reverse strand, counting down.
TGTCGTCTTCGTATCCGTAAAAAATAATATTTGAAATGATTTCTTCCAGCACAAGGTTAATATTCATGCTCACCTTCATGGATAATTCCCAGGCATCAGCGGCTTCTTCAACAAAGGCTTGAAGTTCCCTGAGCCGGGCAATATCATTTACTATGGTCAGCTCCTTCTTATCCATGATCAGCATCGTTTTTATGCCAGTTGAGGACTAACATGGTGATATCATCAAACTGATCAGCTTCACCTACAAAGATATCCAGGTCATCGATAATATTTTTTATCATTGTTTTAGCAGAAGCATTATTGAATTCAGTCAATTTATCCTTTATCCTTTTTTCAGTATACTGCTTTTCATCCAAATCGATAGCTTCTGATACACCATCAGTATACAACATGATGGTATCTCCATGGTCAAGCTGCAGTTCAGAACTTCCAAAGATAATATCCGGCATAGCTCCCAGTGGCGTACCATGTGTACCCTTCAGCTCAGCAACAGCCCCGTCTTTTTTAATAATGAACGGATAATTATGCCCTGCATTACAATATACAACATGACCTGTTTCTACGTTCAGCACTCCCAGGAAGAGGGTCACGAACATAGCATTTTCATTTTCGAGACAGAGTTCATTATTCATGGCTTCGATTACCTCATTCACCTTTACTTCGTCACTCATCCTTGCCCGAAGGAGGGTACGTGTGATAGCCATAAATAGTGAAGCAGGCACCCCTTTACCGGAAACGTCTCCTATAGTGAAACACAGGTGATCATCATCGATAAAAAAGAAGTCGTAAAGGTCCCCGCCCACATCCCTTGCGGGTTCCAGAATAGCGTAAAGGTCAAGGTTCTCCCTTTCCGGAAAGGCAGGGAATATCTTAGGGATGATCCCCTGCTGTATATCTCTTGCGATTTGAAGCTCGCTTTCGATCTTTTCTTTGGCAGCCGTAGTTTCCTGAAGGTTTCGTATATATTCCTTCAGCTCTGACTGCATTTCACGGATAGACTCATTGAGCTGCCCGATCTCATCTTTTGATTTACCGGTTGGAAGCTTTGTATCGAAATCACCACGGCCGATTTTCCCGGCAGCAGTGGCCAGTTTGGTGAGTGGTTTGGTTATTCGTCTGGATATCAGTACCACTAAAAACAATATCAACATAAAACCTATGACCACTATGAATAGCAGATCCCTGTTCAACTCATGCAATTCGGACATAAACTCATCTTCGGGGATGATCAGCGAGAGCGACCATCCTGATGATGGCAGGGGGGTGTAATACAACCATGTTCTTCCATCAATGATAGGTGTCTCAAACAAAATGAAATCCCTGCCTCCTGTGACCATATCCTTCGCAGCCTTTCTAAGTACTTCATAATCACGTTCTTCGGCCAGCTGGAACACATTCAGTTCGGTTTCCGGATCCTTCAGGGGATGTGTGATAAAAGTCCCTTCGGCTGAGACAAGGAAAGCAAAGCCGTTTTCATATGTCTCTATTGACTTCACAAAATCCTGCAGCCATTCCAGGGAGAGGTCGATGGTGATAACACCTTTAAGCTGATCGTGTGCTTTGTTGAAAAACGGGACTGAATAGGTGCACATCAGTATTTCACCACCACCCTTATCAAAATAAGGTTCAGTCCAATGAGGTTCTAGGCTGCCGGCAGATACGCTGTACCACTCCTGCCGGAAATAATTTGTTTCGCGTGAATGCAAATATTTAAATACCAGGCCTGTATCACCGGTCCTATGCATATACGGAGCATAAAAAACTGAGTCCGGATTAAAAGCATGAGGCGTGAAAGCAATACAACTTCCATATACCTCCGGGTTATTCTCTACCATCAGTTCGAGGTAGGCAGTAAGGTCATCAATATCATAATCAGTTGATCCAAGTACATATGCCAGCGTCTGAGGAATCCTGGATGATGACTCTAGCAGCTTTTCGATCTTCAGGGCTTCACCTTCTGCCAAGTTCTTCACGCTGTCCTCTACATTTTTCAACAAAAGATCGCGTGAGAGAAAATAGTTGTAAAGAACAATAACTGCAAAAATTATCAGCACGGCTGTGAGTATGCTGATAGATATTTTTAATGAAAGGCTTCTGACTGATCGCAAATCTGAGTATCGTTAAAAGTTCATCCAAAGCTACCGATTTTTCCAATATTCTCTTCACCTTTCGCAGATTTTCTTAAATTGCATTATCCTTAAACCAAGAGAATATGGCCTTAAGCTATGACCAAAGTGTAATTCAGGCAGTTGCCTTTGTCATCACCCTCCTACTCGGTTTTATGGCGTTTCCCTATTCCTTTTCCTTCGGGGCATAAACAAACAATCTCTCACAGAGATCGGGCATATGCTCATAACAAGCAAGTAAAATCTAATATTTTCTTTAAATAAGTATCTTTGTATCAATTCAAAATTCATGAGCAGAAAAACAGTATTGCACGATATCATCTTCGGCACCGATACCAAGGCAGGAAGGTTATTCGACATCATCCTGATGATTGCCATTATTTTGAGCATCATTGTGGTCATGCTCGACAGCGTAAGTTGGATACATCTTGAATACGGATATGCACTCCTTGTTGCTGAGTGGGTGTTTACGATACTCTTTACGGTTGAATATGTCCTCAGGATCTCCACTACTTTTTCCAAACTCAAATATGTCACAAGCTTTTATGGTATTATTGACCTCCTTGCCATCCTCCCTACATATATCAGTATATTCCTTATAGGTTATCAATACCTTATCATTATCAGGGTTTTACGTCTGCTACGTATTTTCAGGATATTAAAACTTTACCGTTTTATAGGCGCCTCCAGCCACCTGGTTGCCTCCATGAAGGCCAGCAGACACAAGATTGCCGTTTTTCTCTCAGCCGTGATGGCCATCGTTGTTGTTATGGGAGCAGCCATGTACCTGATTGAAGGGCCTGAAAATGGCTTCAGGAGTATCCCGGAAAGCATATACTGGGCCATCATTACGCTAACCACAGTAGGATATGGAGATATTACACCGATCACCGCACTGGGTAAAGCCCTTGCTTCCATCATCATGCTCACTGGTTATTCCATCATTGCAGTTCCTACCGGCATCATCACCGCAGAGCTGAGCCGGAAACAAAAGACAAAGGCTGGTACCGAATGCGTAGGCTGTTCAGAATGCGGCAATACCGACCATGATAAGGATGCCAACTTTTGTAAGGTTTGCGGAAAAGAACTTAGGAAGTCAGAAGTTTGAAAAATGAAGTCAGAAGTTTGAAGAGCGAAGTCAGAAGTTTGAAAAGCGAAGTCAGAAGTTTGAAGTTGGCAATAAAAAAAGCCTCCGCACAAATCGGAGGCCGTTAATCCATTTTGGTTTGTAGTTAATTTAGTGTCTCTGGTCCTGTATTTTACCAAAATGAACGCAAAAGGTTACAGCAAAAACAGGATTACAAGACAAAAAAACCAAAGGGCGGAAGGACTGGCTTGCAAACGCACTTCCACCCGCAGAATGTCTTACTACTAAAGAAATATCAATGGAACAGAGAAACAGTGCCCGCCTTCGCCTGAGCTTCGGCGGATAAAAAAACAATGAAACAGTGAAACAGTGAGACAATGAAACAGTGAATCAATGCAACAATACCCCTTCCCTGAATGTGAGATGAATGTATCTATTTCTGCACCTGTAAACTATCCCTCCTGTACGACCAGCGCATCAGGCCCATAGCTATCAACAGTACCACCATGGTCATGATGAATGTTCCAGAGAAACCTATCAGCTCATAAAAGTAAATACCGAATATAGGGGCGAATATGGACCGTACCCCGGTAAGGGAAAGATGCACAGACTGGTAATCGTCCGCCTCTTCAGGCTTGCAGAAGTAAGCAGATCCGATGAACCAGAGCAGTGCCATGGTGGCGGCAAAGATCCCGTAAAAGAGAAAAGAAAGAATCAGCATATAGTATACTTTAATGCCCCATATCTCCACATGTCCGGGGAAATAATCTGTCATCAACAAGAAAAAGATATACATGAAAAGTGCGGAAAAAGTAATAGCCGCAAAGCGCCTGGGATCAATATTACTCAGCAGTTTACCGAAATACGGAAGCAGGATAATGGCCAGGATATTGTAGGCATTTTTATAAAAAGCCACGCTCGTATAGTTTAAGTGCAGTGCATCCTGGAAAAAGATATTGATGATAGTAACCGAGATCATAAATGAAAAGCCATAGAACATAAATCCGATCTCGAAGTGCAGGTATGGTCTGTTGGTCTTGAGGATATTGACAGTATTCCTCCATGATTCTTTGATCGAATCTCTGAATTTCAATGCTTGTGGGTGCTGAACAACCTTAGAATAATCAATTTCAGAAAGGACGTACAGCGAGATAACCCCCAGCAAGCCTATAAACGGAAAAACATACCTGAAAGCAAAATTATCAGCATCCAGCAATAAGCCGTAGGCGAAAGTCGATATCAGTAGAATGATCTTGCTGAGTGAGCTTGCATAGCTGTACAACTTGCCAAAATTCTCATGCCGGTAATTGGTCTTTAACAATACATTAATAGCCGGAAATATGATAATATTACCTGAAAAATATATAAGAAAAACAAAGAGGAAGAGATAATGCCAGATTGACTGACCGCTAAGGGCCGATTCATGTGCCGGTATCAACAATAAGAGAACCAAAGGCAATCTGGTTACGAGGCCTGTAACCCTCAACATTTTTCTTTTGTTGGCTATTCGCTTACGAAACTGATTAAAAATAAATAGGAATGTGAACAAGACCACAGAGAACTGGAACAAAAACGCCAGCTGGTAATTTGATCCCCTCAGGCTGTGGATGAAAACATACTCATTCAAGGCGATCACTCCCATAATGATCCCATCAATAGCAGAATAGATCATGTGCAGGCGGAATGCTTTCTTTTCCTCCGGATTGAGTTGCCTTATGAGTGAAAGATTTAAGATCATTTTAGGCTGCAAAGGTAGGAGGAAACTTTCATTTTTCAGCAGGCACTGAACATTAGTATATGGTATCCGTTAATTGATTAAACTATTCTAATGAAAGCAATATTAATCATGTCAGTAATTATATTTTCCGCTCTTAGCGGCCTTCAAAGCCAGGATACAAATTTTCACAGCTTTACGGTAGAAACTATCGATGGAGAAGAGATCAGTCTTGAAGAGTTCAAGGGAAAAAAAGTGCTTGTAGTCAATGTAGCATCGAAATGCGGGTTTACGAAACAGTATGCTGACCTTCAAAAGCTTTATGAAGAATACGGCGGGGATGATTTTACAATTATCGGATTCCCGGCCAATAATTTTCTGAAGCAGGAACCCGGCACTAATGAAGATATCAAGGAATTTTGCACACTGAACTATGGTGTAACATTTCCGATGATGGCTAAGATCTCGGTAAAAGGGAAAAATATCCATCCCCTGTATAAATGGCTTACTATTAAAGACAATAATGGTGTGATGGATGCTAAAGTATCATGGAACTTCCAGAAGTTTATGATCGATGAAAACGGGATGCTGGTTGGTATGGCCTCACCAAAAACCAAGCCTTTCGATGAAAAGGTCACATCATGGATCAGCAAATAATCTGATTTCTATCATTTCTATATAATTTAGACCATTTCTACTTTGTCCCGGCTTATTTAAGTAGTAATTTTATCCTTTAAAGCAAGGATAAATGGATATACAATCATTTTTCAAGGTAACCTACGGCTTGTACATCGTCGCTTCGCGCAGCGGTGACAAACTCAACGGACATATTTCAAACACGGTATTTCAGGTTTCTGCAGACCCGGCCCGCTTTGCCATAGCCACGCACAAGGATAACCTCACGACAGCGTACATTCAGAAGAGTAAAGTATTCTCTATCTCTGTTCTGCAACAGGATTGCAACCTGGAATTCCTTGGCCCCTGGGGATTCCAGACGGGTAAGGAAGTGAATAAATTCGAACAAGCAACTTATAAAACGGGCAAGTCAGGGGCACCTATTGTGCTTGAAAAGAGTGTAGCCTATATCGATTGCGAGGTACAGCAAGAGATCGATACCGGCTCCCATATCATGTTTATTGGGCTGGCGATTGATGCTGAGGTTCTTGACCCCTCCCAACCTCCCCTCACCTATGGCTATTACAGGGATGTGATCAAAGGGATGTCGCCCGAAAATGCACCTACCTATACAGACAAATCTAAACTTGCTGCGCTGGAGGAAGTCAAAACAGAATCTGAACTTAAAAAATTCCAGTGCCTTGTTTGTGGATACATTTACGATCCCGGGCAGGGTGACCCAACAAAAGACATCCCTCCGGGTACCGCTTTCGAAGACTTGCCCGACAACTGGAAATGCCCCATTTGCGGAGTAGGTAAAGAAGATTTTAATTCAATAGACTAAATAAATACATATTATGGACAGTATCAAAGGAACACAAACCGAAAAGAACCTTCTCAAAGCATTTGCCGGGGAATCACAGGCCAAAAACCGCTATACTTTCTTCGCCAAGCAGGCCAAAAAAGATGGTTATGAGCAGGTTTCTGCCCTTTTTGCGGAAACAGCACTGAATGAAGAAGAACATGCCAAGATCTTCTTTAAATTCCTGGAAGGTGGCGATGTAGAGATCACGGCTGCCTACCCGGCCGGTATGATTGGCAGCACGGAAGAAAACCTTAAGGCAGCCGCCATGGGCGAGAATGAAGAGTGGACTAAGCTTTATCCTGAATTTGCAGATATCGCTGCACAGGAAGGTTTTAAACGTGTGGCTGCTGCATTCAAGCTCATTTCAAAGATTGAGGCCGACCACGAAGCACGCTTCCTTAAGCTGCTTGAAAACCTGGAAGAAGGCCGTGCTTTCCTGCGTGATGAAAAGATCAAATGGATCTGCCGCAAATGTGGCCACGTACATTTTGGTGAAAAAGCACTGGAGAAATGCCCCGTATGTGCTCATCCACAAGGGTATTTCGAAGAGAAGGCTGAGAATTTTTAATATTGTATTAAGTACAAGGTATTA
>JAOZTN010000022.1:16126-25934 GCA_029942245.1 Bacteroidales bacterium | reverse complement strand
GTATTAAGTACAAGGTATTAGGTACAAGGTATTAAGAAATTGGTTTGAATGCATTCCGATACTTTGCACCTGATACCTAATACCTGATACCTAATACTTTATCCATAGTACCTTTTTATTATCTTCGCCTGAAAATTCATTCGGGTGAATAAGTCCATACTTCGCTTAGCGATACCGAACATCATCAGTAATATCACTGTTCCCCTGCTGGGGATGGCTGATCTGGCTATTTTAGGCCACCTGGAAGGTTCACCTGAAGCTTATATCGGTGCTATTGCCCTGGGCGGGATGATCTTTAACTTCATTTATGCCATCTTCAGCTTCCTGCGTATGGGAACCACCGGGTTTACAGCTCAGGCCTTCGGTGCCGGGGATACGAAAGAGTTGGGCCTTATCTTCGGAAGAGCTATGCTGGTGGCCATAAGCGGGGGATTGTTTCTTATCATGGTCCAGGTGCCTATCGACTGGTTCACTTTTAGCGTGATCAGCAGTAGTGATGCCGTTGAAGCAGGGGCTTCCGAGTATTTTTACATCCGGATCTGGGCAGCCCCCGCCACCCTGGGCCTCCTAGCCCTGAATGGCTGGTTCCTGGGAATGCAGAATGCCAGGGCACCCATGTTCCTGGCGATCCTGATAAATCTCCTCAATGTTGGTGCAAACTACTTTTTTGTATATGGTTTAGGAATGAAATCTGACGGTGTAGCCTGGGGTACCCTGATCGCACAATATGTGGGCCTTATAGCGGCTATTGTCATCCTGATTAGATACTATGGCAGTATCCTCAAACAAATAAACAGGCGTGCTATGCTGCAAATGAATGCCCTGCGTCGCTTTTTCACAGTGAACAGGGACATTATGATACGTACAGTTTTGCTGATCCTTGCCCTATCATTGTTTACGACCAGTTCGGCAAAGATGGGAGATGACACACTCGCCGTGAACACCCTGCTTTTACAATTCTTCTTCCTTTTCTCTTACTTCCTTGATGGTTTTGCCTACGCTGCTGAATCCCTGGCGGGAAAATTCTATGGGGCAAAAGACCTCCCATCACTCAGGAAATTTACGAAGTACATCTTCGTCTGGGGTGGGATGATCAGCCTGCCCGTTGGCCTTGCGTATTTGCTGGGAGGACGATACATATTATATATATTAACCGACAATGTGGATGTGATCAGCAACAGCCTCCCCTATCTTCCCTGGCTGGCACTGGTACCCCTTGTCTCCTTTGTGGCTTTCATCTGGGATGGTATCTATACCGGCTGCACAGCTACTGCTGCTATGCGAAATACCATGATCATTGCCACATTGCTGGTTTTCATCCCACTCAACTATCTTCTCCTGGGTCCTATGGGCAATCATGGTCTCTGGCTGGCACTAATGCTTTTCATGGCTACAAGAAGCATTTTCATGACGATTTACGCCCCCAAATCGATTTACGCAATTAAATATTAAATTTTTAATCTTTCCAAATAAGATCCTTAGGCTCTGTATTCCAGTTTATTATACAATTCTACAGTATCTTGCATTAACAGCTAATGTGAATTATTTGGTACTTTGTATTGCATAGTACTAAATTATGTTGTATGTTTGCTGAATGAATTTAGAAAAAACAAAAGCACAAATGCGGAAAGGGGTACTGGAACTGTGCATTCTTTCCATCATTGCTGAGAAGGATGCCTATGCCTCCGACATCCTGGAAAAGCTCAAAGAAGCGAAATTAATCGTTGTGGAGGGTACCCTATATCCCCTATTGACGCGTCTAAAGAACGAAGGACTGTTAAACTACAGGTGGGAAGAGTCCAAATCTGGTCCCCCGCGTAAATATTATACAATGACAGAGATCGGGATCAAGGTGCTGAACGATTTAAATATAAATTGGCAGGACCTTGTAAAGGCCGTAAATAAGATCACAGTTAAAAAAGCTAGTTAATAAAATAGGAAATCAATATAAGATGAAAAAGACACTTACAATCAACATTAGCGGTATCATTTTCCACATTGATGAGGATGCATACGATAAGCTGAACGCCTATCTTGATACGTTAAAAAGACATTTCAACAAAACCCACGGGAAAGACGAGATCATCTCCGATATAGAAGGCAGGATCGCAGAACTGCTGCAGGAGAGAATTTCTGATTCAAACCAGGTTATCTCTATCGAAGGTGTATCAGAAGTGATCGCCCTCATGGGTGAACCCTGGGAATTCGAAACCGAGGGAGATAGTGAAGAAGAAAAGGAAAGCACCGCAACAGCAGCGGAAGATATCCGTGATTATAAGCGGCTATACAGGGATCCTGACCATAAAGTTGTTGGCGGTGTGGCCAGCGGTCTGGCAGCTTACCTGAACATTGATGTGTTGTGGGTCAGACTGGCATTCGTGGTTTTCACCCTGATCTGGCTCTCCGGTGCACTGGTTTATATGGTATTGTGGATAGCCATGCCTGAAGCACGAACCACTACCGAGAAGCTGCAAATGAAAGGTGAAAAGGTGAATATCTCCAACATCGAAAAATCGATCAAAGAAGAGGTCACACACCTGAAAGACAAGATCAACGACCTGACCAACCAGGCTAAAAAAAAAGTAGATACTAAAAACAGCCAGGGTGAGAACGTTTTCGAACAACTCGTCCATGTGTTCGTGACCATATTAAAGGTTATACTCAAAGTTTTCGTTATCATCATTGGCATTGTGTTGCTGCTCACAGGCATCAGCCTGGCCCTGGCCTTCCTCTTTGCCCTCTTCGGGTGGGGAGGCCCGATCATTCTCGATAATAATGAAGCCATACTCCTGCCTATGACGGATTTCTTCAGTCTTCTTCCTGTATCCGCCGGAGGACTTGCAATCTTTAAGATAGGCCTGATCCTGTTTCTCGGAATTCCCCTGGTAATGCTGATGTACAACGCCTTCCGGATGATATTCGGAATTGAGCGAGTGAGATATATAGGCATAACTGCATTAAATGTTTGGGTCATAGGACTAATCATCACCCTTTTCTTTTCATTCAGGATTGCCCGTGAATACAGGCACCAGAGTACCCACACTAAAGCAATTGAGATCACACAGCCAGTGGGAGATACCCTCTTCATTACGGTTAATGAGGAGTTTCAAGATGAGATGCTTTATAATTCCTATGACTACATCCAGGTTGATGAGCTTCATCTGATAGTGACAGAAGAAGGTGTATTTTTTGAGCAGGTGGAAGTGGACCTCCGCAAGAGCAAATCGGAAGATTTTCTGCTGACACAATTCACACATGCCAGGGGCAGGACGCCCAGGTCTGCCCGTGAGCAGGCTGAAAATACTTTCTGGCAGCATCAGCAGGATAGGAATACCCTCATTCTCGATCCATTCTTTATCATGGGAGAACGCGGCAGCTGGCATGCTCAGCATATCGAACTTGAGCTCGCTATCCCGGTAGGTAAATACCTCAGTATTGATAAAAGTATGCAAGACATCCTGAACTGGGGCAGGTACAGCCCGTACAAACTTGCCGGAAGAACCTGGCTCATGACAGAAAATGGGCTTCAAAGCACAGATGAAGAGAGCTACATATCCCCAACAATCTACCGTGAACCAGAAAAAGTGACCATACATCCTATCAGACCAATATTGATGCAAATGGTCGGCCTGATCTGGTGATCATGTAGAATTAAAAATTCAAAACTCATAATTCATAATTTAAAGTGGCAGCTCCGGCTGTCATTTTTTTTACAAGCATTTTTGCTTAATTTTGTTACTTATACAGAGAATATACTATCATGCCGGCAGAAAAAAGCAATAAGCGGGGGTTTAAGCTCTCCAAAGAAGAAATACTCAATGATTTCAGGATCGCCAACGAGAGCCGTCAGGCAAGCCTGCTTGGCAGGCGAGAAGTGCTTTCCGGAAAGGCCAAATTCGGGATCTTCGGCGATGGTAAAGAAGTACCACAGCTGGCGATGGCAAGGGTTTTCGAAGAAGGTGACTGGCGCTCCGGATATTACCGTGACCAGACCTTTATGATGGCCTCCGGCATGATGAATCTGGAAGAATTTTTCACACAGTTGTATGGCAATACGGATGAAGAATCTAACCCCGGTACCGGTGGACGTATGATGAACAACCACTTTGCCACACAATGCCTGGATGCCGATGGCGAATGGCTCGACCTGACCAAACGCAAGAATTCTTCGGCAGACATCTCCCCCACTGCCGGTCAGATGCCGCGCCTTTTAGGCCTGGCATTGGCCTCCAAACATTTCAGAAACAATAGGGAACTGGCACAATTCAAGAAACTTTCGATTAAAGGCAATGAGGTTGCCTTTGGAACTATCGGTGATGCCAGCACATCGGAAGGCGTGTTCTGGGAAAGCATCAATGCAGCAGGTGTGATGCAGGTCCCTCTTGCCATTTCGATTTGGGACGATGGCTGGGGAATATCTGTTCCCATCAAATACCAGACCACCAAAAGCAGCATTTCAGAAGTGCTGAGCGGCTTTGAAAAGAAGGGCGATAGCAATGGCTACCGCATCTATAAGGTGAAAGGCTGGGACTATGAGGCCCTTTGCAACACCTACGAAGAAAGCATTTCCCTATGCCGCAAAGAGCATGTGCCTGCCATCATTCACGTCGTTGAACTGACACAACCTCAAGGACATTCTACTTCAGGTTCACATGAGCGGTATAAAAGCGAAGAGCGGCTAAAATGGGAAGGTGAGCACGATTGTCTGCTAAAGATGCGTGAATGGATACTTGAAAAGAAAATTGCTGATGCAGCAACACTGGATGAGATCGAGAAGCAGGCTACCAAACGGGCAAGGGAAGCGAAAAAGGCTGCCTGGGCAAGATTCCAGAAACCCCTGATCGAAAAACGTGATGACTTTCTGCGCATGGTGGATGTCAGCACCTGCAACTGTGCTAAGACCAGCCGCATCAATGCGATCAAGGAAGAACTGGCTATGGTTGGTGAACCTATCTGGAAAGATATTATGTCATCGGGTAAGAAAATATTGAGGCTGATCTGTGACTCCTGCAGCGATCCCAATAATTCGCTGAAAAAAAATGTTTTGGCCTGGCGGGATGCTGTAGCTGAAGAGAACTACGAAGCCTACAATGCCCACCTCTGGAGTGAATCAGACTATTCTGCCCTCAAGGTAGAAGCCGTAGACCCGGTTTATGCTGACGATGCCCCTTCCATCCCCGGCAGGGAGATCCTGAAAGAAAACTTTGATCATATCTTTGAAAATAATCCACTGGTGTGTGCTTTTGGTGAAGATGTAGGCAAAATTGGCGGTGTGAACCAGACCATGGAAGGCCTGCAGGAGAAGTACGGCGATCTGAGGATATTCGATACAGGCATCCGTGAAGCTACCATACTAGGGCAAGGCCTCGGCATGGCCATGAGAGGATTCCGCCCGATGGCAGAAATACAATATTTCGACTACCTGCTTTATGGTCTGCAGGTGTTGAGTGATGACCTGGCTACAGTGCGCTACAGGACCAAGGGACGTCAGAAGGCCCCTATGATCATCAGCACACGCGGACACAGGCTGGAAGGCATCTGGCATTCCGGTTCCCCACTCTCCATGGTGATCAACTCCATCAGGGGCGTGTATGTGTTGGTGCCCCGTAACCTGACACAGGCCGCAGGTTTTTACAATACCATGCTTGCTTCGGATGAACCGGCCCTCATCATTGAACCACTGAACGCTTACAGGCTGAGGGAAAAGCTGCCATCCAACCTGGGTGAATTTAAAATACCTGTAGGAAAACCGGAAATTCTCAAAAGCGGGGCTGACCTGACCCTCGTAACCTATGGTTCATGTGTTCGCATCGCTGAAGATGCAGCGGCCCAGCTGAAGGATTTCGATATCGATGTCGAGCTTATTGATGTGCAGACCCTGCTACCTTTTGATGTTGATCATGTGATCCTCGATTCTATTAAGAAAACCAATAAGGTGGTATTCTTCGATGAAGATGTCCCGGGGGGAGCAACATCCTATATGATGCAAAAGGTATTGGAAGAACAAAAGGCTTTCTTCTACCTGGATGCGGAGCCACTCACGCTCACAGGGCATGAACACCGGGCTGCTTACAGCACTGACGGTGATTATTTCTCTAATCCTAATGCTGAGGATGTGTTTGATACCGTCTACAATGTCATGCATGATGTGAACCCGGAGAAATACCCTAAAATCTTTTAGGCTTCAATAGCGGAAAAGCCTTAATTTTATACCGTTTTGATAGCTAAGCGCTTCATATTTCTCTTCATGATATCGCTGTTTCTTTCCTCCTGCCGGGAAATGAAGATCCATGAAGTGTACACTCCTGAATGGCACCCGCCTCAGGGACCGAATGCATATTATGTTTATCCACCCGAACAAAAGCAATTGCCATCCATAGAGTCTGAGCCAACGATGGAATCAGAAGAAGAGGTCGTCGTTCCGGTAAAGCGTGATACCATTGAGGGTATTGCCGTCCGGGCCCCCGGAAAGATCATGATTGAGGAAAGCCCTCTCAAACCGGGAGAAAGGGAAGCAGATGAAGAGGCATTTTATGCCGTCAGCTATATAAGTTCAAACCGCTATCTGGGTGTGAATTTTGATAATGATATCTTCAACAATACAGATTATTATTATACCAATGGCATACGCATTGATTATGCGGCACCTATCTTTGCCTCCTCCCCTTTTGCATATTCCATGCTCCCTTATCGTAAGCTATCCATGAATTATCATGGCATGACGGTCGTACAGAATATGTATACGCCTACCAACCCTGATACGGTCATGCTTCTGACCGGCGACAGGCCTTTTGCTGCATATCTGTACCTGGGTCACTACAAAAACACCCTTAGCAGCAGGAAACGATACAGGCAGTACTCAGAACTTCAGTTTGGCCTGATTGGTCCTGGTTCTCTGGGTGGATTTGTTCAGGGACAGATACACGACATCCCACCGCTGGGATGGGAAAACCAAATACAGAACGACCTGGTACTCAACTATACTGCTTTGATTGAAAAGGGATTGTATAACCCAGGGGCTTTTGATTTGAATGTGTTTGCAAAAGGACAATTAGGCACTTTATATACCAATGCCGGTGGCGGGATGCGGATCAGGGCCGGGCGCATGAATTCGTATTTCGGTATGCCCTGGCTGGCAAGCCCGAAATCAATAGAAGGACAGGACGGGCACAAATGGCAATATGGTATCTTTGCAACAGGAATGGTGAAGATGGTAGCATATGATGCTACGCTTCAGGGTGGAGTTTTTAATAATAGCAGCAACTATACCATCCCGGCTGAAGATATTGAAAGACTTGTCTTACAGGCCAGTGCAGGCTTCTTTGTTGCCTTCAGGCAAATGGGATTGATGTATGAGCAGTTTTATATCAGCCCCGAGTTTAATAATGGTCTTCACCACAAGTGGGGACGAATTAATGTAACATTTTGTTTTTAACCAGATTTTTATAATACCCCTCTGTCCCGCCAAAGTGGAACATCTCCCCTGAAAATCAGGGGAGCTTAATAGGAAACCTCGCGACAGCGCCTCCGCTGAGTAGCTATGGCGCTCGCGGAAGCCACGAGGAATAATTTAATTTAAAGCTCAAAATTCAAACTTATTATAATGGAAAAACCAGGCGGAAATGGCGAAGAAAAAACATGTAACCTATTTAACAGGCAATCGGTGAATTATCCTGTTAAGTTTGACCTGAAAGCTATTATTGAAACCAGTATTAAAGAAGAAGAGAGTATCAAGAACATTGAGAAGATATTGAAGAAATTTAAAGTCCCGTATGAAAACTTCCGAATGAAGCACAGCTCAGGGGGGAAATATATCAGCTATACTGTAAGTGTTGATATTGACAGCAAGAAGCAGCTGGAAGATGTATATACAGAGCTAAAAAAGATCCCCGGCCTGAAATTCGCACTATAATATTAATAATACCCAGCACCCGGTACCTGGTACCCTGAACCTATTAGCATGCATGCAATAGAACCATATTATAACTGGCGGCATCATTACATTGCCAGCGAGGATGAGCGTTCTCCTTTTTATGGAAGGGAGTACAGCGAGTTTGAGTTCACGCATGCTATATATAATTACGTGATACACCCCCAGTGGGATGATATGGGTTCCAACACCTTATTCCTTAAGGTACTCTACGCCGATTACGATAAGCAATTCTGCATAATAGAATTATTCGGTGAATGGAATGATGTGTTATATAACGATGTCAGTTTCCTGAAACGCCAGGTAGTCGATATCTTGCTGGCTGAAGGCATCAACAGGTTCTTGCTGATCGGTGAGAATGTGCTCGACTTTCATGCTGATGATAATGACTATTATATGGAATGGTTTGATGATGTGGAAGACGGCTGGATCGTAGGGATTAATTTCCGGGATCATGTGCTGGATGAGTTTATTAACAGTAAATTAGACTACTTCATTGCCTTCGGTGGTGGTTTTAACGAATTCAACTGGAGAGCTTTAAAGCCACTCACACTTTTTGAAAAAATTGAAAGCATGGTCTTGAGAAGGCTGGGAGAGTAATAGTGTTGGGTGTTGAGTGTTGGGTGTTGAGTTATTCTCGATATTTGATATTCGATACTCGATATTCGATACTTGATACTCGATATTTGATATTTGAATAAGATGAAATGTTTCGCCATAAAAGTATACGGGAAAGTCCAGGGTGTGGGTTTTCGATTCTATACACAGAAGACTGCCCTTAAACTCGGCGTGAAAGGATTTGTAAAGAACGAGCGTGATGGTTCTGTTTATATCGAAGCGAAAGCAAAGGCGGATGTCATGGAAATCTTTGTTGAATGGGCTAAGAAAGGCCCTGAGTGGGCCAGAGTTGACAAGGTCTCTTTACAGGACCTACCAATGCAAAACTTTGAAGGTTTTGATATCAGATAAGTTAGATGGATTTATTTCCAAAAAGCCAACTGATGCCTGAAGTCCGAAGCCTGATGCCTCTAGATTACATAAGTGTTAATAAAATAAACCAGATGTCCGATAATGCCTGCTGTGGGTATGATCATCAGGAGGATTACATTTCTCATCGGTGCAGCATCAATTTTCCCTTCTTTATTCATCAGATAAGAGGATGGCAAGGAATCCACCAGAATCGCATAGGAAGGCTTGCGTCTCAGGTATAACAGCCTCTCTGCCTTATCATCTTGCAACAGGTATGGGAGCGGTGTTCTTTCCTTTCGCTCATATTCACGTCCCAGATCATCCTTGTATCGAAAAGTCATCCTATACACTGTCCTGTTATTGATCTTGGTGTTAGTTTTTTCTTTCGAGATCAGTTCCCCGCTGGCCAATATCCCGTACTTAAAGAGCCTTAAGGCACGTAAAGACCTTCTTAAACTTAAAAGTATAAATACCAGTCCGACAAGCGGGAAGATGACTACAAAAATGACAAATCCGCCGAATGTTTTAGTACGCATTCCCCGTATCCTTGCGTATTGAGGTTTACCTTCCGGATATTCTATCGTAAGGGTTTCTCCATCCAAAACCCTTTCACCGGTAGCATAAGACGTCCCTGTAATATTGACTCCATCCTCCGTTTTAAATGTAAAGTGGTTAGCAAATACGCTTACTCCATTCTCAGAGGCATCTGTTACTGAATATCCTGTTGCTAGTCCCTCTACCGTAATTACATTTCCATTGTATTGCAGGAAAGACAGATCCATATTCATGGCAAAAGCCCAGAAAAATATCATTCCAAAGCCCAAAAAGGCCCATCCAAACTGTGCCTTAAATCCACCAAATAAAATGCTGATCCTTGTAGAAAGCGGAATGTGTCTGTGGGTAGGTAAT
>JAOZTN010000022.1:0-16026 GCA_029942245.1 Bacteroidales bacterium | reverse complement strand
CTTAGCATTTCCCTTTTCCCCTTCGGTCCGGGAATCTTTTCAATTTCAAATCCTGCTGCTTTTAGTGCTCTTTTTACTGTTCCCTTGCAGGAATATGTTACCAATATCCCTCCGGGAGATGTTATGTCAGCAATCCTCTGAAAGATCTCTTCCGTCCAAAGTTCCGGCTGTACATCAGGTCCAAAAGCATCGAAATAAATAATGTCGGCCATGCTTCCTATATGCTGATAATTCTCCAGTTTTTGTTGAATCTTCGTCAATGTAAAACCAGGAACGATCTCTATCTGGTTTCCCCATTCGGCAGTGTGCAATTTAGAGAAGAGTTCTCCTGCCTTTTTATCTGTCAAAAGACCAGGATAATTCAGCCCCTGCCAGAGATCTGCTTCAAGCGGAAAAGCTTCCAGACCTGTATAATAAATATCACATCCCCGGCTTTGCTCATCAAGGAGCGTTAGCAAAGCATTCAGTCCCGTCCCGAAACCGATCTCGAGAATATGGAGTTTTTGTGGCAGATCGTCCAGTTTCTTATGCAAACCAGCTTCGATGAACACATGCAGTGACTCCGAGAGGGCGCCATAAGTTGAATGGTAATGCTCATTGAGACCATCCACCCTCAGGGTGTGGGAACCATCCTCTGTGATCATGAGTCGCTTCTGCATGCTTTAGTTGTTATATTGTATCAATAGGTTCGCCACCTCATACGGCAGCAATACTTGCTGAAGTAAGGCCGCATCACTAAAACGATGCACATAAACCTCATTTTCAACAGCATAGTATACATATTGACTGAGGTCATCATATACAAGCACATCAACGCTAATACCAGACAGCCAAAGGCTCATAGAGGCGTCATTGTGATTATACAGATAGATACCGTTTTCATGGCCAATAAGGTAGCGGCCGGTGGAGACTTCTGCCAACTGGCTGACTATGCCTTCCGGCATGGAGATCTCACTATAAAATGCATTTCCTGTGATGTCATATACATATGCCCTGGCTGTAGTATCATCATTCCCGAATACCACTGCCTGATCAGGATCGAGACTGAAAATGTCAACTACATTAATATTGATCTTCAGCCCGGCCCTGTATACACCGGTTCCTTCATAATATTGCCTTATGAATCGCTCAGGCCCTCCCCTTCGTACACAATATGCCAGCATCATATTATCATGCCGGTAGCATTGTAGGGGTATAGTATCAGTATTCAGGGGGGTAATAAAGATGGGTGAGCCTTGACTATTATATCCACGGATCTCTCCATTTGCATTCGGGACATAGGCCAGGGGGGAAAATTGGAAATAACTCACGGAATGAAATTCAGGATATGGCGGAGAAGCATTTACAGAGAAATCTATCTCAACAAGACTATCCAGATTGTAGGCTATTAAGATATCCGGTGACGGCTTGAGGATATATAACTGGCGGTGATCACTACTAATATCGGAATCGATATAGCCATGATCGAGATTAAGTATATTTTCATAATCACCATCTGCATCAATCCCATATACATAGGTATTCAACGAATTGGGCTGGCATATGGCAATGGCCTGCTCAAAAAAACGTCCGACACCGCTAATCATCAGTTGTGTATATACTTTCGCCGTATTGGATCCATCCCCGGCAGAAACCAGCAGGCTATAGTTTCCTGATTGCAGGTTTTTTGTGATCGGGTATTCATAATCCAGCGCATAAGAAGTGCTTCCGGGATAGATATATTTAGGTACCAGGACAGGAATGCCCTCAGCATTCACAAGGACAACTTTAACTGAAACTATTTCCATTGTATGCGTGATCTGCGCGATCACTGGTATGCTATCCCCCACAATAAAAGCATCCAGTTCCCGAGGAAATGTCAGCATTATCTGCGGCAATGGTTTATCCTTATTCTTTTTGCAGGAGGAAAAGAAGATGAACATGCAGCAGAGCAACATCCACAAGAATGAATATTTCGATGTGTTTAGAACCATATACAGGTAGATAAAGGTAGGAAAATCCATCATTTTTCGTATATTTATTCTCCACAAAATCTTTCCATCATGCTGAACTACATTAAACTCGAAAAGGTCTTATTTCTTGACATTGAAACCGTGCCCATCTGCGCTACCTATGATCAATTACCCGAGCGCTATATCAAATTATGGGATAAGAAAGCCGGATACCTGAAGCGTGCTGAAGAAGATACACCCGATACGCTCTTCCCGAGGGCCGGGATCTATGCTGAGTTCGGAAAAGTTGTTTGCATTTCCTTTGGGATGCTCAGTGGCGGGAGTTTTCGCATCAAATCATTCTTTGGCGATGATGAAAAGGAATTACTAAGTGATTTTGCCAACCTTCTGGAAACAAAGTTCAGCAGTACTGATTTTCTGCTTTGTGCCCACAACGGTAAGGAATTCGATTTTCCATATCTCTCGAGAAGGATGCTTATAAATGGAGTATCCCTGCCGGAGATCCTCGACCTGGCGGGAAAGAAACCCTGGGAGGTGGCTCACCTCGATACCATGGAGCTGTGGAAGTTTGGTGACTTTAAAAACTACACCTCGCTGGAAACGCTGGCAGCCGTATTTGAGATTCCTACACCTAAAGATGATATCGACGGCAGCCAGGTAGGGAAAGTGTACTGGGAGGACAAGGACCTCGATCGTATCGTCACTTATTGTCAGAAGGATGTACTGACTATTGCACAGTTATTCTTGCGGTACCAGGGGAAGCCATTGCTGGAGGAAGAGCAAGTGATAATTGTGTAAAGTGCCTGGAGTTTAGAGTGCACTAAAGTGACTAAAGTTTGTTAATTTTGGATAATGGAAAAACACCTGCTCTCCAAGTCCACATTTATCCGTGGCAACCAATGTCTCAAATCGCTATACCTCAATAAAAAACGTTCATTTTTAAGGGACAGGATACCCAAAGAACGCTTAATCGTATTTCAGCGTGGGCATCAGGTTGGAGAACTGGCTCAAGATCTTTTTCCCGGAGGGATCAATATGAGCCCGGGGCACCCTGCAGCTTATAAAAAAGCGATCATCAATACCGGGGAAAAGATCAAAGAAGGCTTTCCTGTTATTTATGAGGCTGCATTCCAGCATGATCAGGTGATGATTTACCTGGATATCCTTGTACATACAGGAACAGGCTGGCATGCCTATGAGGTTAAAAGTTCAGGAGGTATCTCAGAAACTTATATGATGGATGCTGCCCTTCAATACCATGTGATCAAAGGCACAGGGCTTGATATCACCGGTATTTCTTTGGTGCATATCGATAAAGGATATGTGCTGGAAGATGAGATCGACCCAAAGGGGCTTTTCAACATCATTGATGTAACAGAAGAGGCTCTTTCCCGCCAGGATTATGTTAAGGATCAGATCGAAAGAGAAAAAGAAGCTCTTACTCTGGAGCATTCCCCCAAGATCGATGTGGGGCCGCAATGCAGAGAGCCTTACGATTGTGATTTCCTGGGACATTGCTGGAAAAACGTACCAAAGCCGGCAAAAAAAGATCCTTCACTGCAAATCGATAAAGATGCATTCAATAATGCAAGCATCAACTTAGCTGGAAATCCAGCTTTTATAAAACTGCTTCCAATGAGACCTGCAATCCCTATGTACAGGGGAACACATCCCTACCAGCAAATGGCATACGGATATGCCCTCAAAGATGGAAAGGGATTCCGCAGCAGCCTCTACCCGCACACAACAAATCCAATGGACGCATTGCTATCTGATTTGAAAACAAAACTGGAAGGTATAACCAGCCTCGTTTGCTTTGGCCAGGGATATTTGATCAGGAATCTCCTGCCCGAAGTCGATGTAATTGACCTCAAGGATATGATCCTTCCCGAAAGCGAATATTATAGTGAAATGAAAGATAAGTTTGATCTGGAAAAGCTCAGGGTCATCTTTTCCCTGCAGCCTGATGACAAACTTCCTGATTACTTATCAGATGCTGTAGCTGAACACTATTACCTCAAGGAGTATCCTTCTGAAGGCATTAAAGATAAGCTGGAGGCTTTTGAAACCTCATGGGCCGGAACGATTGAAGCTCTTCATAGTTACATGAAAACACTCTGATAGATGGGATGTAGTATCAAATTTTTAAGATTTAATGATATTCCCTACCTTTGCTATATTCAATAACCAATGTAATAAAAGACAATATGGACCTTTCAACAAAATATCTGGGACTGGAATTACGCAACCCCGTGATCGTGGGTAGTTCAGGGCTGACCGATAGTGTAACAAAAATCGAAGAACTCGAAAAATTCGGCGCCGGAGCGGTGGTCATCAAATCTATTTTCGAGGAAGAGATCACCATGGAGTATGAAAAGGTCCTGGCAGAAGAAGCTCCGTCACGTTTCAAGGATGATTATCTGGATTATTTCGATTATAAGATCAAACAGCAGAACCTGGGCAACTACATTAAGTTGATTGCCGATGCCAAGAAAAAGGTAAAGATACCGGTGATCGCAAGCATCAATTGCACCAGTTCTCACGAATGGACTTATTTTGCCACCAAAATAGAGGAAGCCGGAGCAGATGCCCTGGAGCTCAATATCTTCATCATGCCTTCTACCATGGAGAAAAGCCTCGACGATATCGATCATATTTACCTGGAGATCATCAACAATGTGAAGAATATTATAAAGATACCGATCGCGATCAAGATCAGTTATTACTTCTCCAACCTGGGACGGGCCGTAAAGGTACTGTCAAAAACAGGGATACAGGGCATTGTGCTATTCAACAGGTTTTACAGCCCTGATATCGATCTCGACAAGATGGAGATCACATCTACGAATGTTTTCAGTACTCCACAAGAACTTTCCACTTCTTTGCGCTGGATCGGGATCCTGGCCAACAGGGTAAAATGCGACCTCGCAGCCTCAACAGGTGTGCATGATGGAAAAGCAGTGATCAAGCAGTTGCTGGCCGGTGCTGATGCGGTACAAATGGTATCAGCACTTTACCAGAAAGGGCCTGAGTTCCTGAAAGAGGTGATCAAAGAAATTGAAGACTGGATGGCCGAAAAAGGCTTCGAAAGCATCGCCGAGTTCAAAGGGAAACTCAGCCAGGAACAATATGTCGAGCCTACGCTCTATGAAAGAGTACAGTTCATGAAATACTTTAGTGACAGGGATAAATACCAATAGGCTTCAGGTGTAAAAACTTTAGGCATTTTTGTGCACTCCAAACTATAGGCACTTATGATCAATAGACCCACCCTCATTATCAGTGAGAAGATTTGTCGTGCGAATATTAAACGCATGGCAGAAAAGGCAATATCCTCAGGTGTGAGCTTTCGTCCACATTTTAAGACCCATCAGTCGGTGCAGGTAGGCGAATGGTTCAGAGAAGAGGGTGTGGAGAAGATCACAGTATCTTCAGCAGAAATGGCGGTTCATTTTGCTGCAGCCGGCTGGAAGGATATTACGATTGCCTTTCCTGTTAACCTAAGAGAAACAGACACTTATAATGAACTGGCATTAAAGATAAAACTCAATCTGCTTACAGATTCACCTGAAGCCACCGAAGCTCTTGCCAATAGTCTCAGCTCCGCTCTTGGGATATTTATAGAAGTGGATTGTGGATATAGCCGAAGCGGTGTTCCTTTTCCCGATCATGAAAGAACTGAGCATATCCTCAACGTAATCAGAAACAGTGACAAGCTCATTTTTAAAGGTTTCCTGACCCACTCAGGAAATACCTACCAGGCAGCTAATAAGCATGAGGTCATCAATATCCACCATGGTACAATCATGGCTCTGCATTCACTTAAGGGCAAATACAACAATGAATTCCCTGATCTGTTGATCTCTATCGGAGATACTCCTTCCTGCAGCCTGATTGAGAATCTGAGCGGCGCAGATGAGATCCGCCCGGGAAATTTCGTGTTTTACGACCTGATGCAATTCAAGCAGAACATTTGTGAATTCGATGATCTTGCCGTCAGCGTGGCATGCCCTGTATGCGGCATCTACCCGGAAAGGAAGGAGTTACTCATCTATGGCGGAGCCGTGCACTTCTCCAAAGAGTTTCTCGAAGAAGATGGAAGGTATTACGGACTCATTGTCAGATACCTGGATTCCGGCTGGTCAGGCCCCGTTCCTGATACCAGGCTTGTTTCCATCAGCCAGGATCATGGGATTATCAAAACATCTGATAGTTTTCTCTCCACTGTTAAGCATGGGGATGTTCTGGGGATTATTCCGGTGCATTCGTGTTTAACTACTAACCTGCTCAGGGAAAACATGCTTATTGTTTAAGTTGCGTACGTTGAAGAGCCTGGCACCCAAAATCTCCCGCAGGTAAAGTTTGAAAGATATTAACAAATTATCAACAATCCGGATGGGATAACTAATGCCCGGAAAAGCGTACAATCGCCGCTGTTTTATTGTACTTTTGAGGTATGGAAGAAAAACTGACGCCCCAACAGGATAATACAAGAAAACGAGTCAGGAAAGCGCCACAGACCCCTTCCCTACTCGATCAGGGGCGTGTACCACCTCAGGCCATCGACCTGGAAGAAGCTGTATTGGGAGCGGTCATGCTTGAAAAAGATGCCCTCACGGCAGTGATCGATATTCTGAAGCCCGAAGCCTTTTACAGAGAAGCCCATAATACCATATATAAAGCGATTGTCGACCTTTTCAATAAGTCGGAACCGGTCGACATTCTTACCGTGATCAGCCAGCTGAAAAGCAACGGCTCACTGGATCTCGTTGGAGGTGCATATTATATTACTCAGCTTACCAACAGGGTGGCCTCCTCGGCCAATGTCGAATACCATGCGCGTATCATCCTTCAAAAGTTTATACAACGGGAGCTGATCCGTGTCTCCAGCGAGATCATCAAAGATGCCTTTGAGGATACCACCGATGTGTTTGAACTTCTCGATCGCGCTGAGCAAAACCTCTTTGCCGTAAGCGAACAGAATATCCGTCGTCAGCAGGGAGAGATGCACCAGTTGATGCAGGATGCAATCAAAGATATTGAGATTGCCAGGGATGCCGAAACCAAGATGCGTGGAATCCCTTCCGGCTTCGTCGAACTTGACAGGATCACCAACGGCTTCCAGCGCTCCGACCTTATCATCCTGGCTTCCAGGCCTGGTATGGGTAAAACCGCCCTTGCGCTGACTCTGGCCCGCAACATGGCAGTGGATCATAAAAAGCCCATTGCCTTCTTCTCCCTCGAGATGTCATCCGTTCAGCTGGTAACCCGTTTGATCTCTTCCGAAACACAGCTGAATTCCGACAAATTGCGTAAGGGTGACCTGCAGGACCATGAGTGGCAGCAGCTGAATACCAAGATCAGAAGCCTTGAAGATGCCAAAATATTTATCGATGATACGCCGGCCCTTTCAATATTTGAGCTAAGGGCTAAATGCCGAAGGCTTAAAGCACAGAACAATATAGAGATGGTCTTCGTGGATTACCTTCAGCTGATGGTTGGGCAGCAGGATAATAGAGGAAACCGTGAGCAGGAGATCAGTCACATTTCACGTTCTCTGAAAGCCCTGTCCAAAGAGCTAAACATTCCGGTTATGGCCCTCTCACAGCTAAGTCGTGCCGTGGAAACACGTGCCGGTGACAAGAAACCAATCCTGTCCGACCTTCGTGAATCCGGAGCTATTGAGCAGGATGCTGATATCGTACTCTTCATTTACAGGCCGGAATATTACGGTATCAATGAAGATGCTGATGCCAACCCCATGGCAGGACTCGCCACACTCAGTATTGCCAAACACAGGAATGGTGCTACCGGCGACATCCAGCTCAGGTTCATCAAAGACTTTGCTAAATTCGCCGATCTGGATACAATGGGCGGACTTGATTACCTCAGTCCTGATGGCGGTGATACTTTTACGGTACCCTCCAAGCTGAATGATATGGATGAGGATGGAGTACCGTTTTAGTGCATAGTGCCTAGTGCCGAGTGCCTAAGTGAAAGTGAATAGTGTTAATTGATAATAAATTCAAAATTAAGCACTCAAAATTCAAAATTTAACGTCATGGAAGATGTAGAAAGGATATTAGATCTCGACAATGAAATCATAGCCCGTTTACTGGAGTCTGTATTAAGTGAAAGGGAGATTCCTCACATCTTGCGCACATATCATGATTCGGCTTATGACGGGCTCTGGGCTTTTCAGCAAGGATGGGGATTTATCGAAGCACCACCGAAATACCGTGATGAGATCATAGAAATCTACGAAGATCTAAAGAAACAACAAGGCTAAGCTGATTTTGAATTATGAATTATGGATTATGGATTGTTAATCCTATCCAAATACCTTAGGCCTGTAGCCCAAAGCCTACTTCAATACTTCCGTAACCATTTGTGCAGCATCTTCCAGCTGAATAGCGGAATGGACCTCAAGTCCTGAATGATCGATCAGTTCCTTGCCTTCTTTAGCATTGGTACCCTGAAGCCTGACAATGATAGGCACATTGATCTCTCCAATATTCTTATAGGCATCCACAACCCCCTGGGCAACCCTGTCACAACGGACGATGCCCCCAAAGATATTCACCAGGATGGCTTTTACATTCGGATCTTTCAGAATGATCCTGAAAGCTTCCTCTACCCTTTTGGCGCTGGCGGTACCACCTACATCCAGGAAGTTTGCCGGGTTAGCACCTGAAAGCTTAATAATGTCCATGGTAGCCATCGCCAGTCCGGCACCATTCACCATACAACCTACAGTACCATCGAGTTTTACATAGCTCAGGTCGTATTGACTTGCCTCTACTTCAATGGGATCTTCTTCGCTAAAGTCGCGCATCTCGGCGATATCAGGATGGCGGTATAGTGCGTTATTATCAATAGCCACTTTGGAATCGGCTGCAAATATTTGATTATCTGATGTTTTCATCACAGGATTGATCTCGAAGAGAGATGCATCGCTTCCGACATATGCTTTGTAGAGTGCATTTACAAATTTCACCATCATCTTAAAAGCATCACCGGAAAGTCCCAGATTAAATGCAATTTTCCTGCACTGGAAGCTCTGCAATCCTACCTTGGGGTCGACCACCTCGGTAAAGATCTGTTCCGGTGTTTCTTCTGCTACCTGTTCGATGTTCATTCCGCCACGAGGTGAATACATAATCATATTTCGTCCCAGGTCACGGTTCAGCAAAATGCTCATGTAAAATTCCTGGGGTTCCGATTCACCGGGATAATAGACATTCTGTTCGACCAGCACCTTCCTTACCTTTTTTCCTTCAGCACTTGTCTGTGGTGTCACGAGCATCATGCCCAGTATCTGGTCGGCATACTGCTTCACTTCATCCAGCGATTTTGCGATCTTTACACCACCGCCTTTCCCGCGACCACCCGCATGTATCTGTGCCTTCACAGCAAATTTATCCATGCCGGTTTCATCCAATATTTTCTTTGCAAGCTCACGTGCCTGTTCCGGTGACTCAGCGACATAGCCAAGAGGTACTGCAACACCGTATTTCTTCAGAATAGATTTTCCCTGATATTCGTGTAGATTCATCGTTTACGTTTTTGTGAGCGACAAAAATAATGTTTTTCCGCGAAAGGTATACAGCCTATATGTAAAGATACTCCTATGTTAAAAAAGCCTATCTTTGCAGCTCTTAATTGCGATGCATGATACGTGCTGAAAACATACACAAAGCTTATGGTTCTCTGGAAGTCCTGGGAGGGATTTCACTGGAGATCAAAAAAGCTGAGATCGTGTCCGTTGTCGGTGCTTCCGGAGCGGGAAAGTCGACCCTTTTGCATATCCTTGGCACCCTCGACAAAGCGGACCAGGGCACAGTCAGCATTAACGGGCAGGCCATTGCAAATATGAATGAAAAGAAATTATCGGCATTCAGGAATAAGGAAATTGGCTTTGTTTTTCAATTCCATCATCTCTTGCCTGAATTCACCGCACTTGAAAATATATGCATCCCGGCCTACATCGCAGGAGACTCGAAAAAAGAAGCCATTGAGAAGGCTCAAAAGCTGATCAATCTTCTGGGCCTGAGTGCAAGGATGGACCATAAACCCGCAGCCCTTTCGGGTGGCGAACAACAGCGGGTAGCCGTTGCCAGGGCCCTCGTAAACAATCCGGCAGTAGTGCTGGCCGACGAGCCCTCAGGCAACCTTGATTCGAACAACTCGGTTGAATTGCACAAACTTTTTCTGAGTTTGCGTAATGAACTGGAACAAACTTTCGTTATTGTTACCCATAACAAGGAATTAGCGGAGATGGCCGATCGTCAGATGCGCATTAAAGATGGGATCATATCACAGCATGAATAAGACGTTTTTTACACTCATTAAAGTACTGTTGTTTACAGTCCTTTTCCTCGGCATAAACCCTGTACAATCCCAGGGTATTGATGAGCAATATAAGCAAGCCATTGAATCTGCCGATGGTTATTTTGAAAAGGCGGACTACCTGAATGCCAAAGCCTCATACCAGGTGGCTTCACAGAAAAAGCCTGATGAGCAATATCCCAAGGACCGTTTAAGGGAGTCGATCAGTCTGCTTCGTGTTCAGATGGAACAGATGGCAGAATTCAATGATAAACTGACCTATGCGGACCGTCTCTACCAGGAAAATTCCTGGGATAATGCCATCCTCGCTTATGAAGAAGCGCAAAAGCTCATGCCTTCAGACCCCTATCCCTCAGATCAGATCAAACTGATCAGGGAAATACAATCTGATGAGGCAGAAAATGAGGGCAGATATACCGGCCTTATAAATGAAGGGGATGCCCTGTTTGCTGCAGAGGATTATGTTGCAGCAATAACAAAATACGATGATGCAGCACGCATCTATCCCGGCAGGCAGGAGATGAAAGATAAGATCGACGCCACAAATCAGAGGCTTTCTGAGATCGCCGCCCAGCAATCAGGCTATGAGAAAGCCATCAGCGAAGCTGAGATGTACCATGCGCGTAAGGATTATGAGAACGAGCTGAAATCTTATCAGCTGGCATCAGAGCTCAAACCCGAAGAGCCCTTGCCACAGGTAAAGATCAGGGAACTGAACGACTTCCTTCGTAAGTATGAAGCATACAATAAATTTGTGTCGGAGGGTGATGAGCTATACATTTCTCAGCAGTTTGCTGAAGCTAAACTGAAGTATGAGAAAGCGCTGGAGGTCCTCCCCAAAGAAAACTATCCCAGGGAGATCATCAGCAAGATCAACATTGCCCTGTCGGAAAAGACTGAACGTGATAAAGCGGCCTATGAGGATGCTCTTGCAAAAGCTGATGAACTCTATAGCCAGGAAGATTACCAGGCTGCCATGCTTGCCTATTCCGATGCCTTGCGTTACTGGCCTGATGGGGAGCATGCCCACCAAAGGATCAGCAGGATAAATGAGATCATGGCATTGAAAAGGGCGCAGGAAGAAGCCTATGCCAACACCATCAGCCTGGCTGACAAGCTTTTTGCAGACAAAGAATACGCAGAGGCAAAGACCGAATACCGCAATGCGGCCGACATCAATCCCTTCGAACAATACCCCAAGGTCAGGATAGATGAGATCGACCTCATCCTCTCACAAATCCAGGACCAGCTGAATCAGTATGATGCCATCATACATGGGGCCGATAAGCTGTTCAATGCTGGTGATTATGAGCAATCGCGCATACAATACCTGCGAGCACAGGACATAATGAGTGACAGGAGCTATCCTGAAGATCAGATCAAGATGATAGATGAGATCCTGGGCAGGGCACATGCCACACAGGAAGCCTACGATGCTGCCATTGCCCGTGGCGACGAGCATTTCACGAAGCGTGAATGGGAGGATGCCAAGGTGGACTATGTAGAAGCCAACGACCTTATCCAGGAAGAGCAATACCCCAAGGATAAGATTACTGAGATCAATAATATCCTGGCCCAGTTGCAGGCAGAACAGGAAACTTACACCCTCGCCCTCAAGACTGCAGACCAGCTCCTTGCAGAAAAGAATTATATGGGGGCGCTGATGGAATACCGTAATGCTGCCGATATCTTTACTGAAGAGGAATATCCACAACAAAAAATCGAAGAGATCAACGGATTACTGGCAGAACAGTCCAGGCTTGCAGGAATAGATCAGAGCTATGCAGATGCCGTAGCTGAAGGGGATCGCTTGTTATCAGAGGAGCAGTACGATGCTTCCAAAGCCTCCTTCGAACTGGCACTCACGTATAAAGCCACCGAAAGCTATCCGAAGGATAAGATTGCCGAGATAGATGGCATACTGGCTGAACTGGCCAGATTACAAGGTATTGAAAACAGTTATAATGAAGCCATAGAGGCAGGGGATCTGGCTATGGAACAACTGGACTATAACAAGGCAAAATCAGACTATGAACTGGCATTGGGCTTTAAAGCAGATGAGCAATACCCTAAAGATAAGATTGCTGAGATCGAAGCTATTTTCGCTGCAGAAGCAGCCCGTATCGCACAGCTGGGAGCTGATTACACACAGGCAATCGCAGATGGTGATGCCCTGCTTGCTGCCCTGGATTATGATGGCGCCAGAGTAAAATATGCTGCTGCGCTTACCCTCATGCCTGACGAAGCATACCCGGCCCAGAAAATAAGTGAGATCGAGGGAATATTGGCTGAATTGGAAAGACTCAGGCTGCTGGATGAAGAATATGCCGGTACTATCACTTCTGCCGACGGCATGTTTAATGCAAAATCATACAGCAATGCCCGTGCAGAGTATGAGAAAGCAAGCGTATTGAAACCCGAAGAAGCCTATCCCAGGGAAAAGATGACAGAGATCGATGTCATCTTTGCAGAGCAGGCCCGCCTGCTTGGGATAGAAGAGAGTTATAGCGAAGCTATCGCTGCTGCAGACTTTTTCATGACCGAAGAGAAGCTAAGCGAGGCAAAATCAGCATATCAGCGCGCCCTCAGTTTCAAACCGGAAGAAGCTTACCCGCAGCAAAAGATAGCCGAGATAGATGCTGTCTTTGCCTCCCTGGCTGAACAGGAAGAACAATACCTGATCGCCATCGGCACCGCCGATACATATTTCAACACACAGGAATATGAACAGGCCAGAGTAGCCTATCTACGTGCACAGGGCATCAAAGCCGATGAGCCCTACCCTGCACAACGTATTACGGAAATTGATGGAATACTGGCAAATCTACAACAACAACAGGCTATCGATGAAGCTTATGCCAATGCCATTGCCCACGGCGACAATTTCTTTAGCAATAAAGAATATACTGAAGCAAAGGCAAAATACGAAGAAGCTCTCAGCTTCAAAGCAGCGCAGCAATACCCCAAAGATAAAATTGCTGAGATCGATGGTATTTTTGCATCCATTCAGGAGATCGAAGACAATTATAACGTTGCCATAGCCACAGCTGATGCTGCCTTCGCTGCAGGTAATTACCTTGCTGCCAGGGATGCCTACCAAACGGCCCTTGGGATTAAAGCGGGAGAACAATACCCGACTGATAAATTAACAGAATTATTAGGCCTCCTTGACGAACAGGCCAGGCTGGCAGCCATAGATGCTCAATATGCAAAGGCCCTTTCAGGTGCCGACTCACTCTTCGCCTTAAAGGAGTATGAGAATGCCTCCAGGATGTATAGCCAGGCACTTGGCATAAAAGCAACAGAAAGCTACCCACAGGAAAAGATCGATGAGATCATTATCATCCAGGCAGAGATAGCCAGGAAGAAAGAGATTGATGATAATTATAACGAGGCTATTACTGATGCAGATGATTTCTTCAACAGAGGATCATTTATGGAAGCACTGCAGGAATATAATAAAGCTGCCGGTATAAAGCCAGATGAAGCATATCCAAAGGGAAGGATCACTGAGATCAACTCAAGGCTGGAAGAGCTGGAAGGGGCAAGACTGAAAGCTTATAATGCTGCAATCACACAGGCCGACAACTATTATAACATGGCCAACTACCGTCTGGCAAAGTCATCTTATCAAACAGCTGTCGACATCAAGCCGGACGAACAGTATGCCAGGGACAGACTGGACGAAGTGACCGTAATCTATATGGCGGAGCTGGAATCATTGAAGGTAGATTACAGGAAACATATTGCAAATGCCGATAACTATTTCAACACCAAGATATACGATGGTGCTATAGAAAACTACAGGACAGCAGCGGCCATACTGCCTGATGAACCATATCCCGGGCAAATGATCGCCCGCATTACCAAGATCATCAACGACAATGCCATTACTGATGTGAACAAGCTGGCACAGGTGATCCCGAATAATACCGACCGTAGATTCAGTTTCAGTGCCTTGCCGGTGAATGTGAGGAAAGAAAACTACATCCTGATAAAGGCCAGGAACGTGTCAGGCCATGATTTTAAAATGCTTGTAAACTTCGGACAGGGCAACAGTAAGAATGGCGGGGTAGTGCTCCAGGTACCGGAGGGTGAATCCAGCAAGGATTATATCATCAGGATCGGCGCCCTCTACAAATGGTTCAGCGAAGATAACAACTGGCTGGGTATCTACCCGGAAGGGGGTGATATTGAAATAGCCCTCATCCGTATCTCTAAATCCGATTAATATGGAACAATACTTCGACAAATACCGGGAGAACACCATAGGGCATGACCTGAAATTTGAATCCCCTTTTGGATTACAAAAACTGATCTATGCCGACTGGATCGCCAGCGGCAGGCTGTATGGCCCTATCGAGGATAAGATCAGGGATACTTTCGGCCCCTGGGTTGGGAATACGCATACGGAAACCAGCGAGACCGGGACCCTGATGACCAAGGCCTACCATTACGCCCAGCAGGTGATCAAAAAGCATGTGAATGCAAACGACGACGATGTGATCATTACGACTGGTTTCGGCATGACAGCCGCTGTTGTGAAGTTTCAGCGTATCCTTGGTATGAAGCAATGCGGCATGCTCACAGGCTCCGACTGCTTACAGGAAAAAGACAGACCCGTGGTATTTGTAACCCATATGGAGCACCATTCAAACCATACTTCCTGGTTTGAGACCATGGCAGATGTGGTTCAGCTTCAGCCCAGCAAAGATCTTCTTATCGACCTGGATGAACTGCGTGCACAGTTAAAGAAATATGAAAACAGGGAATTCAAGATCGGAGCTTTTACTGCATGCAGCAATGTTACCGGTATTGAAACACCCATTCATGCCATGGCAAAGGTCATGCATGAACATGGAGGATACTGCTTTGTAGATTACGCAGCATCAGCACCTTATGTTGAGATGAATATGCATCCTGAAGACCCGATGGAAAAACTGGATGCCATTATGTTCTCTCCGCATAAGTTCCTCGGAGGACCCGGCAGTTCAGGTGTGCTTATCTTCTGTAAGAGCCTTTATAAAAGCCATACTCCTGATCAACCCGGCGGTGGTACTGTAGACTGGACGAACCCCTGGGGAGAGTATAAATACATAGATGATATCGAAGCCCGTGAAGATGGTGGAACACCCGGTTTCCTGCAGGCTATCAGGACGGCCCTTTCAATCAGACTAAAGGAACAGATCGGTACTGCTAAGATGCGGGAACGTGATCAGGAGCTGGTCGACAAAGCCTTTGAGAAATTCAAGGAAGTGCCCGGATTGCGCATTCTGGCCGAGAATGTAAAAGAAAGACTTGGAATAGTTTCCTTCTATCTGATCAATATCCACTTTAACCTGGTGGTTAAGCTTCTTAATGACCGCTGGGGCATTCAAGTGAGAGGAGGCTGTGCCTGTGCAGGAACCTATGGTCATTTCCTGCTGGATGTGAGCCATGAGAAATCGAGGCACATCACCGATCTGATCAACCATGGCGATCTTTCGCAAAAGCCCGGCTGGATCAGGGTATCCCTCCACCCTACCATGACTGATGAAGAACTGAATGTTATCGTAGATGCCTTGAAACAGATTAGCGAACACCATAAAGAATGGGCTAAAGACTACATTTACAACGTCCATATCAATGAGTTCAGGCATAAAGATGAACCCGAGGACAAAGTCAGCCAGATCATACCCTGGTTTGAATTAGACTAACTTTAAGTACTCTAAGCACTTTAAGTACT
>JAOZTN010000021.1:9890-36799 GCA_029942245.1 Bacteroidales bacterium | reverse complement strand
TTTGACATATGGGCCATCATCACCATGAAATGGAAAATGGCGGGAACCGAAGCCTGTTGCTGGCTACGGTTCTGAATGTCTTTATAACGGTAGTGGAAATCATCGGTGGCATCATGGCCAACAGCCTGGCCCTGCTCTCCGATGCCCTTCATAACCTCAGTGACACCATTGCCATACTCCTGGCATACATTGCAGCAAAGGTTAGCCGACGGAGTTCCAATGAAAGAAAAACCTTCGGCTACAAACGTGTCGAAATACTGGCCGCATTCTTTAATGCCCTTGTACTGATCGGGATATCGGTATTCCTGGTTTATGAAGCCATTTTCAGGTTTTCACATCCTGAACCAGTCAAAGGCCTGTTGATGTTGGTTGTAGCAACGGCCGGACTGATATTCAACCTGCTGGCCGTCTTGCTACTAAAAAAATACTCCGGAGCCAGTCTTAACATACGTTCTGCTTATCTGCATCTGCTGGGCGACACTCTCTCATCCGTTGCTGTTATTATTGGTGGCGTGCTGATCTACTTTTTTGAGATATATTGGGTAGATCCCCTGATCACCATATTGATCAGCATATATATCATCAAAGAAACCTGGGATGTTTTTCGCCAATCGTACAATATCCTTATGCAGGCGACCCCTGAGGGCATGGATATTCATGATATCATCACAGCTCTGGAAAACATTGAAGGTATTGCCAATATTCACCATGTACATGTGTGGGGACTGAGCGAAAAAGAATTCCATTTCGAATGCCATTCCGACCTGGATAGAGATATGAGCGTAAGCGAAACTTCAGCACTCAAAGAGCAGATGGCGAAAATCCTACACGATAAATATCATATTGGTCACCTTACCGTTCAGTTTGAATTTGGAGTATTCGATGACAAGACCATAATTCACGGAAAATAATGCTGTTAATTTCTTTTCTTTATCTTTGTTCGTAATTTAACGAACAGAGATGAAAGAACTGAATGTAATTACAGAGGAACAGCAGAAGATGGCAAGATTTGCCAAAGCCCTCGGGCATCCGGTGAGAATATATGTACTGGAGCTTCTTTCAAAACAGGCATGCTGCTATAGCGGTGACCTCTCGGAAACCCTGCCCATTGCTAAGTCAACACTGTCGCAACACCTCAAAGAGCTTAAAGATGCCGGTTTGATTCAGGGTGAAACGGAACCTCCGAAAATCAAATATTGTCTGAATAAAGACAACTGGGAAATCGTGAAAAAGAATTTCAATACTTTTTTTGGAGAATAGTATTTTTATCAGAAACCTTTGTTCGTATTTTTACGAACTATGAATAGTATAATCATGACAATGGATATTAAAATTCTTGGAACCGGTTGCCCGAAATGCAACAGTCTGGAAAAGATCACACGCAAAGCCGTAGACAAATCCGGCATAGAGGCTCAGATCGAAAAAGTCGAGGACATCATGGAGATCATGGAGTATGGAATCATGAGAACCCCCGGGCTGGTGATCAACGGTGAAGTAAAAATTGCCGGCCGACTTCCGTCAGAAAAAGAAATTACAGAGCTATTAACTCAATAAATACTAAAATGAAAAAACTATCATTCCTCGCTGCATCCGGCATTTTCATGCTGTTTATCATGATCATGTCATGCAATAGCCAGTCAAGCCATTCCGAAAACGAAAATGCAAAAGCATCCATACAAGAGAAGGAAACTGTAGTAACAGTCTATTATTTTCATGGCGACCGCAGGTGCACTACCTGTAAAGCTGTTGGGAAAGTCAGCAAAGAAACAATTGCTGAAAATTTTGGGGACAACCCCAATGTGATCTATATAGATGTTAACATCGACGAACCTGAAAACAATGAGATCAAAGATAAGCTGGAGATGAGTGGTTCAGGCTTGTTTGTTTATGATGGGAAAGAAAAGGCAGATCTTACTGCAGCAGCATTTCAGAAAGCTGTCAGCAGTCCTGAGGATCTGTCTGAAAAGATTGTTACAAGTGTGAAGGGCATGCTCTAAACAGGCTTCAATGGAATACCTACAGAATCTGCTTGATCAGTCTCAGTGGCCTGTTTTGTCTGCATTCATCATTGGCTTGATGATGGCCTTCAGCCCCTGCCCTCTTGCCACCAACATCACGGCTATAGCATACATAGGCAAGGATCTTGAAAACCGGAGAAAGGTTTTCTATAATGGACTGATATATACCCTTGGCAGGATGTTTTCCTATACCACCCTTGGGATTGCTATATATTATGGAGCCAGTGGGTACAAGATATCCGATATATTTCAGGGCTATGGGGAACGACTGCTCGGTCCTGTTATGATCATCATCGGGATCTTATTACTGAATGTAATCCCCTTTGGCAGGCTCAGTTTTGGGACAATAGATTGGAATACAAAGTTGAAGGTAGAATCCGGATCATATCTGAGCATGTTTCTCCTTGGTGTTGTTTTTGCGCTGGCCTTTTGTCCATATAGCGGTGTACTTTACTTTCTCATGCTAATACCGCTTACGATAGAAAGCAGCAATCTTTTACTTCCACCGGTATTTTCCCTGGCAACCGGCCTTCCGGTCATTATCCTGGCATGGTTAATTGCATTTACCCTTTCAGGGGTTGGTGCTTTTTATAACAGGATTAAAACTTTTGAATTGTGGTTTCGCCACGTGGTAGCTATACTCTTTATTGGCACGGGGGCGTATTTTATCTGGATATTTTATTTTTAATCAATAAGCTATGGAGTGGAAAAGAGAACTGAAGATCTTCGGCTGGATGCTGCTGGCATTTGTGGCTTTTTATTTTATGCCTGCTGGGACAAAAGTATTTGATAATGCCGTCACCGAAGCTTTTGTATTGCTAAAATGGTATGCCCGCGAGCATGTCTTGCTCTGCCTGATCCCTGCATTTTTTATTGCAGGTGTTATTGCTGTTTACATCAGCCAGGGAACAGTAGCCAGGTATCTTGGACCTACTGCAACAAAATGGAAAGCCTACCTGGTTGCATCATTTTCCGGTACCATTCTGGCAGTATGCAGTTGTACCATACTTCCGCTCTTTGCAAGCATTTATAAAAGAGGCTCAGGCCTGGGCCCTGCCATGGCATTTCTCTATTCCGGTCCTGCCATTAACATTCTGGCAATCATCCTTACAGCCAGGATCCTTGGATTCGAGCTTGGTCTTGCCAGGATCATTGGCGCTGTTGTATTCAGCATCATTATTGGACTCATGATGGCATACCTGTTCAGAAAAGAGGAAAAGGAGCGTGCAAAGGATCATGTGGGTTTCGTATTGCCTGCCGGCGCAAAGCCCATGTGGCAAATAGCAACATTGTTTTTGTCGCTGGTATTTATCCTGGTTTTTGCCAATTGGGGAAATCCCGGACCCGAAAGTAGTATCCTGTATTTTGTATGGGTATATAAATGGAAACTCACGGCCGCCTTCGGCGTCCTCCTTGCCGGAATACTTGTTATGGTCCTTAAGATAGACTGGTGGAAGGTGCTTATCGGGATCATAGCAGTACTAACAAGCATATTCATATTCCCGGCGGAGCCGATGTTTCCGTTTTTAGTTGCCATCATAGCACTGAGCATCCTTATTGCCATCACCCCCGGTGATTCACGGGAATGGTTGGGCGAAACCTGGTTCTTCACCAAACAGATTCTACCCCTGCTGGCAGCCGGTGTACTGGTGGCCGGATTCCTGCTTGGTGGCCCTGAAGGAAAAGGGATCATCCCGGAACATTATATCTCCTCACTCCTGGGAGGCAATTCATTGATGGCTAACTTTTTTGCATCCATCTTTGGGGCCTTCATGTATTTCGCCACCCTGACAGAAATTCCCATCATACAGGGTTTACTGGCAAATGGTATGGGAAAAGGACCCGCTTTAACCCTTTTGCTGGCAGGACCTGCCTTATCATTGCCCAATATGCTGGTGATCCGCTCGGTGATCGGCAATAAAAAGACATTGTATTATATCATCCTGGTGGTGATCATGGCCACGATTTCAGGTATGATCTATGGAAACATTTTATAGATTACCCATGAAAATCCTGATCATATGTACCGGCAACACCTGCCGCAGCCAGATGGCGGAGGGATTTCTGAGATCATTCAATACGGACCTGGAAGTTTTCTCCGCAGGCACAGTGGCTGAAGGGCTTGTTAATCCATTTGCCATTAAAGCAATGGCAGAAGTTAGCGTGGATATCAGCAATCAAAAACCGGAGTCCGTATCACTATATTTAAATGAAGCCTTCGACTACGTGATTACGGTTTGTGATGGTGCCAAAGAGGTTTGCCCCGTATTTGCCGGAGAAGTAAAGCATCATCGGCACATGGGATTTGATGACCCTGCCTCGGCAAAAGGCACTGAAGAGGAAGTGATGCCGGTGTACAGAAGGATAAGGGATGAGATCAGGGATAGCTTTTACAAATTTTTTAAACAGATAAATCATTCGGACGATGAGTGAAGAATTGAAGAATATAGTTCGTAGTAAGTATAACGACATTGCGAATCAAAGTAAAGACCAGAATATATCTTCCTGTTGTGGTAGTACATCTTGCTGTGATAATATGGATTATACTATTATGAGCGATGATTATTCAGCTCTGGAGGGGTACAATACAGACGCAGACCTTGGATTAGGTTGTGGTTTACCTACCGAATTTGCTAATATTTCCAAAGGTGACACTGTTGTTGATCTGGGGTCTGGTGCTGGAAATGATGCTTTTGTAGTCAGATCAATTGTAGGGGACGATGGGATGGTTTTGGGGATCGACTTTGCAGGAGCAATGCTCACGAAAGCCAAAAGCAATGCAAGAAAACTTGGCTTTAAAAATGTTAAATTCATCAAGGGTGATATTGAGAATATGCCCTTGGAGGATGAGCAGGCTGACGTGATCATAAGTAATTGTGTTCTAAACCTGGTGCCGGATAAAGCAAAAGCATTTTCCGAAATGTTTCGTGTCATTAAACCTGGAGGCCATTTTTGTATTTCAGATATTGTTCTGGAAGGTACTCTCCCTTCCGAATTGATGCAAGCAGCTGAAATGTATGCCGGCTGTGTTTCCGGTGCCGTTCAAAAGGACGACTACCTCAAAATCATTGAAAATGCAGGTTTCAATATGGTTCTTGTAAAAAAGGAAAAAGAGATTATTCTCCCGGATGATATCCTTTTGAATTACTTATCGGTTAAAGGATTACAAGCGTATAAGAGTAACAGCACAGGCATTTTTAGTATTACTGTGGTAGGTCATAAGCAATAAGCTTTCTATCTTCCCCCTGTTCATGATTAGTAATAGTACATCTTGTTATGAATAAAAAACAGACAAAGAAATTATCTTTTCTCGACAGCTACCTCACCCTCTGGATATTCCTGGGTATGTTTACGGGGGTGTTATGGGGATATTTACACCCCGATATCAAGGATTTCTGGGGCAGTATGGTAGTAAACGATACGAATATCCCGATTGCCATCGGCCTGATCCTGATGATGTATCCTCCCCTGGCAAAGGTCAGGTATGAAGAACTTCCAAAAGTCTTTGCAGATGTGAAGATCCTGAGCCTGTCGCTGGTACAGAACTGGGTCATCGGCCCTATACTCATGTTCTTTCTGGCCATCATATTCCTGCATGATTATCCGGGTTATATGTACGGCCTCATCCTCATCGGCCTCGCCCGATGCATTGCCATGGTGATCGTGTGGAACGAACTGGCAGAGGGAAGCAACGAATATGCAGCCGGCCTGGTGGCCTTTAACTCTATTTTCCAGATCCTCTTCTTCTCCCTTTTCGCCTGGATATTCATTACCGTACTGCCAACATGGTTTGGACTACCATCTGTTGAAGTGCCCATTACCATTGGCATTATTGCCAAAAGTGTGTTCATATACCTCGGCATACCTTTCATTGCCGGATTCCTGACACGTTTCATTCTGATCAGGATTAAAAATAAAGACTGGTATCATAAGAAATTTGTACCGCTGATCAGCCCCATCACTCTCATCGCTCTGCTGTTTACTATTGTGGTCATGTTCTCTTATCAGGGTGATAATATCATTTCACTTCCCCTTGATGTAATACGCATCGCCATTCCATTGATCATATACTTTGTGATTATGTTTATGGTCTCGTTTTTTATGGGAAAAAGAATCGGGGCAGACTACAAACGTACTGCTACTATTGCATTCACGGCAGCCTCAAACAATTTCGAGCTTGCCATTGCCGTCGCCATTATGGTATTTGGGATCAGTTCTCAGGAAGCTTTTGCAACCGTTATCGGGCCATTGGTGGAAGTGCCCGTGCTTATTGCCTTGGTGAATGTCGCTTTCTGGCTGCGAAAAAAATACTTTAGAAGTCAGAAGTCAGATACCAGAAGTAAGAAGTGATTTCTAACTTCGTTCTTCATTCTTCTGACTTCGTTCTTCTGACTTCATTCTTCTGACTTCGTTAGAGTCCTTTAACCTTTGATGGTCCTGCGATAAAATCCTTGAGATAAAAGGGCTCAAAATAAGCAAGGTCCTCAGTATGTCCTTTGCCAAACTTGTTATAAGATATAATGGCCATACCATCGGCTGATGGCTGAATGCCATCAAGAAATTTCATCCCTTTCGGATCCAGCAACTCCCTGCCTTTCTCAGCACCATCTCCGAAATAAATAATCTCATGCCCTTTCAATTCCTCCTCGAATGAATTTTCATCCATTATCAGGGCTTCCGTATCCTTTACCGGCTTGTTTTCGCGATCAAAAAGCGCAGTATATACTTCCATCCTCCTGGCATCTATCATCGGACAAAACAGTATATCTTCCGGATAATTACTGAGCATAGAAACCTTCAGGGCCATCGACTGTAGTGTAGGTACTGCCAGCAGTGGGATTCCCAGGGCATAGCAAAAACCCTTGGCGGCTGATACACCGATCCGCAAACCGGTATATGAACCCGGGCCCTTGCTCACGGCTATGACATCAAGATCTTTCATGCCGATCCCGGCTTCGCGGCATACTTCATCCGTAAAAACAGTGACTTTGGAAGCATGGATGTTCTTCTCGTTGCTTTCCCTGATCGCAATGATCTTTCCATGATCAGCAAGCCCGACCGAGCAATGCTGTGTGGCGGTTTCTATATTCAATATCAGGGACATACAGACAAGCTATGGGACAGGTCAATTAATCTTCCTTGAAAAGGTCTTTTCGTTCAGTCTTTTTCAACTCATTACCATCTCTGAGAGACTTGGAAACAAGACTGTAAGGCCCCGTAACAACTTCTTCACCATCTTCCAGGCCGGCTATGATCTGAATATTGGTGTTATCCTGTATACCAATTTCAACTTCCTGCATGCGGGCAATGCCTTCATCATATATGAAAACAACCTCTACAAAATCTTTCTTCTTGTCCTTATCATCTTTGATTGATTCATCCTGACTATTATCAGTTGTATCGCTTCTGGTTGTCACAGCACCAATTGGGATGATGAGCACATTATCAGCATACTCGGTCCGGATCTCTACTGTTGCAGACATACCAGGCCTGAGAGGAGAAAATTTCGGATTATCTTCTGGGATGAGATTGGCATAAGACTCAGGTAATACCATGATCTTCACATCAAAATTTGTGACCTGTTCAGCGCTAACGCCCAGGGTATTGGCAGAGGTGGCAATTTCGGTAACCACTCCCATGAACTCTTCATTCAAGTAAGCGTCAACCTCTATGGTGCATGTGTCATGCAAGGACACCCTTACGATATCATTCTCATTTACCTCCACATTTACTTCCATGTGCTGAAGGTTGGCAACACGCATAATTTCTGTACCTGATGAGAACTGTGATGCCCCGGTAACCCTTTCACCTTTTTCCACATTCAGTTTAGAAACTGTTCCCGAGCGAGGGGCGGAAACTGTTGTTTTGGTGAGGTTGTCATTCGCTTCACGCAATGTTGCATTGGCACTATTGATACTATACTTAGCGCTGGCCACTGTTTGCTTGGAAGCATCTACTTCGGCTTTGGCAACTTCATAAGCAGCCTGCGATGCATCATACTCCGCCTGGGAGATTACATCCTGTTCCCAGAGTGATTTGTTCCTTTCGTACGACACGCGGGAGTTCTTATACGAAGCTTCCGATTGCGCCTGGCGTGCTTTGGCATTGGCAAGGTTAGCCTGCTGTGAATTGAGGTTTGCCTCAGCCCTTTCGTACGCAGAGATATAGATCTCCGGGTCGATCTTGGCCAGCAGGTCGCCTTCCATCACTTCATCCCCTTCTTTTACATACAATTCAACTACCTCTCCTGAGATATAGGGACTGATGATCACATCCTGGGCAGGCTGTATCTTTCCATTGGCAGATACAGTTTCAATAATATCTCCGAACTTAGCTGCTTCTACGCTCACGGGCAGTCCACTGCCAGTGTTTCCTTTCTGAACAGCAAAAATGATGAGAACCACCAGCAAAACTATGATGATGATGATCCAGGTTTTTTTCTTCTTAAACATTAGGCAATAGGTTTATTCGTTAATGGCTGCACGCCTTCCGTCATAGCCGGCGAAACACGGTGCAAAGTTAGCCAACTTATCAATATCAACTACATGGATATGTTCTATTCAATCGACAGAGGATTACCCATATAGAAGCTTAATATAGTTGTCTTGAAAATATAATCGTATTTAGCCTGCAACAAATCTGATTGGGCCAGGGTCAACTCCTTTTTAATTTCATTGTATTCAACGGAGTTGAGGAGGCCAACATCAAACTTTTGTTCAGCATATTTGAAAGCCTCACTCTGGGCTTCAACTTGTTTCATTGATGATCCATACCTTTTCAAGGCGGCAACAGCATCAGCATAGGCTTGTTCGATAACTTTCCGCAGGTTGTTCTTCGTATACTGCAGATCGTACTGGGCACTTTCCTCTGCAATCTTGGCCCTGGTGATGCTATTCCTAACCTGCCATCCGGTGAAGATGGGAATGTTCAGGTAAAAACCTACAGAACGGTTATTGTTATCGTTCAGCTGATCGCCCCAGCCCTTCGTTGTGAAATCTTGATCTTGAAGATAAGAGGTATATACAAGTTCGCCGCTCTCGGTGAAACCAAGCTCTCGGGTAACCAAGGCCGGATTTTCCCCAATCGTGTTCAGCCCTGAATAACCACTTCCCCAGGATCCTCCCAGGCTGAAAACCGGGCTTTGCTGTCCACGGGCAATGGAAATATCTTTGTGTGCGATATCTACAGTCAGTTCTGCCAGTTTTACCTCTGGCCTGTTAAGCACAGCATAGTTGTATATCTGATCCGATGTGATGTCGATCGATGGGGCTTCCACCGACCTGAGGCGGGGCACCTGTACATCGAAATCCTCTGTCACCGGAAAATCAATCAATTGCTGCAAGGTCAGGAATGAGATCTCAAGCCGGTTTTCAGACTCGATCACCTGTAATTCCTCGCGTGCCTGCTGTGCCTGTATGTTCAAGAGGTCGCCTTTTGCCAGGGTTCCTGCTTCAACAAGTTTTTCCATTCGCTTCACCTGCTGTTCTGTCACTGCCAGCTGTTCATTGGCCACCATCAGGATTTCCCTGTTAAACAGGATATCAAGGTAGTACCCGGCTACAGTCAGAGATATATTATCGAGAAGATCATCCAGTGAAAATTGTGAAAATTTCACTGACAGCTGATTGCGTTTGATCATATTGACCTTTTGCAATCCACTGAACAAGGTGATGTTCCCCTGGATGTAAAGATTATCCGAACGAACCCTGTTTGTGGCAAATTCGTTGGTGTACTGGTCAATGGTCCGTCCCCAGTTATTCACTGTGCTGGCCCCGGCATTAATGCTTGGTAGCGTGTTCAGCTTTGTCTGAAGCAGATTGGCCTTGTTGCTCTCTACCACAAGTACTTGCTTTTTTATATCAAGGTTGTGTTCGAAGGCAAAGTTGATACAATCCTGAAGCGACCACAGGGTCTGCGCTTTCATCTGGCTTGCACTCATAATCAGCATGACCAGCGTAAGCAATATGCCTGTGATCAGAAGTCGTGGAAATGCGAGTCCTTTGAGTGATACAATCTTAATCATTGTTATCTGGTTTTTAAATTTCACTATATGCATCTAAAAATATGCCACTTTGCTAAACTTCTGGTTTGCAAACAATAGCAAAGAGAATACGTGGAATGGGATTAAAAAAGTGTTCATTTTTCAATGCTTGCTGTTCAATACCGAACACCTGCGCTTCCCTTTCCCTTCAAAGACCAAATGTATAAATTATTCACTACATTTGTTACACCACCTCTGGTGGAAATTTACAATATCTGACCAAAACCACTACCTATGAACAGCCGTAGCTTACTCTCAGTGCTTATCGCAGTATTATTCTTTAGCTTTCATGTTACCGGCCAGGTTACACCGGGCGACAGCATCCATGCCATTAAATATGTGATCGATCTGGAGGAAGTTGACAT
Source organism: Bacteroidales bacterium (assembly GCA_029942245.1). Taxonomy (GTDB): domain Bacteria; phylum Bacteroidota; class Bacteroidia; order Bacteroidales; family B18-G4; genus B18-G4. Next base: position 26,375 of record JAOZTN010000021.1, on the reverse strand, counting down.
GGATACCAAAGAAATTACAGCGAATACCACCATTACCCTCCTGCCACTGGTAAATAACCTGGATATCATACAGCTGCAGTTGATGGACCTGACGGTAGATTCCGTTTTTGTGAATCAGCTGAAGGTAACTTCTTTTACACATGCCGATGAGATCATCAACATCCCCCTCCAGGCACCCATTTCTCTGGGCGATACAACAGACGTCCTGGTGTATTACCATGGACAGCCATTTCATGAGAGTTGGGGAGGTTTTCATTTCGATGGCTCCTATGCTTTTAATCTGGGTGTAGGGATCAGCTGGATACCTCACAACCTGGGACAGTCATGGTTTCCATGCATCGATGACTTCACCGATAGGGCTGTTTACGAAGTAAAAGCTACGGTTCCTGACGATAAAATGGCCATTGGCGGCGGGGAACTGCTTCAACTCATCGATAACGGGAATGGCACACATACCTTTCGCTGGTATATCAACAACCCTATCCCTACTTACCTGGTATCAGTTGCCATTGGTGATTATGCACTGGTGAATGATCTATATAACGGTATTGAAAGAGAAATCCCGATCACCTATTATGTATTACCCGGCGACACCCTTCAGGTACCCGGAACCTTTGAACGTATGCATGAAGTATTGGCCTTATTTGAGACAAAATTCGGGGCATACGACTGGCACCGCATTGGATATGTCAGCACAGACAAAGGCGCTATGGAACATGCCGCCAATATTGCTTATCCGCATTTTGCCATTACTGGTAATGATTCGTACGAATATCTGTATGTACATGAGCTGTTCCATATGTGGTTCGGCGACAAGGTCACCTGCGATAAGGCTGAAGAGATGTGGATCAATGAGGGTTGGGCAAGCTTTAGCCAGTATTATTATACCGAGGTGCTGGATGGCATAAACACCTATAAAACTGCCATGAGAAATATGCATGCCGGCCTCCTTTATGATTGCCATCTCTCTGAAGGCGGATATATCCCCCTGAATAATATCCCACAAAATCTTACGTATGGCAGGAGTGCCTATGACAGAGGTGCTACCGTGGTACAAGCCCTGAGGGCATACCTGGGTGATGCCGTGTTTTTTCCGGCCTGTAAAGACTTCCTGGAAGACTTTGCTTTCACCTCGGTTTCATCTTACGACATGGAAGCCAGCTTCAGTCAGAATACCGGTGTGGACATGAGCGGCTTTTTCAACAACTATGTATATCATGGCGGTACACCCGGATATACGCTTGACTCCTTTAATGTCGTCCAGACCGGGGGTAACTGGGAAGTAAGTGTATATGTAAAACAAAGACGCCATGGCCCCGCTTTTATGGGGGATGGTAATATTATAGGGTTCACCGTAAAAGCCCAGGACTGGAACCAGTATTCAGGCACTGTTCAATTTGATGGTGAAACCGGACATGCTACTGTTAGTGTACCATTCGAACCCGTTGAAGTCTTCCTCGACATGGGAGAAAGGTATATGGATGCCACTGTCGATAATTTTATGGTGATCGATGAATTGGGAACACATAGTTTTCCAAAAACTTATTTTGAAGCAGATGTTAGCAGCCTGACTGATTCCATAGTTGTTCAGGCGACGCACAATTACACCCCACCGGATACGCTTGCAGCACCGATACCCGGTTTTCGTTTGTCGGATTACAGGCATTGGACCGTAAAATGGGTAGGTCCTGAACCCTTTATTGCAACCGGGAAGTTTGCCTATCACATAAGCAGACTCGACAATACACTGATTTCCGGTCCTACCGATTCAATAGTGATCTTATACCGTAAGGATGCCGGTATGCCCTGGACGCCCGTTGATTTCACACAGGACGGGACCTGGGCCCATGGAAACTTATGGGTGGAAAACATGCAGGCAGGCGATTATGCCATGGGAGTGTGGGATCTTACTACCTCAACTGAAGAATCATTTATGAATGAGCCCGGAAAGATCCTTAGAGTTTTCCCAAACCCTTCTTCCGGGAAGTTTACTTTTAGCATCGGCAGTAAAGATGCCACAAGCCTGGAGATCTATTCCTACACCGGCCAAATGATCGACAGCATCGTGGTCGAAAACCAACATGAGTCGCTTGTGTGGGTACCGAATGGGATCCCTGGGGGGAACTATATTGCAGTTCTTCGTAATCGTAGTGGGAAAATTATTGATAGCAAGAAAATTTTGTTTAATAAATAAAGGGAGTGCGACCTGGCAGGTCGGGGACCTGCCAGGTCACCTTAATCATGACTTTTACTCTACAACCACTAATAGCTTCATACGAGGCAAATGCAAGCCCTGCAAAGGCCACACAAATGAAGGCCTATATGAAGGATCAGTTTGAATACCTTGGCTTACCAAGCCCGCTAAGGAAAGAATTGACAAAAACATTTTACAGCGGACAGGGTCTGCCTCAAGCTGAGCAGCTAGAAAGTATCGTTTCGGCCTGCTGGCAGATGCCATACCGGGAGTATAAATATTTTGCCATGGAGCTAATGGTAAAGATGAAAAAGAAGGTGGGGCATGATGCCATCCACCTTTATGAAAGGCTGATCACCGAAGAGAGCTGGTGGGATACCATCGACCTGCTCGCACCCTCCTTAGTAGGATATCATTTCATGGAATACCCGGAAGAGCGAACGAAATATCTCAACAAGTGGCTTAAGTCGGGGAACATCTGGCTCCAGAGAAGCTGCATACTATTCCAGTTAAAATATAAGCTGGATACAGATACCCGCCTTCTAGGCAGCATCGTCCTGAAGTTAAAAGATTCAAAAGAATTTTTTATCAGGAAGGCTATAGGCTGGAGTTTAAGGGAGTATTCCAAGACTGACCCCGGTTTTGTGGTACGTTTTGTACAGACGCATGAGCTTTCAGGTTTGAGCCATCGCGAAGCATTGAAGTGGCTCGAGCGTCAATAAATCTGCTTTCAGGGTCGCTGAAAATATTTTTTAACATACTTTTGCAGCTGATTTCTAAGTTAACTAGTAGAACTGAAGACTTGTTGAAGATGTTGTTGCGATTAATTCTGCTCCTATTACTGTTTTTTTCGGTCGTTTTCTCGTGCAATAATGCCCCGAGTGAAGAAGAAATTGATCATACCGAGGTCGCCATTGTTGAGGAGGTGATCTGCGATACTACCTCTGTAAGGCTTAAGTCTGAATGGATAGATAGCATTTTTACAAAAATGTCGAAAGGCTATTGGTTTAACGGGGCCGTGGCCTACCTCGAGCAGGGATGCCTGATATATCAAAATGCTTTTGGGATATCCAATTTCAGGACTAAAGACACCCTGGATATCCACTCTCCTTTCCAGCTGGCTTCAGTTTCAAAAATGTTTGCCGCTATGTCGGCTATGATCCTCAAAGAGGACGGACAGCTCGATCTCGATGCTGATATCACAGAGTATATTCCCGGTTTCCCATATGACAGCGTGACTACACGCTTGCTGCTCACTCACCGTTCCGGACTGAGCAGGTATATGTCGCTGGCCCATGAACAGTGGACCAATAAGACAACACCTATGAGCAATGATGACATGCTTGATTTATATGAAGAGCATGTTCCAAAACCCTATTTCCTGCCGGATCACGGCTTCCATTATTGTAATACTAACTATGCCCTGGTAGCCTCCGTGGTAGAAGCCATCACAGATATGGCATATGCTGAGTTCGTTCAGGAACGCATTTTCGATCCACTGGGCATGGACGATTCCTTTGTATACGATATGGAGGGTGATACCACGGTATCCTTTTATGTAGAAACCGAGGTGATGGGACATACCTATAAGGGCTGGCGGCCTTCGCGGGTCAGGAATGAATACCTTAATGGGGTAACAGGTGATAAGGGAATCTACACCAGTATAGAAGACCTGGCAAAATTCGACCACGCGATTACTGCAAACCTACTGGTATCGGAAGAAACAATGCAGGAAGCCTTCACCCGGGGAAGTGCCAAATACTGGCGCCGGAAAGACAATTACGGTTTTGGCTGGCGCATTAAAGAAAGCGAAGACAGCACTGCTTTTCATTTTGGCTGGTGGAAAGGCTACCGGGCCTATTACATCAGGGATATGGAAGCAGCAAAGACCCTCATTGTGCTTACCAATAAAGACAAAGGCCCCGGATCATCCATTTATTGGAATATCGTCCGCGATACCACCCATCCCATTCAATTCCTGAATCAGGATATCTAATTGTAATAATTATTCTTCCATTCCGTTATTGTACAAACCAATTAGCCACATATTTCCTTAAATGGTCATCTGTACTCTTTACCAATTAACGTTTGTCAAACCTAAAAACCAAACATTATGAAAAGAGTATTTTTGTTTATTCTTATTAGCGGAATCATCAGCGTTTCCTGTAAAAAAGATGAATCCGAAGACAATCAAACACCAGTTCCTACACCTGATTACATGCAATTAAAAGTCGGGAACTATTGGGTTTATCAGTGGTATAGTGTTGATTCCTCAGGGAATGCAAACCCGATAGCTAACAGCGATAGCAGCATTATTACCGCTGATACACTTATTGGCGGCAGGACGTATTTTAAAAAGCTTATTGTTCAAAACGAAAATTTCGTTGAGTTTCTCCGCGATTCAAATGGGTATCTTGTAGATCATATGGGAATAGTCAGGTTTTCAGATCACGACTTTACCAACATCCTTCGTGTGGAAGAGATAGTCCCCGACGTGGCCACGGTAGAATACCAGATGGCCAACCAGGATTCCCTGATCTCCATTTCCCTGGGTACTTATCCAACATATAATTTCAGGGGAACTGTGTCCCCAATGGATCCACAGTATCTTTTCGGCATAAATTATACTCACAATTTTTATGCGGATGGGATGGGATTAATAAAGACTTCCAGTTATTACTTCAGCAACCCTAACTTAAGGGTAGAACGCCGATTAATCAGGTATGGTAACATCCTGGAATAGTGTTGGAGTTGGGAGACTTGAGACTTGAGACTCGAGACTTGAAACTCCTCACTAACCCAACACTCAAAACTCAACATCCAACACTTATTAACGGGTAACAAGTTTGAATCCTACTCCATGAACATTCAGTAGTTCCACAGTTGGGTCCATTTTCAGGTATTTCCTGAGTTTGGTGATATAAACATCCATGCTGCGGGCATTGAAGTATGAGTCGTCGAGCCAGATCTTGTTAAGTGCCAAACTGCGGTCGACCACATCATTCAGGTTCTGACAGAGCAATTTCAGTAAAGCCGATTCTTTAGATGTAAGTTTAACCTCTTCCTTGCCCATACTAAGGGTTTGGCGTATGAAGTTAAACTCCATCTTGCCCAGTTCATAGGTATCACCTTCCGGCTCATCATCTTCTTTAATGCTCCTGCGAAGGATGGCCTCCATACGGGCCAGGAGTTCTTCCATGCTGAATGGCTTGGTGAGGTAATCATCGGCACCGATCTCGAAGCCTTTCAGCTTGTCTTCCTGCATGGATTTGGCAGTGAGGAAAAGGATAGGCACTGTCTTATCAATATTCCTGATATCCTTTGCAAGGGTAAAGCCGTCCTTTACGGGCATCATCACATCCACAATGCAGAAGTCATATTCGTTCCTGTTAAACTCAACAAAAGCCTCCTGTCCGTTCACACATAAGGTAGCCGGGTATCCCTTGGCTTCCAGGTATGATTTCAGAATGGTTCCGAGGTTTTTGTCATCCTCTGCCAGCAGCACCTTCACTTTTTCATTATCCATAGCTCTGTTTATGATTGGTAAGGTAAAAATACGTCAAATTTTGTTCCTCTCTTCAGTTCGCTTTCAAGGCTGATACTCCCCTTGTGGTATTCCAGCATGACTTTCACATAGCTGAGACCGAGACCAAAGCCCTTAAAATCGTGAAGGTTCCCCATGGGCACACGATAGAGCTTGTCAAAGATTTTTTTCTGATTCTTTTTGCTGATGCCTATTCCATTGTCTTCAATAGAAATTATCACGCCGGTTTGCACATTTTCAGTACTTACCCTGATTATCGGCTTTTGCGGACTGTACTTATTGGCATTATCGAGCAAGTTATTGATGAGGTTCGTAAAGTGAATTTTATCCGCATGTATCTCTGCGGGTTCAGCCTTAAAATCTGTTTCTATCCTGCCATCCTTTATCTGCACCTGTATGCCAATTTTATTGACCACATCTGTGATCACTTCATGAATGTCGAACCATTCTTTTATCAATTCTATCTGTTTCTTTTCGAGCACAGCCGATTGCAGGATCTTTTCTGCCATGGCCCCAAGGCGGATATTTTCTTCGCCAATCACACCGATATAGGATTCATACAGATCGTTGGTCTTTGCCACATCCTTATCCTTCAGGGCCTGGCATGCCAGGGAAATCGTCGATATCGGTGTTTTGAATTCATGAGTCATATTATTGATAAAGTCATTCTTCATCTCCGATATACGTTTCTGCCGGTAAATAGTAATGATGGTGTAGGTAAATGAAAAGATAATGATAAGGATGAGAGCGATAGAAATCACCAACAAGCCTGCCATCTGGCTAATCAGAAAACCCCGCTCGTTTGGAAAATAGATCATCAGGTAATCCGGTTCTTTAATATATTCGTCGGGGAACAACTGAAAGGCATATGCTTTCTCAAGGAATACCGCCGGGTTGACCTTTTCTGTACCCAGTACTAATCTTTCACGCTCTGTGCTGAATATGCCAAATTCAAATTTGGCAGAAATACTTTTTTTATTTAATTCATCTGAGATCAGGGAATCGATAAGACTATAGGTAATCCTGTTTTCGATCAGTTGCATGTTTTCAGGTATCCTTGCCCTGTTGGTATTCTCCAGCCTGACCACAACCCTGCTGCCGACTTCATTCACTGAGCGGACAAAATTGGCCTGCCGCACCTCAATGGCATTGTTGATCCAGTACACCTGAACAAAAACAAGCGCCAGTAATGCCACACTCATCAATGCAATAATAAATATGATTACCCTTTTGTTCACAAAGACAAATTTATGCTATGATGCGGATTATCAATTTGCTTTAACTTTTTTTAACGTTCATTAGCAGTTGTTAACATCTGTGGCATGGTATTAGATGTACTTTTGTCTCGGATGCTAATCTAATTAGTACGTACCATATTTCATGTTAGTTAAACATTGTGCAAAATATTTTATTTCATGAATTTGGTTTTTGGTTTGAACAGCGCGGTCCGGTAAAGCCGCGCTGTTTTTTTGTGCCCTTTCCTTGACGATTGTTAATTGAAATTGTCATCCTGACGATCCCGAGGATTCGGGGGAGGAAGGACCGGCCAGCTTTAGCACTACCGTTTTTATAAATATCCTTACGTACTTTTTTGCTTGTCCAAAAAAAGACCTGCCCTGTCAAGGTCTTCAATTATGGTATGGAGTTTCAATTAAACTTCATCTTTCAGACTGCGCCAGGGGAATTGAATATTTCACTATCCTAAACCAAAACCCCGGAGGGGTTTCATATCCATAGCCCCGGGTTTCAACCCGGGGCGAAAAGATCAACATCAATTTCTCCCTCCCCGCAAATAGGAATATTTTAAAATTCTATGTCAGTATGGGGAGGGTTGGGGTGGGGTCCAATACTTCTTCTATCTTCTATCGCCTTGTACAATCTCATCTCTACCATCACCTTCTATAATCAAAAATATCTTTACGTACTTTTTTGCTTGTCCAAAAAAGTACCAAAAAAAGACATGCCCGGTCAAGGTCTGTCTTCGAGCTGTAAACAGCTCTCGTCATCCTGCGCCCGGGCATTTGAATCACATTGCAGATTGTCGTATATTTGAGAAAACCAATACAATCAGCTTTAAATGATTTCTAAAGCATATAAGATTGCACTTTTTATATTGTTATGCTTAGCAGGCTTCTCAACTTTTGCCCAACGCTTTGATATTGAATTTCAGCAATGTTACGGAGGCTCGGACCATGAATGGATTGTAGATTTTTGCATGCTTGAAGATAGCTCATACATGTTACTTGCCATTACCTACTCTTCTGATGGGGACATCTCTTTTTTACATGGGAGTTGTGATTTTTGGCTGGTTCATGTTGACAAAATGGGAGCTCTTATCTGGGAAAAAACACTGGGAGGAAGTGAGTGGGATGATCCAACGAGTATATCCATGACATCAAATGGAGATCTTTTGATTTTTGGCGATTCATTCTCAAATGATGGTGATGTGTCAGGAAACCATGGTGGGTCTGATTTGTGGGTTGTTAGAACTGATATATCAGGAAACATTATTTGGCAAAAATGTATCGGAAGTAGCGTAAGTGATTTTGCTAGTGAAATGATTGTAGACAGCCTTGATAATATCTACACAATTGGTTATTCCCATGGCATCGATGGTGATATTACAGAAAATAATGGCTTGACTGATTATTGGGTGGCTAAACTCGATCCTAATGGAGCCCTTATCCAACAGAGGTCCTTTGGTGGAGAAGGTTATGACTACGGACATTGTATTTCCCTTACCCCTGACGGTGGTTGTATTATTGGCGGATCGGTTCAGTCTAATTATGGTGATGTAGAGTGTGATGGGCCTACCTATATTGAAGGGGATGTTTGGGTTGTTAAACTTGATTCATTATTTAATATTCAATGGAAGAAGTGTTATGGTGGAAGTTATCATGAATCTGTAGCTCATATCCAGGTTCTTGAGAACGGTGGATACTTGTTAAGCGGGAATACAAATTCAAACGATGGCGATGTCAGTGGATTCCATGGTGAGCCCGGAGGAGATTATCATGATATCTGGGTGATCAAAATTGACTCAGTAGGAAATATGGAATGGCAACGTTGTTTAGGAGGCACGAAACAAGAGTTTAGCACTAGTTCAACTGTTTCTTATAATGATGAATATATTATTAGTGGCGTAACATCTTCACATAACGGCGATGTAAGCGGTAATCATTCCGCAAATATTGCTTTTGATATGTGGTTAGTCGGACTTGACAATGATGGCTCTTTGCTTTGGCAACAGTGTTTCGGTTCAAGTAGAGAAAATTCATCTTCTAAAACTTTGTTCTTAAGTGAACTGGGAATATTTACCGGAGGAAGTGCCAGTTATTCTGATGGCAGCGTTGATTGCGACATTTTTCACCCAAGTCCACCAGGAGATGCCGATTTGTGGTTATTTCAGATAATTGACACTCTTTCCGTTAATTCTCCCAAATATCGCATAGAAGCATCTATAATCATTATTTATCCGAATCCCGCTAGCGATATAATATACTACTATATCAAGGAAAAGATTCCTGATCCGACATTATTTGTATACAATTTTTACGGGCAAAAAGCCGGAGAATACAAACTGGAAAAACATCAAAATCAGATTGAAATTGATGTGTCAAATTTCATTTCCGGGGTATATTTAGCTATTCTTTACTCTGATCATGAAATTGTTGACCGGAGGCAGTTTGTGGTGAAGTGATTCGCCCCTTGCTTAACCTGATATTCCACACACCACATACCACACACCCCACACCATTTAACATGTAATTAATCCTCATTCCACGGGTTTATCGTAATTTCGCAAGATTCTAATTCCAACATCATATATGAATAATATCAGCGTAAGCATAGACCACCTTCAAGACTTCATTTCAAAGGAAGAAGTATTTTCCTTCAAGGATGAAATAAAAACCCACCTCAAGTCCCTGGTAGAAAAAACAGGAAAAGGCAATGACTTTCTCGGATGGGTCGATCTTCCCTCTCAACTGGATCAGGCCTTCCTGGATTCCATTCAGAAAAGTGCCGACAAACTTGCCTCCATCTCTGAGGTCATTGTGGTAACTGGCATTGGTGGTTCCTATCTGGGTGCCCGGGCAGTGATCGATGCCCTCAATCATCAGTTTGCCAGTCTCCTCCCGGGCAATGGCCCACTGGTATTGTATGCCGGGCAAAACATCGGTGAAGATTATCTGACGGAACTTCTGGAGGTGCTCGATAAAAAGGAATATTCCATAGTGGTTATTTCCAAGTCGGGTACAACCACCGAGCCTGCTATCGCCTTCAGGGTACTGAAGAACCACCTGGAAAAGAAATATGGAAAAGAAGAAGCCCCATCGCGAATAATTGCCATCACCGACAAGGAAAAGGGCGCACTGAAAGAAGTGGCCAAAAAGGAAGGCTACGACACCTATGTAGTACCCGATGATGTTGGGGGCAGGTATTCAGTTTTAACTCCTGTTGGGCTACTGCCCATTGCTGCTGCCGGTTTCAACATTCATGAACTTGTTCGCGGAGCCACCGACATGCGTGAGCTGGTGCTGAACAATCACGATATGGATACCAATCCCGTGATGATGTATGCCGCGGCGCGGAATGCGCTGTACAGGAAAGGGAAAACCACCGAGATCATGGTGAGCTACCTCCCTAACCTTTATTATATGACCGAATGGTGGAAACAGCTGTATGGAGAAAGCGAAGGCAAGGAAAACAAAGGGATCTTCCCGGCAGGGGTAGGATTTACCACCGACCTGCATTCCATGGGACAATATATACAGGATGGACTGAGAAACATATTTGAAACGGTGATCTCTGTCGAAAAAACTAAACACACCCTGCTGGTTCCTGAAGATGAGGTTAATGCCGATAGGCTAAATTATCTCGCGGGGCGGAAGTTCGACCAGGTAAATAAAATGGCTGAGCTGGGCACCCTGATCGCCCATGTTGATGGTGGTGTTCCCAATATCAGGATCAGCATACCTGAAGTGAACGAATATTACCTGGGACAGCTCATCTATTTCTTTGAGATGGGATGCGCTGTAAGCGGGTATATCCTGGGTGTAAATCCCTTTGATCAGCCGGGCGTGGAAGCATATAAGAAGAACATGTTCGCCCTACTGGGGAAACCGGGCTTCGAGGAAGAAACTGCAGCAATAAAGAGAAGAACAGAAAATGAATAAGCTACTGGATCTTATCATGCTCCGGCAGAGCGTAAGACGGTACGCCGACAAGCCGGTTGAAAAAGAGAAGCTGGACCGATGCCTGCAGGCTGCTTTCATGGCCCCTTCGGCATGCAATGCACAACCATGGAAGTTCATCGTTGTAGATGAACCCGGCCTTGTAAGAAAGGTTGCCAGGGAAACCTGGAATAAGCTGGTAGCCTTCAATAAATTTGTTGATCAGGCCCCCGTGATCATCGTGATCACTATAGAAAAATCGCCAGTCGTTCCAACTGTCGGCGGCATCATAAAAAACAAAGAATATCCCCTTATTGATATAGGTATCGCTGCTGAGCATTTTTGTTTGCAGGCAACAGAAGAGGGCCTGGGCAGCTGTATGCTAGGCTGGTACAATGAAAAGCCTATCCAAAAACTGCTTAGTATTCCAAAAAACAGGAGAATCGGTTTATTGATAAGCCTCGGATATGAGCCTGAAGGTTATAAGCAAAGGCAGAAGATCAGGAAGGATCTGTCGAAGGTGGTGTCGTATAATTCCTATTCGAATACGGAGTAAATGGTTAGATAGTTATTTCATTCAGTAGTTTCTCGATCACCTCAGGAAAATGTTTGTGCTCCAGCACATGTATACGTTCTGCTATAGAATCAGGCGTATCATCCGGCAGGATCTTAATTTTCTCCTGGAAGATGATCTCCCCTTCATCATAAACCTCATTCACATAATGTATGCTGATGCCGGTTTCTTTTTCCCCCGCTGCGATCACTGCTTCATGAACCCGCTCTCCAAACATGCCTTTTCCCCCAAATTTGGGCAGCAATGCCGGATGAATATTTACGATACGGTTCGGCCATGAACGCAATATGTTCAATGGCACCAGCCAGAGGAATCCTGCCAGTACTATGAAATCAATCCCTATATCCCTCAGGATGTCATGCACCTGGTCAGTCTCATAAAACATCTGACGATCAAATACATATGCAGGAATATCCAGATCTGAAGCACGCTGAAGCACATAGGCATTTTCATTATTGGTCAGCACCAGGCTGACTTCAATATCCTTGTTTCCATCGAAATGCTCGATGATCTTCTGGGCATTGCTGCCACTACCAGATGCAAAAATGGCGATCCGTTTCATATATCAAAGTTACATTTTCTGATCATAAAATATGAGCAAAATAGCTTGAAATCAGAGTGTTTCGTAAGTATTTGGTAACCTGCTCTTTATAAATCTAAAGTATCAAAATTATTACATTTTTTTTGGTTTTTGCCGTTAAAATTAGTTTCTTTGCACCCTTGTATAACCAAAATTTTAAAGATATGTCTGACATTGCAACCAGAGTAAAATCTATCATCGTTGACAAACTCGGCGTTGACGAAAATGAAGTGACTATTGAAGCTAGCTTCACAAATGACCTTGGAGCTGATTCACTCGATACTGTTGAATTGATCATGGAATTTGAAAAGGAATTCAACATTGCTATTCCGGACGATCAGGCAGAAAAGATCGGTTCAGTAGGAGAAGCCATAAAATATATCGAAGATAACGCTAAGTAAACATTTAATCCTGCTGCATGGAACTTAAAAGAGTAGTTGTAACAGGTTTAGGCGCACTAACCCCACTAGGCAACACTGTTGACGAATATTGGAACGGTTTGATTAATGGGGTTAGTGGTGCCAACGATATTACCCGCTTTGACACCAGCGAGTTCAAAACAAAGTTTGCGCATGAGGTCAAGGGCTTCGATCCATTAGATTATTTCGACAGGAAAGAGGCAAGGAAATACGACCTTTACGCACAGTTTGGCCTGATCTCAGCAGATCAGGCCGTCGCTGATGCCGGATTGAATAATGAAGGTATCAACAAGAACAGAGTTGGTGTGATATGGGCCTCCGGTATCGGTGGGATCACAACTTTTGAATATGAGATGAAGGGATGGGCCCTTGGAAATGGGACCCCGCGTTTTAATCCTTTTTTCATTCCTAAGATGATCGCTGATATTGCTGCCGGCCATATCTCCATCAAGCATGGCTTCAGGGGACCTAACTACGCTACTGTTTCTGCCTGTGCTTCATCTGCTAATGCACTGGCAGATGCCTTTAATTATATTCGCCTTGGTAAAGCCGATGCCTTCGTTTGCGGAGGTTCTGAGGCATCTATTACCGAAGGCGGTGTCGGTGGCTTTAATGCCATGCATGCCATTTCAACCAGGAATGACGACCCACAAACTGCTTCCCGCCCATTTGATAAAGACCGTGATGGTTTTGTATTGGGTGAAGGTGGATGTGCTATTGTTTTTGAGGAATATGAGCACGCCATCAAAAGAGGAGCCAAGATCTATGCAGAAGTTGGTGGAGCCGGCCTTTCAGCAGATGCATATCATATGACTTCGCCTCACCCGGAAGGGCTGGGTGCAAGTCTCTCAATAGATGCTGCCCTGGAAGATGCACACCTGAAGCCTGAAGATATTGATCACATCAACACCCATGGTACTTCTACCCCACTGGGTGATATTTCAGAACCTTTGGCCATCAAGAATAGCTTTGGTGACCATGCCTATAAGATCAATATCAACTCAACAAAGTCCATGACGGGACACCTGCTGGGAGCAGCCGGAGCCGTTGAATCCATTGCTACTATACTGGCAGTTAAAAACGACATCATACCTCCGACCATCAACCACTTTACTGATGACCCGGATATTGATAACACGCTGAATTTCACTTATCACAAAGCTGTAAAAAGAGTTGTCAATGCTGCATTGACCAATACCTTCGGGTTTGGCGGACATAATGTTTCATTGATCTTTAAAAAGTTCGTGAAGTAAACAGTATTTTGAGCTTTCTTAAAACATCTTCATCTAATAAGTCTGGTAAAGACCTTCAACGGTCTATCAAGAATATTTTCGGTTTTCGAACCGGGAACCTTCATCTTTACAGGCTGGCCTTCAGGCATAAATCAGCCAACAAGGATGTGAATGGCATCAAGATCAACAATGAGCGCCTCGAATACCTTGGTGACGCCATACTCGGTTCGGTGATCGCCGAATACCTCTTCAAGAAATTCCCATATAAAGGTGAAGGCTTTCTAACCGAAATGCGTTCAAAGATCGTATGCAGGTCTAATCTCGATAAACTGGGCAGGAAACTGGGCATCGATCGTCTTATCGAGTCCAGTGCCGACACCCGATCCACGGCAAAATCGATGCGTGGCGATGCTTTTGAAGCATTCATCGGTGCCCTCTACCTCGATAAAGGCTACAATTATACCTATAAGATCATTATAAAGCGTATCGTTAATATTCATATCGATATTGACGTCCTGGAGCATCTCGACACTAACTTCAAAAGCAAGCTGATCGAATGGGCACAAAAGGTAAAGAAAGAGGTTGAATTCCGTGTGATCAACGAGAAGGGGGAGAAGAACAAGCATCAATACGAAGTTGAAGTATTTGTAGACGATGAGCCAATCAGCCGGGGCATCGACTTCTCTATCAAAGGTGCCGAAAAAATAGCCGCCGAAAAAGCCTGCCACGTATTGCTTCCTGAGTAAGCCATTCTGTATTTGTAATGTGGTATTACATACTGGATATTTAGTGTGCTCATGCATAATATAAATCCAGAATTGTAAATTAATACCTAATTTTATTTCCTCTTATAAAAACAGATGGCAAAGCGCAAACAAATCCTCAAATTAGGGGCTGACACTGATATCAGCCTGATCGGGATATCCTGCCATCTTAAATCATACCGATTATCATTTGCCATGGACTATTCACTGGGACTGTCATTCAGGCGGGTCGATGATTTTGAGATCCCCGGGCATGATGATAATGTCCTGAGGTACCCTTTTCTCATGTATGAAGACAGCGAGCTGAAAAACCAGTTTTGCCTGATACAAAACCATCATCCGCTTGGAAAGCTGGTGCCTGCTCTGAGGCAGATCGACTTCTTCCTGATGGCCAGGGATCCCCTGGAGCAAGTCCTTGTGAGCGGTATACTGAAGAAAATAAGAAGCATACCACAGGTGCTCACAGCCTATGAGATCGACCCCGCCGGGACCAGGGATGTGGATGCACTGCTGGCAGACATGGAACTGCATCTGATGACAGCAGGCAAAGCATACCATGCAGAATAGTCGACAGGCCCATTTACACTTTCCTATGGTGAGAAGCTTGTGCTTAGGCTTTTTTAACAAAATTTTGCTCTATTTTTAATACTTTTGCCCTTAATAAATAAAAAGCACCATGAAAAGAATTCTTCTTTTGCTATCCATTGCCTTCCTGATCTCCTGCAGCAACCAACCGGAGTCCGGAACAAAAGCTGGCCAGGAAAATCCTGAGTCCGAAACCACTTCAGACAAAAACATTATATCCGAACCGGATGCAGAACCGGGTACTGTCGTACTGGAGCCTGAACAGGTCGAGCTCGACGCAAAAGAAGCTTCATTCACGCAGACCAGGGATCCTGAGATAGCTCAATTATTTCGTCAGGCCACCGGTGCCTATGACCAGGGTGATTATCAGAGTGGAATCGCATATTTCAACCAGATCGTAACAAAAGAACCTGATAATGGCAACGCTTATTATAACATGGGTGTTGGATATTTCGAGCTGGAAAAATTTGCTGATGCCATCCAGGCATTTAATCAGGCCATCATGATCAATCCAATGGACCCTCGTGCGATCAATTTTCGTGGAAGAGTATATTATCTGATGGGGGACTACAAAAATTGCCTGTATGACTACGCCCGTGTGGCAAAGCTTAAACCCGACGATCCGGTAGCATATTATAACCTTGGAACGGCAAAGGGCAGGACCCATGATTATGTCGGTGCTATAGAAGATTTCGATAAAGCCATTTCCTATGACCCTGAATATGCAGAAGCCTATTATAACCGCGGTCTAGCTAATTTGCACAGGGGCATGTTACATGATGCCTGCTACGACTGGAATAAAGCTCATGGACTTGGGCATTATGAGGCTGAGAAAGCCATTAAAGATTACTGTGAAGGAGGAGAATAAGATGGAAGCCATTAAAGCCCTCCTGACCAGGAGAAGTATCAGGAAATATACCGCACAGGAAGTCCCGCAGGAAATCACCAGGGAGTTGCTAAATGCAGGGATGCACGCACCAACAGCCCGTAACCATCAACCATGGCATTTTGTAGTTGTCGACAAACGGGAAATACTCGATGCATTATCTGTAGCCCATCCGTATGCAAAGATGCTTACACAGGCCACCCTGGCCATTCTTGTTTGTGGCGATAAAAGTATTCAGGAAGCTGAAGGCTATATTGTTCAGGATTGTTCTGCCGCTACGCAAAACATTATGCTGGCCGCACATGCACATGGACTGGGCTCAGTATGGCTGGGAATGTATCCAAGGGAGGAACGCATGCAAAAGCTCAGTGAGCTATTGGACATTCCTGATCATATCCTTCCTGTTGCCCTCATCGCTATCGGCTATCCGGATGAGATAAAAGAGGCCCCGGATCGTTATAAAGAGGAACGGGTGCATTGGAATAAGTTCTAAGTTAGGAGGTTTATTCACTTCGTTCATGAGATCGCTTTGC
>JAOZTN010000021.1:0-9790 GCA_029942245.1 Bacteroidales bacterium | reverse complement strand
TGGAATAAGTTCTAAGTTAGGAGGTTTATTCACTTCGTTCATGAGATCGCTTTGCTAAGTTCTCAGTCGTTTCGAAGGAACTCGCCATAGGCGAATGACTGAGAAATCTCCTTCAATTCAGTAATCCAATAAACTATTCGGCTAAAATTAAGACTTTGTTCTTAAGCACTTCGATCACACCACCACTAACTTCAAAGAATTGCTCTTTTCCCTGATCATCTTTGATCTTTATCCGGCCCTTTTTCAGGACTGATATCAGGGGGGCGTGCATATTCAGGATCTCGAAAGAACCGTCAATACCCGGCAACTGCACCAGGCTTACTTCGCCTGTGAAGACTGACTTATCTGGGGTTATGATCTCAAGCTTCATGTGGTTTCTGTCTGTTATGCTTCGGCTTCTTCAAGCAGGCGTTTACCTTTTTCGATGGCTTCATCAATAGTTCCTACCAGGTTGAAAGCTGCTTCTGGATATTCATCCACTTCACCATCGAGGATCATATTGAATCCTTTGATGGTATCTTCAATGGAAACTATGGTTCCGGGGATGCCGGTAAACTGTTCGGCAACATGGAATGGCTGTGACAGGAAGCGTGATATCCTCCTGGCCCTGTGGACCACCAGCTTATCCTCTTCCGAAAGCTCTTCCATACCCAGAATGGCGATAATGTCTTGCAGCTCTTTATAGTGTTGCAGTATTCGCATTACGCGCTGAGCAGTATTGTAATGTTCTTCTCCAACAACATCGGGTGTCAGGATACGTGAAGTAGAATCGAGTGGATCAACTGCAGGGTAAATGCCGAGTTCGGCAATTTTACGGCTCAATACAGTTGTTGCATCAAGGTGGGCAAATGTCGTTGCAGGTGCAGGGTCGGTAAGGTCATCCGCAGGAACATAAACCGCCTGAACGGAAGTAATAGATCCCCTTTTCGTTGATGTGATCCTTTCCTGTAGTATACCCATCTCTGTAGCCAGTGTAGGCTGGTATCCTACTGCCGACGGCATCCTTCCCAGCAGAGCTGAAACTTCTGATCCGGCCTGTGTGAAACGGAAGATATTATCAATAAAAAACAGAATATCGCGACCTCCTGATTTCTCATCACCATCACGGAAATACTCAGCCATGGTCAGTCCCGACAGGGCTACCCTTGCACGTGCTCCCGGAGGCTCGTTCATCTGTCCGAAAACAAGGGTTATCTGTGATTCAGAAAGCTCTTTTTTATCAACTTTCGACAGGTCCCAGCCACCCTTTTCCATGTCTTCAGTAAACTCTTTTCCGTATTTGATAACGCCGGATTCGATCATTTCCCTTAGCAGGTCGTTTCCTTCACGTGTACGTTCTCCAACGCCACCAAAAACTGAAAGCCCGGCATATTTTTTAGCAATGTTGTTGATGAGTTCCATGATAATCACGGTTTTACCAACACCGGCACCACCAAAAAGACCAATCTTACCACCTTTGGAATAAGGCTCTATCAGGTCGATCACTTTGATCCCTGTAAAAAGTACCTCCTTTGAAGTTGAAAGGTTTTCAAAGAGGGGAGGATCCCTGTGGATAGGATAAGATGTTTCTCGCTTCACGTCTTCCAAACCATCAATGGTCTGGCCAATCACGTTAAACAGTCGGCCTTTGATGTCGTCGCCTATTGGCATTGAGATCGGAATTCCTGTTGAAATAACATCCATGCCCCGGCTAAGTCCGTCGGTGGAATCCATCGCAACGGTCCTGACAGTGCTTTCACCAATGTCCTGCTGACATTCGAGCACGATCACGTTTCCGTCATTATTGGTCACCTCAAGGGCATCGTAAATATTGGGGAGTTGTGAATCATCATTGAAGGTAACATCCACCACGGGACCAATCACCTGTGAGATAACGCCTGTTGCTTTTTCACTCATAATCTGTGGGAAAATTTTTCGCAAAGATAAAATATTCTGTTAGTTTTCGGGAGCCCGGGAAGGGTTTTTTTATAATTATTATAAATAAGAGGCCGGATAGCGGGTCCGGGGTAGAGGGGAGTTTTAGTTTTTTCTAAAGAAATAGCGTTGAAAAAGGATAAGGATAATGACCCCTGTGGTAATGGCAGAATCTGCTACGTTGAAAACGGGGCGGAAGAAAATAAACATGTCACCACCCTTCCAGGGTATCCATTCAGGATAGGTTCCCTGAATGATTGGGAAGTAGAACATATCCACGACCTTGCCATGGAGGAAGCCGCCGTATCCACCTCCTTCGGGCATAAATTCCGCTACTGAATGAAATGTGCTTTGAGAAAAGAGCAAACTATAAAAGGCACTATCAACAATATTACCTAAAGCCCCAACAAAGATAAGGGAGATACTGAAGACCAGCCCCTTGTGCGATTTTGAGCGCGAGATGTACATGAGGTACCATCCGATAAGTACAATAGCAACAATGCGAAAGATGCTGAGTGCCAGCTTACCAAAACCACCTCCCAGTGTCATCCCGAATGCCATGCCCTCATTTTCAGTGAAATGGATCAGGAACCAGTTTCCGATCACAGTGTATTCTTCTCCAAGGTGCATATTGGTTTTGATCCAGATCTTGAGCAGCTGATCTACGATCAATACAAAGAAGACTGTGAGGATGATTAAGCTTGATCTTTTCACTTATATAAGGTGTTATTCCCGCCAGAGGTTATGGGCGGATCTTACTTATACTGATTATTCTTCGCTTCAATGCTGAGCGTAGCATGTGGAACGCTTCTAAGGCGTTCTTTTGAGATTAGTTTTCCGGTGGCCCTGCAAATACCATAGGTCTTATTCTCAATCCTGACCAGCGCATTTTCCAGGTTCTGGATAAACTTGCTCTGGCGTGCAGCAAGCCTGCTGTTTTCTTCCTTCGACAACACCTGGTAACCTTCTTCAAGGACCTTAAAGGTTGGGGAAGTATCATTGGTTCCGTGATCATTAGCATTGGTATATGCTTCTGTAAGCAATTGTAGATCGTTATTTGCCTTTTCCAGCTTTTTATCTATGATCGCTTTGAATTCTGCCAGTTCTTCATCAGAAAACCGCGTCCTTTTCTTTTCTGTTTGCTCCTTATTTGCCATAACTTCTGGTATTTGGTTTGCTACAATCAGACCTTTTCTATGATCAGACTGGCTTCGAGCTTGTCTGCCAGTTCAATTCGGATGATATCATCATCGGATAGCTTTTCCGTCAGATCAAGTGATTCGGCCAGGGTCTCTGAACAAATATAATCATAATTGTTCTGAATTGCATCACTTATTTCAGTGTTTTTTTCAATTTTCAATCTGATCTTATCGGTTACCTCAAAGCCCTTGTCCTTACGCAGGTTTTGTATCCTGTTAACCAGGTCTCTGGCAATCCCTTCCTCGATCAATTCAGGTGTGAGGGTAACGTCTAAAGCAACTGTTAAATTGCCCATTCCGGCGATCAGCCAGCCGGGGATATCCTGCGTAATAATATCCACATCGCTCAGCAATATTTCCAGCTCCTGCCCCTCAATTTCGATCATGTATTTTTCATCCTGCTCAATGCGGGCAATATCGTCCTGGGTAAAGGCATTCACTACTGCAGCGATCTGCTTCATCATCTTTCCATACTTCGGCCCCAGAGCTTTGAAGTTTGGCTTGATACTTTTTACCAGCACTCCGATAGTATCCTGAAGATATTCGACTTCCTTCACATTTACTTCTGAAAGTATGAGGTTCTGCACATCTTTCAGCTGGCGCTCAAACTTTTTATCGAGTATCGGGATCATAATCTTGTTCAGCGGCTGCCTGACCCTGATATTAGATTTTTTTCTGAGGGATAATACCATGGAAGAGAATTTCTGAGCCATCTGCATGCGCTCTTCAAGATCCTTATTGATCAGGCTATCGTCCTTGACGGGAAAATCAGTCAGGTGGATGGAATCCATCTTCTCTTTCCCTGTCACCGCGTTCAGGTCGATGAAGAGGCGATCCATATAATACGGAGCAATGGGGGCAGATAATTTTGCCACCACTTGCAGGCATTTATAAAGTGTCTGATAAGCTGAGATCTTGTCGGCGCTGTAACTGCCTTTCCAGAACCTCCTTCTGCTCAGCCTTACATACCAGTTGCTGAGGTGGTCGTTCACAAACTCAACAATGGCACGGCCGGCGCGGGTGGGCTCATAGTTATTATATGCATCATCAACCAGTCCAATCAGTGTATTCAGCTCAGAAAGTATCCAGCGGTCGATCTCGGGGCGTTCCTCTGCCGGAACATCATCTTCGGCATAAGTAAAGCCATCAATATTCGCGTAAAGCGCAAAGAAATTATAGGTGTTGTACAGTGTCCCAAAGAATTTCCGCTGTACTTCCCTGATGTTATCGCTGTCGAATTTCAGGTTATCCCAGGGCTGGGAATTTGTCATCATATACCAGCGGGTGGCATCCGGACCATACTTGTGGATGGTCTCAAAGGGATCGGCGGCATTACCAAGCCTTTTCGACATCTTGTTGCCCTCTTTATCCAGCACCAGTCCATTGGAGACACAGGCCTTGAACGATACGCTGTCGAAAAGCATCACTGCAATGGCATGAAGGGTAAAGAACCATCCACGGGTCTGGTCAACACCTTCGGCTATAAAATCTGATGGGAAATACTTCTCCATCTCTTTGTTCTCAAACGGATAATGGAACTGAGCATATGGCATAGCACCTGAGTCGAACCATACATCGATCAGATCAGGTTCGCGCATCATCTTCTTCCCTGCGGAAGAAACAAGTACAATATTGTCGACGAAAGGCCTGTGCAGGTCGAAAGTATCGTAGTTCTCCTTCGACATATCACCCGTTTTATACCCTTCCATCGGGTTCTTATCCATGAATCCGGCTGCAATGGATTTCTCTATCTCTTCGTTCAGCTGTTCGGCAGAGCCGATGCAGATCTCTTCACTCCTGTCTTCGGTTACCCAGATAGGCAGTGGTGTACCCCAGAACCTGGATCTGGAAAGGTTCCAGTCGACAAGGTTTTCCAGCCAGTTTCCGAAACGGCCCGTTCCGGTAGCTGCAGGCTTCCAATTAATATTCTTGTTCAGCTCCAGCATGCGGTCTTTATAAGCTGTGGTCTTCACAAACCAGCTATCGAGCGGATAGTAAAGGATGGGCTTATCGGTACGCCAGCAATGCGGATAGGAGTGCTCGTACTTCTCGGTCTTAAAAGCCCTATTTTCTTTTTTAAGTTTAACTATGATGTCAATATCAACAGGGTCATCGGCATTTTCAGGATCGTAGTCAACGGCATATTCGTTCTTCACATAACGTCCCGCAAATTCTCCCATGGCATCAATAAAGCGTCCTTGCTTATCAACCATGGTTAGTGAACCGATGCCATTTTCACGTCCAACCTTGAAGTCATCTGCACCAAAGCTCGGGGCGATGTGTACCATGCCGGTACCATCCTCAGTTGTTACAAAATTGGCAGTAAGCACACGGAAAGCGTCACCATCTTCCGGTTGTGCATATGGGAGGAGTTGTTCATAATCGATCCCATTGAGTTCAGCCCCGCTGAATTCACCGATCACCTTAAATGGGATGGCTTTCTGCCCTGCTTCATAATCTTCGAGGGCCAGTTCTGCATTTTTCTCCGGGAAATATTTTCCGAACAGTTCTTTCGCCACAACAACAGTAATTGGCAGACCGGTATAGGCGTTGTATGTTTGAATAAGGTTATATGTAATCTTTTTCCCTACTGCCAGAGCTGTGTTCGAAGGAAGTGTCCAGGGAGTCGTGGTCCATGCCAGGAAGAAAACATCGCCGTGATCTTCTTTGAACAGAAAATCTGATTTATCATCCTTCACCACCTTGAACTGTGCTACTACGGTTGAATCCTTCACGTCTTTGTAGCATCCCGGCAGGTTCAGCTCATGGGAGCTCAGTCCTGTTCCGGCAGCCGGGGAATATGGTTGGATGGAATAGCCCTTATAAAGGAGTTTCTTATCGTAAAGCTTCTTCAGCAGCCACCATACAGTTTCTATATACTTATTATCGAAAGTGATATACGGGTTGTCGAGGTCGACCCAGTATCCCATCTCCACGGTTAGCTCGTCCCAGAGATCTTTGTACTTCATCACCTCGGTACGGCAGGCCTGGTTGTATTCTTCTACGCTGATCTTCTTTCCTATATCTTCTTTGGTGATGCCCAGGGTTTTCTCCACGCTGATCTCAACAGGCAAGCCGTGAGTGTCCCATCCCGCTTTGCGCTCAACAAGAAATCCTTTTTGTGTTTTGTAGCGGCAGAAAATATCTTTAATGGCACGGGCCATGACATGATGAATGCCCGGTTTGCCGTTGGCAGATGGGGGACCTTCATAAAAAATGAAAGGCTCGTGACCCTTCCTGATCTCGAGGCTCTTCTTAAACACCTCATGATCCTCCCAGTACTTACCAATCTCTTTCCCTGTTTCGGTAAGGTTCAGCTGCTTATATTCCCTGTATTTCTTTGCCATTGAATTGTTTATCGCCTGTTTTTACGAGGGGCAAAAATAGGAAAAAAATGTGTATAACGTATCAGGTACTACGTATTACGTATTGATGGGTCTGGGACACAAGGGCAGAGGAACACAGAAATAATAACTGTGAAACCTGGTGTTTGTGTGCCTCTGGCACTGCAAGCAGTGTCTCTGTGGGTAAAAAATCAAACATTAAACAGACTGAAGCCAAATTTTATCTTTTACACGCTGTATTTCAAACCCTTTTAATAATTGATAAAAAAGAGAAGAACAAAAACTTGACTTCACATTTAACTTATCAGTATATTTGTGTACCTGTTTCTTCAACAAATAGGAGAGAATTAAAAGTCTACTTCGTCAAAGCATTATTCAAAGTGCTGATCATTGTAATTGCGCGAACAATGATGGGGATTAAAGAAACCCCTTTTAATTGATGACAAATATTAACATCTCGAAATGGAAATACAAACCAACAAAGAAAGGGGGTTAAAGGCAAAGATAAGACTTTTTAGATAGCGTGGCCGGCTAGATATGAAATCAAGATTTGATAAACCAAGAAAACTCAAATTATGAAAACTTTTAGCAAAATAACGCTTATACTATTAGTATTGAGCCTCACCTGTGGGTGTAAAAAGAACTTAGACAGTCCTCCTGTTTCCCAAACAGGCCAATCACCAATTCATATTTGTAAAGTTGAGAAAAGGATACATTCCTTTATTGATAAAATGAACAACCCAACAAAGACTAGTGGCGAATACACCGTCGATAGCACGATTTGGTATATTGAGGCAACACTAAATTACACTTATAGTATTTGGGATTCATCTTTTGCCGTGCAAATATTTGACTCCTCATTTATTAGCATTTCATTGAATAGAAATAATCAGGTAGATGATTCTGACGTCACTACCGCCTATAGTGAACTAGAAGATAGTCTGGGGGTGCATTGGGATAACATTTCAGGAACCACAAAGCACTTAATTGCAACCGATGTTTCATTAGTAAGCAACTCAAATGGCAGAATCGTTCTTCGATTAGTTTCGGCTATTGGTAGCGGGTCTGGGGGTGGGAATTACGCGGCTTTTGGAGATGACGACCATTGGATCTGGGGGTGGGACCTTGGTGGTTGTGGGCCTAACAATGCCACATTGTCAGATGTGGCTGCAGAATTGGAATACAAATATATGAATCCAATTGTCGCAACTGATCCTAATTATCGTGTATATTTCACTGGTGTTGAAAGTAATGAATATGCGATACCAATGGATTACCCAGATCAAAATAATCCAAATGGCGAATACAGACTCTTTCGTTATACTCAGGGTTCTCCGATAACTACGGAGCCTTGTTTAGAGGATGATGAACTAAATTATTATCTTAGCAGCAATGGTATTGACCATATAGTTGATTACTTAGAGCCAGCAGGCTTTGACTTAACTACGCTTAATGTTATAGGAGATAATCTTAATGGAGCTCCATCTTATTATGGGAGACGGCATACGCTAGATATTTGGTATGGGGAAATCGATTACACAACTACAAGTCCTTCACCACTTTAGTCAATCATTTTCTAGGAACTTTGAGCAGAATTAGTTAACCACATTCGAAAGCTTATGGCTAAAATAACCACTATTATTACCTTTTTACTGATAGGCTTGATTATTTGTGGTCAAAATTCTTTCGAGCTTCGAATCCAAATGCCCAATTTTGAAGTCCCTGGCGACTTAATTATTGACGATCAGGGTAACTATGTTATTGCCGGTGCTTCTCTTGATGTGAATACTAACGTGTATAGTGGGATTTTATTAAAAGTAAGTGCTTCTGGTGAGCTAGTTACAAATGTGACTTATTCTTTCCCAGACAGCACTTGCTTATTTAGTGATATTATTAAACTTGAGAGTAATTATCTGGCTTTCGGAGGAATCGGACCAATTTCGTCAGGATTAACATCGATAATGATCTGTTCCTTCGATTTTGATTTAAACTTTCAATGGCGAAAATGCTATTCGATTTCTGATATCCATGTCCTTGGAGACTTTAACACAAAAATAGATTTAGATAGTAATATTGTAGTTCTTGGATCGGCTCTAAATGAATTTAAGAATTTTGATGCTGATCCATTTGAATTCCGGTGTAATCAACAGGGGGATAGTATTTTGATGGCCGTTGAGACAATAGACTATCCGCAATTAGTATTTGATTTCTTAATCAAACCTGATTCAAGTGGATATATTTCTTTTGGTGAAGGGAATTATCCTTCTTATCCAAGTTATCACACATGTGGAGCATACTACAATCGTTCCTTCATCCGTGAGCAAGTTGTGGAAGTGCCAGATGAACGTTTTCATTCTTCTCATACAGTTAGGTGGATTAGTGATCATGAGTTCTTTATAAGTGGAAAGAAAATTATTTCGGTTAATTATTCATCAGTTCAGGGAGCTGGTTTGAAGAAGATGGATACCTCATTTTCTATCTTAAATGAAGTGGATTTCGCTCACATACCTGATACTATCTGTTATCCGGGATGGGATAGGAATTTTGACTATTTGGATATCAACAACATCCTTTTCACCTGGACTAAAAACTATGATGATTGGTTCCAGAGCATGCCATCATGGATTGTACTAACAAAATTTGATTCAAGTTTGAATACAATATATGAGCGTCATTTTGGTGGAGATGTGATGTATTCATCCTATCAAATAAACGCTACAGATGATGGAGGATGTATTATTTCCGGAATTAGATATGATTATAACATTCCTGGTTATGATTATGACCTGTATTTAATTAAGACTGATGAAAATGGTCTGGTAACCTCAATTAATGAGGAGAGAGAAATAAATGATGTTAATATTTTAGTGAGCCCAAACCCGTGCACCAATAAAATCGCCTTTAATAATGATTTGTCATTAATAAAGATATTCAACCAAAGTGGTCAAATGGTTCTTAGCTATGAGAATTACTCAAATTTGAATTCTATTAATGTAGGTCATTTTGAACCAGGAATATATTTTTATAGGGTACTTGATGCTGATGGTTGCCATTCAACCGGAAAAATCATTAAATTGTAAAATTGTGCATGTATTAAACCTCGTAGGTTTTTAGCCTATCTCTGACGCTATATTACAAAAGATATCTTTCAAGATTTTCCGAATCTCAATTTCTGAGTTCAAAGTTCAGCGTTCCCTTCTTTATGTTTCTGTATAACATAAAATACATATCCTAACAACCCCTATTATACTGTTAAACTGGATCTTTTAAGAAATAAAACGACAAAGACTTAACTTTATATCTAAATATATACTATATTTGAATACCTATTTA
>JAOZTN010000020.1:31804-38282 GCA_029942245.1 Bacteroidales bacterium | reverse complement strand
TACTGCTTACTGCTTACTGCTTACTGGTTACTCGCAATACATGATATTTCCACATCCACATTCATGGGCAGCCCTTTAACGGCCATAGCTTCCCGCGCCGGTGGATCAGTGTCAAAATAAGTACCATAGACTTCATTCACATCTTTGTAAATACTCATATCTGACATGAAGATGGAGCACTTTACAATATGGCTGAAATCCATGCCTTCTTCCTTCAATATGGCCCTGATGTTCTCCATCACTCTTTTAGTTTGTGCTGAGGCACCACCATCTACCAGTTTCCCGGTATAGGGATCGATGGCTATCTGTCCGGAAACATATAAGGTATTTCCCGTCAGAATGGCCTGACTGTATGGAGCAATAGGCTTAGGGGCATCGGAAATATTAACTGGTTTTTTCATGGCAATAAATTCATATTGATGGAAAGAAGCAAATTTACGGTTTTTTATTACATTTATACGTCTAACCAAAACCCCCAAGATCATGACATTAATCCTGAATAGAGAAGAAGTTTCTGAAGTCCTCAATATGAAAGACTGCATTGAAATGGTGGAAGCCGCTTTTGCCGAGCTGGCCAACGGCACTGCCGATATGCCAATGCGTTCGAATATTAAACCCCCGGGAGGGCTATCACTCTATATGCCGGCCTACCTCAAAGAGATGAAAGCCCTGGCCTGCAAGGTTGTTACTGTTTATAAAGACAACCCGGTGAAGGCCAATTTGCCTACAACCATTGGGAAGGTGCTTTTACAGGATCCTGAAACCGGTGATGTGACCTGCATCATGGATGGTGGCTTTCTTACAGCTATGCGTACGGGTGCCGCCAGCGGTGTAGCCACAAAGTACCTGGCCCGCGATGAACAGGGCATGACAGCAGGAATCTATGGTACCGGCGTGCAGGCTCAGATGCAGCTATGGGCTGTATGTGAGGTTCGCAACATCAGCAAAGCATGGGCCTATGATATAAATACAAAAGCTTCCAAAAAATTCGCAGAATTGATGCACGACAAGCTGGGCATTGAAGTCGTGGTTGCCACTGATCCTGAGGAGCTCTTACAAGCGGATATCCTTTGTACAGCAACATCCTCACCAACCCCCATTTTCGATGGGTCGAAGGTAAAAGCAGGCACACACATCAATGGCATTGGCAGCCATACACCAAATGCGCGTGAGTTGGATACAGAGATCATTAAAAGATCAAAATTCATTGGTGATTCAAAGGAGGCCTGCTTCAACGAGGCCGGTGACATTATGATCCCCCTGGAAGCAGGAGAGATCGAAGAGTCACACTTTTATGCTGAGATAGGCGAAGTGGTTAACGGAAAAATGAAGGGTCGCATTGCAGATGATGAGATTACCATCTTCAAGTCCAACGGGCTGGCAGTACAGGATGCTGCTACTGCGAAGCTGGTATTTGATAAGGCAGTTGCTGCTGGTATAGGTACTGAGGTGAAGATATAAGTTGACAGTGGACGCCTGACGCCTATTTTAAAAATCCCTGAAATCACGCTTCCGTTGTAATTTGAGGTCTTTGAGCATATCGGCCTTGACATTGAGGGCAAAGTTCCATGATTGGCGGCCACCGATTGGTATCCAGTTGAAACGCATCTCGAAGCAATGCAGGTCGCGGTAGATGTTGATGGAAGTGTACGAAAGGTCCGCAGCCTCAAAATCCCAGCCGGTACGAAAGCCGATTTTCCATTTTGGAGTCACATTAAAATCTCCGCTCACACCCAACGTCTGTATTATGCTTTCCGTTTTTTCTACTTTCACCTGGTTAATGTACCTGGGAATTACGGTGTACCTGAGGTTATAGGTAATGTTAAGGTTCCACTTGATATCCCAGTCGATATAATCATCGTAATTGTTATAAATACTCTCCGACTCATCATACCTGTCCAATTCATCGATGAAATCATTCAGTTCATCTTTCCTGCTTTTTTTCGGCTCTCCGCCCTCGCCTTTCTTTTTGAAGAATTCGGGATTCAGTCGAAGGTTGGCAGCGAATTCCCAGTTCGTATTCACAAGGCGCAGCAAGCGCTTGTTTACCTTCCACTCGGTCTGGGCCAGGTTACGTGAACCTGCCGAATCCAGGATATAGGGATCAAAGCTGCTGGAATACCTGATGTCGAAACCCTTGAAGAGGGTGGTCCGTCCACTTAGTTTAAGCTTCGACCAGTTCAGGGAATCTTTGGCCATGTCATATGACGTCGACACTGTAAAATCTTCGATGAGCTTGACCTTTTTAAAGCCGGTGACCGTGTCTTTCCTCGACCGGACCTTCATCTCAAGGTTGTTGCTCAGCGAAAAGTTAACCCGGCCTGAGTTGGTACCCGGCGGTCCTCCGTATATAGAACCTTCATATATAGAATATTCCACATCTTCATCCAGGCTAGGATCGTAATATGACTTATAATAACCCCATTTCGGATCGCCCCAGTCGGGGGTATAAGTGAACGACACCCTTGGGGTCATTACATGACGGATGGCCTGTATAGGAAACTTCTTCCCAAACTGAAACATCCCATAGATCTTGGTTGAAATGGAAGATGAAAAGCTTCCATCAAAGGCATTGCTAAAGCCACTGATGGTATCCTGTTTTACATAACCTGGCACAGTATCATTTCCTGTAAATAAGGTATCTACCCAGTCCTTCCTGATCGTCTTGAAGTACATCCTGTCATTCATACTGATGGAGTTGGTCCAGGTAAAATGCTTGAGAAGCTTAATAGAACTGCTGATAGGGATGCTATGTTTGATACCGTTCTGCACCTTATCCCAGGTCTCCGGTTCAAACAGCAGACTGTCTGCGATGGTCACCGTATTCTTCATGTTGGCTGTATAGTTGACGCTGATATCTTCCCACCATTTCATTTTGCCTGAACGCTGTTTCTTCCGCAGGGGATAAAACCTGTTCACGTTAAAAGATACTTCCGGCAATGTAAGTGTCATAAGATTTGTCTTCGTATTCTGACTGTGATTGGCATTCAGGGTCAGAAAATACTTCCCCGCAAAGCTTGTCTGGTAGGCTATACTCGACTGAAAAGTATTTGAGAGGTAGTCCTGTGCTGTAGTGGGGTTATAATAATTCGATTTGCTGCTTCGGATGTTCACATTCGCAGTGAAGTTACTGTTTGGTCGTGCCTTCTTGTCCTGGACATGGCGCCAGCGTATCTGATAATCCCTATCGCGACGATAATCAGGTGTCCCTTCTTCACCGGTGATGTTTATCGCATATAAAAAGTTTAAAGACCCGGTGTATTTATAGCGTTTCCTGTACCTCGTGGAAGGCTTTACCGCCCAGCTTCCATGGGTATAAATATCGCCCACCAGTTTAAAGTCGAGATAGTCGTTGATTGCGAAATAATAACCCCCGCTCTCAAAATAAAATCCCCTGTTGGCCGACTCACCCCAGGTTGGCAATATGATACCCGAGTGCTTAGTCTTGTTGATCGGGAAGAATCCGAATGGCAGAAAAAGCGGGGTAGGCACATCCTCTATCACCAGGAAAGCAGGCCCCGTAACAATTCTTTTATTGGGGATGACCTTCGACTTAAAATACCTGAATTCGTAATCCCTGTTCTCACAGCTCGGGCAGGTCGAATAAGAGCCTCCCTTGATATTAGCCTCGTTGTTGGGCATCTTTTTGATCACCTTGCCACGTATAGTACCCTGTCCGTCCTGGGTCACCACATTTTTTATCAAGCCCTTCTTACTATCATAATTATAGCGCATGGTTTCAGAGCGGAATTCAGACTCGCCCTGCAGAAATATGGGCTGCCCCCTGAATTTACCGGTAGAATCTTCCAGTCCGGAAGCATACACCTCCGTTTTGTTGAAG
The DNA here is from genome assembly GCA_029942245.1 of Bacteroidales bacterium. GTDB lineage: Bacteria > Bacteroidota > Bacteroidia > Bacteroidales > B18-G4 > B18-G4. The sequence continues at coordinate 34,441 of JAOZTN010000020.1, read as the reverse complement.
TCCATCTCAACATAGTTGGCCTTCAGATTAATGTCATCATAGCTGAGGTTAGCCTCCTGGTACATATACACCCTTTGGTTTTGCATATCGAAGTACAGGGAGTCTTCCGATTTAAAATCGACACGGTATTGAAGTGCATTCGGGGAAATCCCGGTAGGCCGCTCATAAGCCGGCAAACTGTCGATGTTTATCAGCGAATCAGCAGTAAAGAGGGTATCCGCTTTGATCAAAAGAGTATCAGGGAGGGTACTAAGTTGTTCACCGTTTAGGCTATCAGGAATATGCAATGCTTTTTCCTGTTGCGCTGTAGTTATACCGGCATACAGAAGCAAGCCCGTGGTCAGGAGGCAATATATCAGCCGGTAAACTGTTAATAAATTGGTGAACAAATCAAGTTTGTTGACGATGAATTAAGTACTATTTTTGTATTATCAGCTAAGTCAGTATAAATTCCCGGACAGCTTGTTTACTGCCGGTTTTATAATGTAAAACTAACTAAATTATTCCTTAGGTGAAACGTATCCTTGCAATTTTTGGTATAATCTGCCTCACCCTCTTTTTCCCTATGGAAGGCGTATCACAGCAAAAGGTACGCAAGGTAGTGATCGATGCCGGCCACGGCGGAAAAGATCCGGGTGCTGTTGGCAAATATTCTAAGGAAAAAGACATCGCCCTTTCCATTGCGCTGAAAACAGGTAATTATATCCAGAAGAACCTGCCGGATGTGGAAGTGATATATACCCGCAAAACGGATGTTTTCGTCGAATTACATAACCGGGCCCGGATCGCCAATGATAATGAAGCTGATCTTTTTATCTCTATACACTGCAATGCAAATAATTCTTCAAAGCCCTATGGCACTGAAACTTATGTGATGGGGTTACATAAGAGCCAGGCCAATCTTGAGGTGGCAAAACTGGAAAATGCTGCCATCCTGAAGGAGGAAGACTATTCTGACATGTATGATGGTTTTGATCCCAGCAGGGATGAAGATTACATCACCCTCACCCTCTTCCAGAATGCCCATCTGGAAAGCAGCCTTATCCTGGCATCCACGGTACAGGACCAGTTCAGAGAAAGGGCCGGGCTGAAGGATCGCGGGGTTTGGCAGGCCGGGTTCTGGGTGCTCTACAAAACCGCCATGCCGGGTATCCTGGTGGAAACCGGCTTTCTCTCCAACGCCAATGATGAAAAGTATCTGCGCTCGGATGATGGGCAATCCTATATCGCCTCAGCCATCTATCGGGCATTTAAAGAATACAAGTTAATGATCGAAGACCCGGGAAACAGGGCAACAATGGCTATCGATCAGCAACCCATTGTGAAGGATGAAATTGTTTTCAGGGTGCAATTTGCCTCTTCATCAAAAGAAAAATCTCTCAATAAATTCAAAGAAATAGATGATGTGAGGGTATACCGGCATAATGGCACGTATAAGTATACTTCAGGTAATCTCACTTCCTTTTCTGAAGCTATCAAGCTGCAAAACAAGATCCGGGGCCTTAAAAAGTATAGCGATGCCTTCATTGTTGCTTTCGAAAACGAGGAACGCATCGATGTAGATGAGGCCAGGGAGCTGACAGGGCAATAGATAGCGATTTCACATATTTTATGAAGCCTCAAAGAATATTTTGTGGTAAAATATGTTAACTTTGTTATAAACCTATTTGGTTTGAGGTATAAAAGAGAGATCGGCATCGGACTTGTGTTCATCGTAGCACTGGCCTTATTTATTTGGGGTTTTAGCTTTTTAAAAGGCTTTAACCTATTTAAGGAGCAAAGGGTATTGTATGCTGTGTATGAGCGGGTCAGTGGCCTTTCAAAGGCCAATCCTGTTTCCATCAACGGACTCAAAGTAGGACAGGTAACCGATATTTATTTCGATCCGGAATTTTCAGGTAATATCATCGTCGAGATTACTATAGAAACGGCTCTTCCCATACCAAAAAATTCGGTAGCGCTTATTTACAGCTCTGACCTCATGGGATCCAAAGCCATAGACCTGAAACTGGGCACGGACTCAATCCTGACTGTGAATAATGATACCCTGCTTACCCGGGTGGAAGCCAGCCTCAAGGAGGCAGTAAACCAGCAGATCCAGCCTTTAAAAGCCAAAGCGGAAGAGTTGATCGTCTCTATCGACTCCGTTGTGACCGTGATCAAGCAGATCTTTAATGAACAAGCCAGAGAAAACCTTACCAGTAGCCTGGCCAGCGTACAGGCAACTTTCGAGAACCTCGAAAATGCCTCCTACAACCTCGACCAGATGATAGCAGCTGAGAAGATCAGATTTGGGGAGATCATGGCAAATCTCGAATCCATTACGACAACAATCAGTGAAAACGAAGAGAATATTGACAATATCCTGGCCAATTTCTCAGTCCTCTCCGACTCTCTGGCCAAGGCCGAGATCCCACAGACCTTTGCTAACATCAATCGCGTAGTTGGCGATGTAGCCGATATCGTTGAGAAGATCGACAATGGAGAAGGTAGCATTGGGATGCTGGTGAATGATGATGATCTGTATAATGATCTACAAACGTCAGCAGAACAGCTTCATCTTCTTCTCGAAGACCTGAGGGTGAACCCCAAACGCTACGTCCGCTTCTCCCTCTTCTAAGACTTCCGCACACCACG
>JAOZTN010000020.1:0-31704 GCA_029942245.1 Bacteroidales bacterium | reverse complement strand
ACCGCATACCGCATACCGCATACCGCGAACCGCGCACCGCACACCGCACACCGCACATCCTAATCTTCACTAAAGTCCTTCAGTAATTTCCTGTATTCAGAAAAGACATTGGCCCTGGAGATAAAGCCGATATATTTGCCGTCTTTGAGCACCGGCAGGTTGTAGTTACTTGTTTGCTGGAACTTTTTGGCAACCTCTTCCATGGATTCATCGGGGGCTACAGAGGTACCCGGCATAAACATCAGGCTTCCCACTGATTTTTCGTCATATAGCTCGGGTTTGAACATTATATTACGAATATCGTCGAGTACGATGATGCCGCAAAACACACCATCTTCATCGATAACCGGATAGATGTTTCGTTTTGATTCGGCGACAACCTTCACCAGGTCACCCAGCTTATCGTCAGGACCTACGGTTCTAAAGTCCCGTTCGATCAACTTGCCCACGGTCATCATACTCAGGATGGCTCTGTCTTTATGATGGGTAATAAGTTCACCTCTTCGCGCCAGCTGATGGGTATAAACAGAATTTTTTACGAATATCCTTATGGTAGCATAAGATATGGTAGCAGTCACCATCAGGGGCACAAACAGCTGATAGCCGGATGTGATCTCAGCAATAAGGAATATGGCCGTGAGAGGGGCATGCAAAACCCCTGCGATCAGCCCGCCCATACCCGCCAGGGCAAAAGTGGATGAATTCAGATTATTGACACCCAGATATTTTAAGAATGTTGTAAAGAAGAGTCCTGTAAATGCCCCCATGAATAGGGTTGGGGCAAATATTCCACCTATCCCACCGGCACCAAATGTTACCGAAGTGGCAATAGCTTTAAAAAAGATGATCAGCAAAAAGAGCACAAACACCATGATGATCTCATCCTGCATACCATAAAAGAGGCTGTTGTTGAAAAGCGGACTGTAATCGCCCTGAAGGCATGCGTTCACTGCTTCATAACCTTCACCATACAATGATGGAAACAGGAAGATCAGACCTCCCAGGACGACACCCCCTACGATCCACCTGGCATACCAGGTTTTTATCCTTTTAAATCCTGATTCAATAAAGATGTACATCTTCGTAAAATATACCGACACCAATCCGGCCAGCAGTCCCAGGAGGATGAAATAAGGGAGGTCCTCCAGATGAAAAACGGCCCTGATATCGAAGGGATACATCACTGCCTGTCCCAGGAAAAAATACGAAGTAAGTACTCCTGTAACGGAAGCAATAAGCAATGGGATCACCGATGCTAACGTAAGGTCGATCATGATCACTTCGATGGCAAATACTACGGCTGCGATGGGTGATTTGAAGATGGCCGACATGGCTGCTGCACTGGCCAATCCAAGCAGGAGTGTGATCTGCTTATAATTCAGCCTGAACATCTGTCCCAGGTTAGAACCAATGGCCGCTCCTGTAGCTACAGTCGGGCCTTCCAAACCTACCGACCCGCCAAAACCAACCGTAAAAACAGATGTGATGATGGAAGAAAAAATATTATGCCGTTTGATTACCCCGTGGTTTTTTGATATTGCAAATAGTACACTCGGAATGCCATGTCCGACATGTTGCCTGACCACGAAACGAATATAAAGTGTGGCGATAAGGATCCCTACTGCAGGGAGAACAAAAAAGAGGTAATTCTGATAGTTGACAACGACGTTGGAAGTGAGCAGTGATTTGATCAGGTGTACCCCGTTCTTAATCACAACCGCGCCCAATCCGGCCAGCACACCGATAATCACACTCAGGATCATGATGAGGTTTTGCTGACTCATATTTTTAATGCGCCAGATCAGGAATCGCCGCCATACAGCTGCTCTTTTCATGAAGATAATTTAGAAGTTACGAATATAGATAAAATTGCGATATAGGTGGTGAGCAATGGTTAGGGCCGATTAGCATCAATCGTTTATCTCAAGAAGGATGGGGCAGTGGTCTGAATGATGGGCATCGGGCAGTATGAGTGCACGTTTGAGCTTGTCACTGAGCGACTGGCTGGCCATATGATAATCGATACGCCATCCAAGATTTTTTGCCCGTGCATTGGCCCTATAACTCCACCATGAATAGTGGTGCGGCTCATCATTGAAGTGCCTGAAAGTATCGATAAAGCCGCTATCAATAAAGTTACTGATCCATTCCCTTTCTTCCGGCAGGAAACCGGAACTTTTCGCATTTCTAACCGGATCATGAATATCAATGGGCTTATGGCAGATATTATAGTCGCCTGAAAGGATCAGTCGGGGCCTGGTTTTCTTCAGTTCGTCCACATATTTCCGGTAGTCATCCAGCCATTCCATTTTAAAGGCCTGGCGCAGCTCCCCGCTCGAGCCTGAGGGATGGTAAGCACTTACTACGCTGAGATCGCCGATGTCGGCCCTGATAAAACGGCCTTCATCATCATATTTCTTTATCCCCATACCATATTCAATATGGTCAGGCGTTTCCTTGCTCAGGATAGCAACACCGCTATAACCTTTTTTCTGAGCTGAATACCAATACGTTCTATACCCGAGGGCCTCAATCTCAAGTACAGGAATTTGTTCGATCTGTGCTTTTGTTTCCTGCAGGCATATGATGTCGGCATCTACGGCTGTCATCCATTCCAGAAAGCCTTTTTTTATCGCGGCGCGGATGCCATTGACATTATATGAGATGATTCTTTTCATAGGAAGGGGCTATTAACCGAATAATGCTCTGATCAGATCTTCGATCTTCTTCACAAATACTATTTCTGCTTTATACTTTTTCTGATCGATGCTTTTCCTGGCATAGCTCGAAACAAATATCTTTTCGAATCCCAGTTTATCTGCCTCAGCCACCCTTTGCTCAATACGGTTTACCGCCCTGATCTCACCCGATAGCCCTACTTCGCCGGCAAAGCAATAATGCTGCGGAATAGGAATGTCGGCATTGGACGACATCACAGCGCTGATGATGGCCAGGTCGATGGCCGGGTCATCTACCCGTATACCTCCGGCAATATTCAGAAAAACATCCTTGACCCCCAGTTTGAAACCGGCCCGTTTTTCAAGCACTGCCAGCAACATGTTCAGCCGTTTTACATCATATCCGGTTGCCGAACGCTGAGGTGTTCCATAGGCGGCCGATCCAACCAGTGCCTGGGTCTCAACCAGCATAGGACGCTGACCTTCGATGGTGGCTGCCACAGCAACGCCGCTCACATCCTCATCGCGTTGAGATATCAGTATTTCCGACGGGTTGCTAATCTCCCTCAGGCCTTTGTCTGTCATCTCGAAAATTCCCAGCTCCGAGGTGGAACCGTAGCGGTTTTTCACTGAACGCAGGATACGGAATTCATAGTGCCTGTCGCCCTCGAACTGAAGCACTGTATCAACCATATGTTCCAGCACCTTTGGCCCTGCCAACATCCCGTCTTTGGTAATATGTCCAATTAGGATGACCGGAGTGTCGGTAAGCTTGGCAAAACGTTGCAATTCAGCTGCACATTCCCTTACCTGCGAGATGCTTCCCGGTGAAGAATCGATGCGTTCAGTGTAGAGGGTCTGTATCGAATCCACCACCAGCACATCAGGCTGCAGCTGTTCGAGGAATTTAAAAATATTCTGGGTATTGGTCTCGGTGAGGATCAGGATATCGGGATTACCGGAACCGATACGATCGGCCCGCATCTTGATCTGTTGATCACTCTCCTCCCCTGTTACATAAAGGATCTTCCTGTTTTTAAACCGCAGGGCAACCTGCAGCATCAGCGTTGATTTGCCGATCCCCGGTTCACCACCAATAAGTACCAGGGAGCCCGGAACCAGTCCGCCACCAAGCACCCTGTTGAGTTCAACAGTGCCGGTATCAACCCGTTCTTCTTTTCCTTTGTTGATCTTTTCGATCGGTATGGGAGCATTCTTCTTCAAGGATTTGATTTCCCCCATGGAAGATTCCCTTGAGGTTTCCTTTTTAACAACCTCCTCCACATAGGTATTCCATTCCCCGCATGACGGACATCGTCCGATCCATTTGGGCGACTGGGCTCCACAGTTCTGACAGAAAAATACAGTTTGCGCCTTTGCCATAGCAATAAGTTATCCCGGGACATACCCGGTGAGGATTTCGAGAAGAAAGGTAAAATTAAGAATTTCTAATTTTATCTATGATCGCTGAAGTTGAATATCCTTCTACCAGATCCATGGTAATGATCTGACCGCCTTTTTTCTCAACAATATCGGCACCTATGATGTCTTTAACTTCGTAATCTTTTCCTTTTACAAGGATATCCGGCTGTACCATCTCGATGAGTTTTTCGGGTGTATCTTCATCGAAGATCACCACAGCCCCAACAAATCCAACGGCAGCCAGTGTCATGGCCCTTGACTTTTCATCCTTAATGGGCCTTGAGTCACCTTTGATCCTTTGCACCGACTCATCAGAGTTCATACCAACAATCATCAGGGTTCCTTCGGCTGCAGCTTTTGCAAGGTAATCGATATGCCCAAGGTGGAGCAGATCAAAACAGCCATTCGTAAAAACGATCTTATGCTCATGAAAGCGCCAAACGGCCAGTTGCAATTCGAACTCCTGGTTCATGTGCCAGATCTTCGATTCAATATGTTCAAGATGATTCATGTCCAGTCTTATTTTTTTGAAGGAATAACATCAGGAATGACAGCCCGCCAACCACGATGATCATGATGGTTTGAGCAGCATGCGTGATGGTTGCAAAAGAAGCAGCGATCATAGGGCTAACCCCATACAGTTCAAACAAGACCGCCTTCACGATCCAGTGGTATGTGCCGATGCCTCCCGGAACAGGTGCCACAATCCCCAGGCTGCCAATGCTCATCACGGTCAACGCATCAATAAAAGTCAGGTGGGAAGTAGCTTCCAGGGCAAAGAACGGGAGATATATCATGAGGGTATACATGCCCCAGATGACTAAGGTATACAATAAAAATCCTGCTTTGTTCTTTGTCTTGCGGATGGTCTTTATACCTTCAACCATGCCCTTTGCAAACTCGCTGAACTTGCGAAAGAAAGCATAGCGCTGAAGGAGCTTACGATATTTTTTCCAAAGGATCACCAGGAGTACGATGAACAGAACAAAAACACTGATGATCACAATGATAGGAACGATATTACTTTCAAAATTTGATGAAACAGGCTCAAGGATCTTTTCATTCATGAAGGAGCCTACCAGTTTCCACTGAAAAGCAATGACCATAATAATCAGAGACAGGAGTATAATCATGTCAAAGATCCGCTCTGCGATCATGGTCCCAAGCACTTCTGTAAACGGAATGTTCAGCTTTTTACTCAGCACCCCACAACGGGTAACTTCTCCCAGTCGGGGAACAGCAGTATTGGCCAGATACCCGGTCATGACTGCATAAAAAGTGGTTGTCAGACGTGGTTTATAGCCCAATGATCTGATCAGGATATTCCAGCGGGCAGCGCGGGCAATATGGGAGAATATCCCGGCAATGATCCCAAGCACGATCCACAAATAATCCGCACTTGCAATGGATTCCATGATTTCCTTTGGATCCTGTTTCCTGAAAACTAGCCAGAGGAACAATACTCCCAACAGAAGGAATATCATATAGTTAAAAACAGATAGTGCCTTCTTTACCAATACCTTAAATTTTATTGTTTGCGTCAGGGAATATGATAGCTGGTTTAAATGATGCAGCTTCAACCGCATCCATGCTGGCGTAGGAAACTATTATGACAAGGTCGCCGACAGCTGCCTTGCGTGCTGCAGCCCCGTTGAGAGAAATAATGCCGGAACCCCTTTCACCCTTGATAACATAGGTCTCAAGCCTTTCTCCATTTGAAATATTATAAATATGGACTTTTTCGTTCTCAATCAGCTGAGCAGCATCTATCAAGTTTTCGTCGATGGCAATACTCCCAACATAATGAAGGTCGGCCTCTGTGATAGTAGCCCTGTGTATCTTCGATTTGAGTACTTCGATATTCATATTGAGGCAAAATTACACTTTTAAGTTGTCAATCAAACGTATTTCACCAAGAAAAGTGGCAACAAAGACCCGAATATTTTCGGCATCGTCCCAGTATTTTATAGGTAGAAGTGTGTTTTCATCAGCAACTTGCAAATACTCCACTTTCATTCCCGGAACAGAATTTAGGCGTTCCGTGATGCGACTTAAAATATCTTCAAGGGGTTTTTGTCCGGCCCGCATTTTGATCTTCGACAATGCCTTATAGATGAAGGCGGCATTCACTCGTTCTTCCGGTGACAGACGTGCATTACGGGAACTCATGGCCAGGCCGTCATCCTCTCTGATAATGGGACACCCAATAATTTCGACCGGCATATTCACCTGCTTCACCAGTACCTTGATGATCATTAGCTGCTGGAAGTCCTTTTCCCCGAAATATGCCCTGTGAGGCAAACATATCTCAAACAGTCGTTTCACCACCACGGCCACGCCATTAAAATGTCCAGGCCGGTGAGCCCCTTCCATCACTTCTTCGAGGGGGCCGAAATAAAATTTTTCATTCTCACCATCCGGGTACATCACATCCACCGATGGGGCAAAGACCAGGTCACAACCAGCTTTCTCCAGTTTTTTACAGTCGTCGTCGAGGGTTCTCGGATACTTCGAAAGATCTTGCTCGTTATTAAATTGTATGGGATTCACAAAGATGCTGCAAATGCTGATGTCGTTCTCTTCTATCGCCTGATGGAGTAGCGAAAGATGTCCCTCATGCAAAGCGCCCATAGTAGGTACAAAACCTATGCTGAGGCCTTTTGCACGCATAGCAACTACCTCATCCCGGATACCGTCAACAGTATTAAATATTTTCAAAACCTTAATTAAGTTGCGATAAGCTATTTAATAATTTCCCACATATCGGCTTCGAGTGAAACCTCCGGTGTTTCAATGATACGGCCGAGTTCTTCACCCTTGCGATAAAAAATAAAAGTGGGAACAAGTTCAATGCCCAGCCTCTCAATATCAAGTTCACCTCCAGTCTTGTTACCGTCAACGCCTATCACCGAAATAACATCATCTGCTATCTTCGTCTCATCCATAATACGGTAAAAGCGTGGAACCTGCTCCTGGCTGTCGTGGCACCAGGTACCCAGAACAATCGTAATATCAGTATTCTTATCCAGGTTATAAATATTGTTGATCATCACCTGGTCAGCCTCATAGGCTTCGTATTCTTCCTTGAAATAGTTTCCAAAATCACCTTCCTGGAGGCCATCTCTGTTGCATATTCCGATCAGTATCTCTTGCTCATGCTCAGCATCCATGATCTTCTTGTTCACGTTTTGCGCCTGCAGAGAAAAACCAATAGAAATTGTCAGGATAATAAACCAAAGTGATGTTTTCATTGTTATAGTTTTATATAATTATAGTCTACAAATATAGACAATGATTTTTAGTAGGTTTCGTTTAATAATTATACTGTAATTTTGTAAAAAAAAGAATATGGGTAGTGAAGACCGGTCATTTAATGATAATCTCGATTTACTGATCAAGTTGTTCAAGCGCTTGAAGGACAAGGCGTCTTTTGACGATATGCCTGGTATTGATAAGACATTTTATCAGAATTTTGAATATCTACTTGGTAATTATGAGAATATGCGCGAGCAGTTGTCGGAAGAATTACTGAGCAAATTTGGCGAACCTGTTAAGGGGATGATCGCCAGCCTGGTGGAACAGTTGAAGACGGAACTGGGCGACGATATTGGAGATCTCGACCTGGATGAAACCGAGGAAAAGGAGATCCAGGTGCCTGACGACATTGCCAAGATCGATGAAATGCTGAAGGCTCCCGGCCTGGCCACGGAAGAGATCAACAAATTACTGGATGAGCGCTCAAAGCTGGCCAGGAATCTGCCCATCGACCCCGATGATATTTTGTCAAATCCTGATTTAGGTGAATAAAAAAATCCCTCGGGAATCGGGAGTTTTTTTATGGTACTTGCTGAACATTCCATGATCTGTGGTGTTGCTTTTTGATATAACCATATTAATAACATAATAGATGAGCACAGATAATTATATCAAAGACATGTATGGCGTAGTTGATGCCATGAACGGCGCCGGACTTGCAGCCATGATGACCGAGAACGGAAAATTTCGATTTGCCAACATTCCCGCAGTAGAAGGCAGGGAAAACATCAGCGGCTTTCTCGACAACTTTTACCAGAGCATTAAGGGCATCGCACACAGCCAGATCGAAGACTGGAAAGTAGATGATACCAGGTTTGCCACCGGATTGGTTACTTATACCCGCCATGATGATACGACGCTGGCAGTGCCTTTTTCAGTGATCCTCAAAATGCAGGGCGATCTCATTGATGAGTACCTGATCTTTGTGGATACTTCAGAGCTTTATAAATAAGGTACTCCTCTCTTTCCCCTTAAGTATTATTCTGCTGGTCCTTATTTATGGATTTGGTGGCGGCAGCAAGTGGCCCGGTGGTTATACCGGACAATGCTACATCGCTAAATCCGGCCCAATGGGAATTTGAATGGCCTGCCCCCGAAGCCGGCACAGGCTCAAAAGGGAGATCACTCGCTAGGGTGTCTATTACCATCAGACTTACAGGACGGATCATATATCCTTCACATCCAGCATAATACGCAGGTTTCCAATATTAAAATTATCATAAAGTAATCCTGCCGGATATTTATCTTATTTTTGTCCTACTGCCTCACAAAATCTAACAGGACGCTACTACTATGTCGACTAAAGAACACTACAGGAATTGTAAGAATTGTAAGAAACGCAATAATATTTTCGCCTTGCTCAACGATGATGAGCTGGCACTTGTAGATCAGCATCGTTATGAGTTAACCTTTAATAAAGGGGAAATTATTTTTAAGCAAGGTTCCCCCCTTACACATGTGGCTTGTATCACTGATGGGCTTGCGAAAATATATATTGAAGGGCTGAACAAGCGCAACTTGATCCTATCATTTGCCAAACCTGTTCAGATGATTGGGGGTCCCGGTATGTTCGTCGACTATCGGCATCACTTCACGGTTGCTGCTATCGAAGAAACTACAGCCTGTTTGATCGATACCAAGATCGTTGAAGAACTGATCGAGCGGAACCCTGCCTTTGCCTGTGACCTGCTCAAAAAGACCAACCAGATATCCATCGCGAATTTCAAAAAATTTATCAACCTGACACAAAAGCAAATGCATGGACGTATTGCGGATGCTCTGATCTTTTTGCATGATGAGATCTATGGACGGAACCCATTCTTGCTAACCCTGTCCCGCCAGGACCTTGCCGACCTCACAGCAATGTCGAAAGAGAATGTGATCAGGGTGATCAAGACATTCAAGGATCAGGGTTTGATGAAAGTGGAGGGTAACGTAGTCGAAATACTCAATATGAAAGAACTAACCCGTATAGGGGAAACAGGATAAACCGCAGTTTCCATAATTTATACTTGGTCTAAGTATTAATCCTGATTCAAGCAGGCTGTTTTTTATATTTCATATCACCCTCTTATTATGGCTCTTAAGAGTCCCTTGTTGATATTTATCATTTCTTAATTGTTATTTTGTCGATTATTTGACCTTCCTATATCCTCAAAACTCTCATGAAAATCATGGGCTATAATTTCTATATGAAGCCATCTTGTGGTAAAATTGTGAGGTATTTATCTAGCAAACCAAACAAACTAACTGAAATATGAAAAAGCTCGTAACTATCTTAATGCTGATTCCTGCGCTGGCACTTATCGTTTTTGTAGCCAGTTGTACTAAAGAAGGTCCTGCGGGACCGGCAGGAGAAAATGGAATTAATGGGACCGATGGCACAGCCACCTGTGGTCAATGCCACGACTCTGGTGAAGCATTCCTTGGAAAAGTAATTCAATGGGAAGCCTCAACACATGCTACAGGATCAACTTTTGAAAGAAATACCGAGTCCTGTGCTCCATGTCACACAAGCATGGGATTTAAAGAAGTTATAGAAACTGGTGAGAATGCAACTGCGGCTCCGATTGCCAATCCAACCCCGGTGAATTGCTATACATGTCATAAAATCCACCAGGACTATACAGCAGACGATTGGGCACTTACACTTACTGACCCGGTAGCTATGCGTACTGATGGGGGCACATATAATATGGGTGTTTCAAACATTTGTGCTAAATGCCACCAGGTGAATCCTCCAAATCCAATGCCCGAAGTTGGAACATTAGATGAGATTGAAATTTCATCGCCTTACTGGGGACCACATCACGGACCTCAGGGAAGCATGATGATTGGTAACGGTGGTTATGAAATCGGTAGCGGTTACGAAAACTCCCCACACAGCAGCATGATTGAAAGTGGTTGTAAACAATGCCACATGTCATCTGCATATGGTACACAAGCTGGTGGACACCAAATGGGAATGACTTACGCATATCATGGTCATGATGTGGTTAATAAAGCAGGTTGTATTGAATGCCATACTAATCCTGACAACCTTGATGCTAAAATTGAAGCCACCAATCTAGCAATTGAAACCAAACTAACAGAGCTTCAAGTCATCCTTATGGATCTTGGCAGATTAGATGAGGGCAACCATATTATCCCAGGAACCATGCCTTCATTGCATGCCGGAGCCGTTTACAATTACCTCTATGTATTGGAAGACCGTAGTGGCGGATCACATAATTATATGTATGCCATGACACTTCTTGACAATACTATTGCAGCCTTACAGTAAATAATACTTGACTTTACGGGAAAAGGCTTCAGTTGTGAATTGAGGCCTTTTTTCGTATTTTATTAAAAATACAGATATGAAAATATTTAAAACCGTACTACTTTTTGCATTTGCCGGGTTCATCCTATGTTCATGCGAATATGAATGGATCCAGCCGGAAAAACAGCCCATTCCGGATAACGTGAGTTTTTCGGGCGATATCATGCCGATCTTTAACAATGGTTGTAACACAAATGTGTGCCATGGTGCAGGCGGAACTGCTCCCGACCTCTCGGAAGGCAATGCCTATAATGCTCTGATTGATGGCAGCTATGTTGATACAGACACACCTGAAGCAAGCATACTGTACACTACCATGAAAAGTGGTACAATGAAACCCTATACCACACCGGGAGATGAAGAAATTGTCCTTGGATGGATACAACAGGGAGCATTAAATAACTAATCGATAATTACAAAATTTCATCGCATGAAAAAAATTAATACAATCCTTGTTATTTTCTTATTGCTTCCGGCTTTTATCATCGCCCAGGAGGCACCAAAAGAAAAAGTTAAAAGTAAACCCGTCAGGGCACCTTTTTCCTGTCCAACCGTAATCGACTACCAGACAGTTTATATCCCTACAGCCAAGACACTTGAGTTTGTTATCGAGCACCGTTTCGATAAAATCGAGAACATTTCCAACCTGTTCGGGATCTATGGTTCTTCCAATATCCGTTTGGGAGCAAACTACAGCATAACCAATAAGCTTTCAGTGGGATATGGGATCACCAAACTCAGGATGTTATCAGATTTCAGGATCAAATACAATATCCTGGAACAGACAAGGGATGATAAGATGCCTATTGCCCTTACCGCCTACGGGAACATGGGAATTGACGGAAGGAGCGAAAAATACTTTGGAATGGATTATAAATTCACCAATCGCTTTTCATACTACACTGAATTGATCGTTGCCCGCAAATTTACCGATTGGCTGTCGATACAGGTAGCCGGAAACTTCTCCCATATTAATCGTGTTGATTCCCTCATGGAGCATGATAAATTCGGGATTACCTTCTCAGGAAGGGCCAGGGTTAGCCCTCAGTCATCCATCGTCTTTAATTATGGTATACCGCTGAATATTAGTGCCATTCAGGAACATACTACCCTGACCAATGCTCCGCAACAAAATTTTGGTATTGGCTATGAAGTTTCTACCAGCACTCACTGCTTCCAGGTATTCATAAGTTCCTCTACAGACCTGTCGCCGCAGTATATTATGATGGAAAACCAAAACGACTGGACCAAGGGGGATCTTTTCTTCGGATTTACGATAACCCGACTGTGGAGTTTCTAAAAAAGAAATATGGCATAGTATTCGAATATATATAATTGTATAACTATTTAAATCAACTCATATGAAAACGAAAACGATCAACAACTTATTTGCTCTGGCAGGCATCATGGTCCTGGCCTTTGTCTTCATGGCCTTTGCCTTTCCTCAGGATGGTCAGAAAAAAGGCGCAGCATGGGATATCCCTTCCAAATACATTAAAATGGAAAACCCTTATGCTGACGAAGACCTGAATAAGGTTGGGAAAATGCTGTACAGCAAGCATTGCAAATCATGTCATGGGAATAAGGGTCTGGGTGATGGCCCAAAGGCCAAGCAACTGGAAACTTTTCCCGGTAATTTCTCATCAGAGGAATTTCAGGCAGGTAGCGATGGAGAACTTTTTTATAAGTCTATCATCGGACGGGAAGAAATGCCTAACTATGAAAAAAAGATCACTGATGATGAAGATCGCTGGGCGATCATAAACTACATCAGAACATTGAAATAGTTTAGTGAATAAAGTTAAGGTGTCATTTGTTAGCAAGTGGCACCTTTTTTTTCTAATTCTCAACACTATGATAAAAAAACTACTGTTCGGACTGCCTCTTCTGCCACTTGTCTTTCTACTATTCTTCATTAGCCCTCTGTCGTCTCAAACCCCTATTGAAGAGGAAGAGCGTGAATATGAATTCCTGGAGGTGAATCAGAAGTGCCTGAAATGCCATGGGCACACCTATTATTACTATTACAATGACTGGGTAGAAAGGGATATTAAAGCACGAATGAACCCTTACCATATTGTGGATTCAGCAGATTTTTATGTTTCAAACCATTGGAATTTCCGCTGTGTTGATTGCCATTCAGAAGATTATGCTGAATTTCCACATGCCGGAGAACTTCGCATGGAACCCATTTATGAATGTATCGACTGTCATGGGGGCGATGAACACTATGCTCAATACAATTTCGAGGCAATAGATGAGGAGTTTCATAAAAGTGTCCATTCATCGAAGCATTCCGAAGAGTTCACCTGCTGGATGTGCCATGACCCTCACACATATAGGGTCAATGCCCGGACAAACGATAATATGGAGGAATTTATCCGCTATGATAACGAAATATGCCTTAGCTGCCATGCGAATGTGAACAGATATCAGCTTCTGACAACTGTCGATAATCCAAACATCCTGGATATGCATGGCTGGCTACCTAATCAGGGACTTCATTTTAAAAGCGTCAGATGCATAGAATGCCATACTGATATCAGTGATGACTTAATGGTGGCGCATAATGTCCTTCCAAAAGAAAAGGCCGTTAAAAAATGTGTCGATTGTCATTCAAAAAATTCCAGGCTTCTTACCTCATTGTATAAAATGCAATTTACTGATCAACGCTCACTGGTTGGATTTTCAAATTCAGCTATGCTGGAGGAAGGATATATAATAGGAGCCAACAGGAATTATTACCTGAACAGGCTTAGCCTTGTCTTATTTGGACTGGTACTACTATTTATATCATTTCATGTAATACTAAGATTAACTATAAAACACTCATAGCCATGGCAGATAAATTATATTTATATCCTGTATGGGTAAGGTTGTGGCATTGGATGAATGCTATCTTATGCCTGCTCCTCATTGTAACCGGGCTCAGCATGCAATACTCCGACCCGGCCTATCCCTTTATGCGCTTCGACTGGGCTGTTGCTATTCATGATATTTCAGGGATCATCCTGACATTAAGTTATATCGTTTTTCTTTTAGGCAATATATTTACACCAAACGGGAATCAGTACCTGTTCAGGATCAAGGGTTATTTCAAGAACGTAGCACGACAATTCCGCTATTATTCTTATGGAATGTTTAAAGGCGAAAAGCCTCCATTTGAGATCACCAGGAGAAACAAGTTCAACCCACTGCAAAGGTTCAGTTATGTAGCAATCATGTACATATCGATGCCGGTGGTGATCGTAACGGGCTTAATGCTGCTTTATCCTGAATATTTTCTTCACGACATAATGGGTAAACACAGCATTCACTACACCGATATGCTTCATGTTATAATAGGATTTGTGATCTCCTTGTTCATGGTAATACATGTATATTTCTGCACCATCGGTGCAAAACCGCTGAGCAACTTTAAAAGTATGTTCAATGGTTACCATGAAAAGCACTAGAGTCGAACCATAATACACTTCTTATGGAAAAAGACAAAAACAAGAATGAGAACCCCAGGCGGGAATTTATCCGCAGAGGATTGCTGGCAGGTGCAGGTGCATTTGCAGCCAGCGGAATCCTCAGCTCCTGTGGGTCAAAATCAGGTGAAAAAGTAAAATTGCTCACCCCTGACGGGAAACTTGTAGAGGTGGATGCCTCTGACATCAAGCCTTCGGAGGAGTATAAGATGCAGGCCAGGGAAGGGATCCCCGGAAGGAAATTTGTAATGGTAATCGACCTGGCCAAGTGCTATAATGCACGCAAATGCGTTGAAGCCTGCCAGGAGGGGCACCACCTGCCTAAAGACCATGAATACATGAAGGTGTATCTCATGCAGGATTCAGACAAATCGGCTCCATACTGGTTCCCAAAACCCTGCTTCCAGTGCGATAACCCATTATGTGTGAGTGTATGTCCCGTTGGGGCAACCTATAAGCGCACCGATGGGATTGTTCTTGTTGACCACGACCGCTGCATTGGCTGCAAATTCTGTATGACCGGCTGTCCGTATTCCGCCAGGAATTTTGCCTGGAAACATAATGAGGAATATGATGGTACCATTGTATATAATCCGGAAAACAGTGTTCCGGGCCAGGAAGGTACGGTATCGAAGTGTGTATTTTGTGCCGACCGGCTCCGTGAAAACAAACTGCCTTATTGCCTGCTGGCCTGCCCTATGGGAGTGATCTATTTCGGTGATATCGATGAGGATGCCGTAACCAATGGATCCGAAACTGTTGCTTTTAGCGAGCTGATTCGTGACCGCGGAGGATATCGCTACCTGGAAGGGCTGGGTACCAGGCCAAGTGTATACTACCTGCCGCCGGTTAACAGGCAGTTCCCCGTCGATCGTGGATATGAAAGTATTGATGAGGACATCAAAGAAAGATACAAGGATACGCCATACATTAAAGACAGGGGGTAAGATATGGAATCAAAAAATACTGCCAGTTTTGACAAGTTAAGAGAATTCCGCGAACAGGTTGAAAGGCCCGGAACAATATTCTATATCTGGATCGTCTTCCTTGTGCTTCTGATCCTCTGGGGCCTCTATGCCCTATATGTTCAAATAACCCAGGGCCATATCGTTACCGGTATGCGTGATAATGTAGTCTGGGGAATCTATATCGTAAACTTCATATTTTTTATGGGGATCAGTTATGCAGGAGCCCTGGTATCAGGGACGTTGCATCTTTTCAGAACCTCATGGCGAAAGCCGGTGATCCGTATGGCAGAATTTATCACCATCATTGCCCTGTTCATAGGCCCATTATATATTTTACTTTGTATCGGAAGGCTAGACAGGCTGCCATACCTGATCTTATTTGGCAGGATACAATCACCAATTACATGGGATGTTATCGCCATTTCCACTGATATCATCGGCTGTGTTATCTTCCTTTACCTTTCTGTGCTCAGGGATATTGCAGCACTGCGGGATTTCAAGGAATTGAAAATCTCCAGATGGAGAAAAAAACTGTATAGCTGGTTAGCCCTTGGATATACCGGAACACCCGAACAGCAAAGAAGACTAAACAATGCTACAGATATTATGGCAGTGATGGTAATTGCCATCGCTATTATTGTTTACTCAGTACTGGCCTGGATTTTCAGTGTAACGCTGCAGCCGGGATGGAGAAGTACTATCTTCGGACCTTACTTCGTAATCGCGGCCGTTTTCTCCGGAACAGCGGTGCTGGTAATTGCCATGTGGATATTCAGAAAGATCTATAAACTGGAAAAGTATCTGACCCGGAAACATTTTGTGAATATCGGGATCCTGATGCTCATTCTGGCAGCTTTTTTTGGATATTTCACCTTCAGCGAGTACCTCACCAAATGGTACGGATCACAGATAAATGATGAGCTTCTCATTGGTCTCCTCATGGACAAATATTTCTGGATGTTCATTTTTGCCAACTACATTGGGGTGCTCATGCCGCTCATTGTGGTTGGGGTACCCAGGTTTAGGACCATTAACATGATTACGATCACAGCTGTTGTTGTCGTGATCGCCTTGTGGCTGAACCGCTACCTTATTGTGATTCCCACCCTCGAATCACCCTATATTCCGATACAGGATGCACGGATAGACTGGGTTTCATATTCCGGTACATGGGTAGAGTGGGCATTGAGCATTGCCGGTGTTGCTGCTTTCTGCCTCGCTTTCACCGTTGGCTCCAGATTCATTCCCATCATCCCGGTTTCTGAAGAAAAGGAGAAAAAGAAAAGACAGGAGATCTTATAAGCCAGTATTCATGAGAAAACTTTCTTGATATGAAAAAGATACTCACATATACCTTGCTGGTCATCCTGACCGGTACCCTGTTCAGCCAAGCATTATTCGCCCAGGATGATGAACCGGGTGATATATACATGGAATTCAGCACCTGGAAATACAATGATATGAGCAGGTCCTTGATCACAACGATCACCTCCGACAATGATGAAGGGGAGTATTTCGTGAAAGGGCTGCCAGTGCAATTTATGCTGACCGATGGCGAAGAAACGATACATCTGGGAGAGGCTATCAGTGATGCTAACGGGATCGCAGAAATGAATATCCATGAAGGGACAATAGATTACCCAAAAGATGAAGAAGGATACATTTACTTCACCGCCCGCTTCGAAGGCAGCGATCAATATTGGGAAGCCGAAGAAGAATTAATGGTGAAAGATGTAGTCGTAAGCATAAGCTTCGAAAAAGATGGTGAAGATAAAATGGTATTGTTTGAAGGTATCATCTTAGGTGTGGATGAAGAATGGCCCCTGGCTGATGATGATTTTTACTTCTATGTGCCCAGGATGTTCAGCGATATGAAGATCGCCGACGGCTGGTTTGAAGAAGACGGAACAGGATATATTGATTTCCCGACCACCGTAATCGGTGATTCTGCCGGGAATGTGCTTGTTATCGCCAGGCTGGAGGAACACTACGATTATGGTAATGTAGAAGTAAGTGCCATGATCAACTGGGCCAGTCCAAAGCAGTTGATCGCTGCAGAAAAGCCTTCCCGTGAACTATGGACACCCGTTGCCCCACTCTGGATGATCATCACTCTGATAATCATGCTGGCGGGTGTTTGGGGACATTATTTTTATGCCATTTTCCAGCTCATTATGATCAAGCGTTCGAAAAAGAAAGAAATTAAGTAATCGATTACCGAAATTAGGTCTAAATCATTACATTTGTCGGGCTATAACTAAGCTAATGAGCAACAACAAACCAAAGCAAAAGGCCAAACTCTGGCAATACCCCTGGGGATACCGTGAAAGTTTCCTGATTGCATTTTTCATCCTACTGACAGGATTTCTTGTCGAGCTAATTAGCGGGGGCGGCATACGTATGCCCGCCTGGCCGGTGAATATTGCCATCATCGTTATATTTATCATCTATTTTTTCCTGGTTCACAGCCTGATCAAGCATCCAATTGTCAAGTGGCTGTCGAGCCCGAAGGCCGCCATCGCCTCGATCTCTGCTTTTACACTAATGGTGCTCCTGCTCGGATTTATTTCTCAGGGTGGAAATATGGAAGATCCGCGACTGATCGATAGCCTCGGCCTCACTCACGTAATAAGTAGCTGGCCCTATCTAATGAGTGCCCTATATTTGCTGGTTGTGCTTGGCTTTACTATTGTCCGCCGGGCACGTACTTTTAGCATTAAAAATATTGCTTTCCTCCTGAACCATACCGGCTTATGGATCGTAGTGGTTGCTGCATCATTGGGAAGTGCCGACATGTGGCGGCTGAGCATGCAGCTGGAAATGAAGCACCCGGTGACCACCGCTTACGACAGTCATGGACAAGCTTATAATATGAGCTTCGGCATGCAGCTTCTCGACTTTACAATAGAAGAATATGAACCGCAGGTGGGACTGATGCGAAATGCCGATTTCATGCTGCAGATGGAAAAAGGCGGCAAACTGGCTACTGTTAAGGAAGGAACAACAGCAGAGCTTGAAAACTATAGCCTGAGCTTTGAAAAATATATAGACAAAGCCAGGAAATACGATGATATTTATGATACTACCAGCGTCCCCGGAGGATCACATGCCGTTTATATAGTAGCTACAGATGAACAGAGCGGCCAGACTGTGGAGGGATGGGTGTCGGATGGCAGCTTTAATGTCCCTGCCAGCTATCTCACTCTTAACAATGAGCTGTCGGTAGCCATGACACAGGTTCGGCCAAAAGAATATTCTTCCGATATCAGGATCTACCATACCTTGGATGAGTATGAAGATTTCTATATCGAGGTGAATAAACCCCTGAGCATAGATGGCTGGAAAGTATACCAGGTAGGTTATGATGAACTCCTGGGCCGATGGTCGGAAAGAAGTGTTATCGAACTCGTACGTGATCCATGGCTGCCGGTGGTCTATGTGGGTATCTTCATGATACTGTTTGGCACACTGTACTTACTCTGGATGGGAAAAGGTAGAATTAAAACGAAAAAAGCATGACCTGGTTAGATTATCCTACATATTTACTCCTGGCAACTGTATTCTGGTCACTGGCCCTGATCATGCTGGCAACCCCCAGGAAGTCTATTTTCCATAAGTTGATCGGTATATTCCTTTTCCTTGGATTGGCCGCCGTGCTCACCTTTACCATCAGCCTGTGGGTGAGCCTTGAGAGGCCGCCCTTCCGTACATTGGCCGAAACCCGGCTCTGGTATGGCGTATTTATAGCCAGCATAGGAATCGTGCTGCATTACCGCTGGAAACTTCCTCTCATGCTGGCATACACCATCCTGATGGCCTTGCTGTTCCTCTTCCTTAATTATCTCAACCCGGACACCTTCGACAAAACCCTGATGCCGGCGCTGCAAAGCCCGTGGTTCATTCCTCACGTGATCGTTTACATCATTGGTTATGCATTTTTAGGCTTTTCATTCCTGATCGGAGTATGGGGATTATATCTTAATTATAAAGGAAAGGACATCGAGCGTGTGATGCTCATGGCAGATAACATCATTTATATTGGCTTTGCCTTTCTGACCTTTGGATTACTCTTTGGCGCCCTTTGGGCCAAAGAAGCCTGGGGACATTACTGGACCTGGGATCCCAAAGAGACCTGGGCCTTCATTACCTGGTTGGCATACCTCTTATATATACACATGAGGTTGAGAAAAAAACAATCACATAAGACCGCGCTCTGGATTGTTGTATTTGCCTTTATCACTATCCTCATCTGCTGGTTTGGTGTCAACTACCTGCCGTCGGCGCAGTCAAGTGTTCATGTTTACTCAAGTTAGGGTTTACGCCTGGGCTGCTTTACAGTAAAGCTTCTTGTGATATTAAAACCGATGTGTATGTCGCCATTCAGCCATGAACCGCTCGATTGTGGGATATAGTACTCTTCGATGGCACCCCGGCCATTTGTGGCAAACAATTGGAAAATATGTCCGCCGGTCTCAATATCAAAACCTATGGTAAAGGTGTTATAATAATCGTCGGCCGTTTGTCCGGGTATGAGGTAATAATACTCAGCGTTGATGGATACCCTGTTGGAAATCTTCACCCTTCCTCCTGCACCTATCGAGAAAACATCATTTTCGTCCACGTCCCTTTCAACGAGATTCCTGTGAATGAGTGTGGGCATCAGTTGAAAAGTAAGCGCATTGCTAAACTTCCTTGCGATCAGGATTTGATGAGCATAGGACATCCTGGATGTAAAGTAGTTTTGCCTGTCGGGATCCTGCCATTTCAAGCTATTGATGGCAGTGCTTCCGAAGTAAGATACTGATACGGGCATATTTCTGGCACCACTGCTTTGCCGCAGAATCTTGATCTTTGCAAAACCATCAAAGGTCTTTTTGAGTGTGCTACGGCCAATACCGATGGCAATCCAATCATTTATTCCATACTCGAACCCTATGCGGGTAGTGGCCTGGTCCAGGCCAAAGAATTCATAGAAGCCCTGGTTTATGGTCCCAAAGTGATGGGAAACAACAAAGATAAGGTTGCCATTAGGTGGGTTTTCGATGGACTGTCCGATACAGATTCGGGTTGATTTAAAGCTTGCATAAGCGAATTCGGTTTGGGGTTCTTCTTCCCCGAACAAGTCCATCAGGTCATCCTGGGAAAAAACCTGTGCCGTAGCTGCAAAAAATACAGCCAGGCACAAGATTAAGCATCTTTTGATCATGTGAGGTTATGGGTTTTGAACCTCCTCAAGCATTACATCAACACTAATTTCAATGCTTTCGGAGATTTGTTTTTTCACAGCTCCGGGCACTTTGATCTCATAATCCTCCAGTGGCACATTGAATACACTCCGGCCCTGGATCTTTCCATCTTTCACGGTAAAGGTTCCCTTTTCTTCCACAGCCTTTGTCACGCCATGAATGCTCAGGTCGCCTTTTACAACTGCATCATAGGTTCCGTCTTTTGCAAAATCAATATCTGCAACATTGGCTATTTTGCCTTTAAAAACGGCATTCGGGTATTTGTCCGACTCCATATAATTTTCATTGAAATGCTCCTGCATGAGGGCTTTTTCAAACTCAAAGGATTTGACAAGCACTTTAAAAACAAAATCGCCGGATTCAGGATTAATGGCTGAATTCACGGCATGGTTATGTGCCTCAATAGTTTCAATAGGGGTTTCTGAGTAAAATTTTATGTGGCCTGTCTTTGTCACATAGTTCTGTCCGAAAGCAGTTGCAGTTACCAATAAGGCCAGGATCATTACGCTGATATTTTTCTTCATTGCTTATGTGTTTTTATGATTAATGTTCATAATTAACACTCAACACCCCTAATTAGTTTAATCTTCCTTTACGATCGAAGCTTTTTCAATGATCACATCGGTGTCATTATATCCGGTGCAATAGCCTTTTATTATGATCGGATCGCCAGGGCCAATGGCCCTCAAACCATCATAATGGTTTGGCAGCATAACACATCGAATCCCTTCATCTCCAAACATCCCCTGATCGTACACAAATATGGCGATCAAGATGGAATCAGCAAATTCCACTTTATCAAGTGCACCATTAATCTGTACCACCATCCCTGTGTACAGGCTATCTGCAAGGGCTCTATCATTTCCGTACTTATTAAAAAGATCTTCTGCCGCCAGGACCTGATCCGGCTTCGCCTTTTCATAATCCCTGTGAGCTTTGTTATACACAAAAAACCAGACATACAAAGCTGCCAGTATCCCTATCAGGAAAAGGGCAGCAATTATTTTCATCCATCGTTTCATAAACTCAAATTTCAAGTTGTATACTGTATACTCTAAATTGTAAATTAATTGTCCTGAGCACCCTGATCGATCCATGCCTTGATCTTGGCTATAGTACAATCTGAAAGCTTATCCCCATTCTTCGGCATGGGTGAATTCCCTGATGCATGGCTAATGGTGCCATAAAGGCTGCCATAATTGCCTGCTCCTATTGCCCCGGCAGCTGAAACATCGGTATAATTCTCAAGTGTAATCCCTCCTGCAGGGGAAGCTCCACCATGGCAGCCCGTGCATGTTGAGCTGATCACAGGCCATACATCCGTTGAGTAGGACATATTATCAGTTACACATTCAGCGCTTGCCGGGTACAGGTATTCTTCATTATCGTAATAACATCCTGATATTGTCAATACCAAGAACGGAATGCCCAAGAAGCCGGCCAGTATTCTTATTTTATTGCGGTGTTCCATTTGCAGTCCAGATTTCAAGTTGACGGATTTTACAATCCGATAATTTCGATGAGTTTTTCGGCATGGCCGGATAGCCGGATTCATGCCTGACAGTACCGAGCAACCTGCCATCGGAAGCCACAGTAACCACATTATTGTATCCCTGTAAACTCAGGCCTCCCAGGGGATTGCTATCATTATGGCAACCCAGGCAATGCTTTTGGATGATGCCGCTCACAGGTGCAGTATATGTTACATTTGTGGTATCACACTCCTCCTCATCGCAAAAGAGGTTTTGCGCCCCCTGCGCGATCCAGGTGTAAAGGATATCAGTGTTCTCCTGTGTCCACGGGCTTGCCGGGGGAGGAGGCATACGCTTATCAGGATCCGTTTCTATAACATTTTCATACATATCGCTTCCCTCCGGGTCAAAAGGTTTTACCTTGCCGGTTTCAATCACCGAAGCGTAATCAGTAAGACGTACACCATCTTCCATGGTGATGGCATCATGGCAGCCGGGCTGAGCACAGGAACTCTGCAACAGGGGCAGGAGGTCCCGTTCAAAATAAATTGTATCCGGATCACATGGATCTCCTGGTGTAGTGAAAGTGGTGTCATTTACCCATATCGTAACAGTACGGATCAGACAGAAATCCAGTTTATCTCCATCCTTTGGCATGGGTGAATACCCCGTTTCATGATTCATAGAGCCTAATAGTTGCCCGTTTTGAGCAAGTGCGGCTACAGTCTCATAATCAGTCAGGTCGATACCTCCTTCAGGGATTGCTCCACCATGACAAAAAACGCAGTACTGATCGAAAATCGGGTAAACATCCGCATTATATGTAATATCCAGGGTGTCGCAAGCTTGAGGCTCAGGCCCGGGAGGATTGGGCCCGGCTAAATCCTCAGGCTCATGCTTGCATGACCAAATCACCAGGAAGGAAGTGATGAAAATGATTGAGATACTGAGAAGTTTCTTTGTCATGTCAGCAAAATCATTTGATATTAACAAATATAACTTTTTTTTTGAAGACAGAAATGGCGAAACAAGCAGGGTAAGCAAGCTTATAGAGCAAAGTCAGCACCAGAATCACTTTTTTCACTTCAACATCAGAAAGTGACACAAAATCATGAAAATTGCGTATGACTTCTCTAATGTATATGATAATAATTAGAATATTTATAGGGCTTCTTCGTTTTCATGTGTAATATTAAAAAGAGCAGTCAAACATTATAACTTGTATGAACATCAAAAAGAATATCGCGATCAGCGATTCAGGTTTCATTTTTAACCCTGATACCGGCGAATCCTTTACCGCCAATCCTATTGGTCTGGAAATCCTCGATATGCTGAAGGAGGATCTTGATTTCGAGGCCGTGCGTACACAGCTTCTGGAAAAATACAATTCTGACAAAGATACCATTGAGAAAGATTATCATGACTTCGTTGGAATGCTAAATCAGTATAATATCCTGGAGCATGGCGAAGAATAAGACCATCACTATTGCTGTCACCGGCCTGAATGCCATCGACAGCCCGGGCCCCGGCATCCCCGTGATCAGGGGTTTGCGGGAGGCAAAATCATTTGATGTGCGAATCATCGGTCTGTCATATGAAAGCCTGGAACCGGGAATTTACATGCATGATCTTGTAGATAAAAGCTATGAGATCCCCTATCCTTCTGCAGGGAAAGACACCATCTTCGAGCGTATTAAATATATCCACGGCCAGGAAAATATCGATGTGATCATCCCCAATTTCGATGCAGAACTGCTTCCTTTCATGAAATTGGCAACAGAGCTGAATGAGCTTGGGATAAATACCTTCCTTCCCACAGAAAAACAATATACAGAACGGGAGAAATTCAACCTTCCTGCATTTGGGAAAAAGTATGGTTTTCATGTTCCGAAGAGCGAAGCTGTGCATGATACCGGCAAGCTGCAAAAAATTGTAAGTGAATATGGTTTCCCCGTGGTTATTAAGGGCAAGTTTTACGATGCCGGCATTACCCATAACATGGAACAGGCCATCAGCCAGTACCATAAGATCAGCGCTAAGTGGGGATTGCCCATCATTGTGCAGGAATTTATCAATGGCACCGAGTTTAATGTGACCGGCCTGGGCGATGGAAAAGGCAACACCATCTCGGCCGTACCAATGCGAAAGCAATATATCACTGACAAGGGCAAAGCCTGGGGTGGAATCAGCATTTCAGACCAGAAGATGCTCGACCTGACAGAACAGTTTATCTCTTCCACGAAGTGGAAAGGCGGCTTTGAGCTGGAGCTCATGAAAAACAAGGATGGGGAGTTTTACATCCTGGAGATCAACCCGCGCATCCCGGCCTGGGTATACCTGGCTGTGGGCGTTGGACAAAACATACCCGAAGCCTTAGTCAGGCTCGCCATGGGAATGGATACACCTCCTTATAAGGATTATGAGGTTGGAAAGATGTTTATTCGCTATTCGTGGGACATGATCGTAGACCTGGAGGAGTTTCAGCAGATAAGCACTTTTGGGGAATTATAAATCAGGTATTAGGTGCCGGGTACCAGATACCGGGTGCCGGGGAAATTTAAAAAAAAGAAATGGAAAAGTTAAGATATGAAAGGCCGATTATCAGGAAACTGGAATCAGCCATGCCCAATAAATTTGGTTCACGCACGGAATTTCTTCCCAAGACCCACATCGACGGAGTGGCGGTGAAGGAATTAATTGATAATCATGGTTCGCCCCTCTTTGTTCTTTCCGAAAGAACTATCAGGGAGACCTATCATGCGGCAAAAAAGGCTTTTACAAGCCGCTATCCAAAGGTGCAGTTTGCCTGGTCGTACAAGACCAATTACATGGATGCCGTGTGTAATGTATACCACCAGGAAGGATCCTGGGCAGAGGTAGTTTCCGGCTTTGAATATGACAAAGCCATCAGGAATGGCGTGTCCGGAAAGAAGATCATCTTCAACGGACCCGATAAGACCGAGGCCGACCTCCGCAAGGCCATCACCAATGAATCGCTGATCCACATTGACCATTTGGATGAACTGTATACCATCATTGAACTGGCCGAGGAGACAAAACTCAGGCCCAGGGTAGCCATCCGGGTGAATATGGACACAGGGGTTTACCCCATGTGGGATCGTTTTGGGTTTAACTATGAGAACGGGCAGGCCTGGGATGCCCTGAACAAGATCATGCGTTCCGGCAAGCTGGAATTGATGGGTTTACATACCCATATCGGTACCTTTATGCTAACATCGCAGGCATATGCCACGGCAGCCTACAAGCTTGCCGACCTGGCCCTGGGAGTAAAGAAAAAATACAAACACAAGATCAAATACATCGATCTGGGTGGGGGCTTTGCCTCAAACAATACCCTGAAAGGAGCGTACCTCCCCGGTACCGATACCAATCCCGGCTTCAACGACTATGCCGAAGCCATTACATCAGCATTGATCAATGCCGATTTTGAGCCGGGTGAACTTCCCCTCCTGATCCTCGAGACCGGACGCGCCCTCATCGACGATGCAGGCTTCCTCCTGGGATCAGTTGTTTCAAACAAGCGCTTGTCCGATGGAAGGAGAAACACCATCATCGACGTGGGTGTAAATATCCTGTTCACCTCTTTCTGGTATGATCATAAGGTTACGCCGGCACAGGAATTTACCCAGTATGCAGAAGATACCGTCTTGTATGGCCCGCTTTGCATGAACATCGATGTGATCCGGGAAAGCGTTAGCCTGCCCCTGCTGAACAAAGGCGATCACTTTGTGATCCACTCCGTGGGAGCTTACAATATGACGCAATGGATGCAATTTATTACCTTGCGTCCGAAAATAGTCATGATCGATACAGAAGGAAAAACGCATCTGATCAGAGATCATGAATCCTTAGAAAGCATCACATCCCTCGAGCGGATGCCGGATCATTTAAAGAAGTTTGAACTATAAACCATCAGCATGAGTTACCACATTTCCAAAACCGTTAAAGGAAAGTTTGACGACGTTCACCAGCAAGTAGTTGAAAGCCTGAAAGACGTTGGTTTCGGTGTGATTACTGAGATCGACATGAAAGAAAAGCTGAAAGAAAAACTCGATGTCGATTATAAAAATTATGTCATCCTGGGGGCTTGCAACCCCGGCTTTGCCTATGAAGCAGTACAGATGGAGGAAGAACTGGGCGTTTTGCTTCCATGCAATGTAGTGCTGATCGACCAGGAAGACGGAAACGTGAAGGTTTCTGCTATCGATGCACAGAAAATGATGTCGGTGGTAGGCAATGATAAGCTTGATGCCATCGCTTTGACAGTGAATGAGAGGATGAGGCAAGCGTTGGACAGCTTGTAAAGAGATGAGGAGTGATGGAAATTAGGAAAACATACGTAAACAGTTTTCTGGATAGTGTTACAAACAGCTATTCGCAGGTGTTCTTTTCCAAGAACAAGGTTTTTGCATTTCTGATCATCCTCGTTACTTTTTTTGATTTTTATGCCGGCCTTTCCGGCCTGATTGCCGTGCTGGCATCAAATCTTGCCGCCTTTGTTATTGGGTTTAACAAACAAAACATCAGGAATGGATTTTATGGCTTTAACAGCCTGATGGTAGCCCTCGGCCTGGGTATGTTTTATGAATTTAATGGTGAATTTTTTCTGATCCTCCTGTTTGCCTCTTTATTTACGCTTATGATGAGCGTGATGCTTGAAGGCGTGATCGGAAAGTACGGCCTGCCATACCTCAGCATCCCCTTTCTGCTTGGTATCTGGATGGTATTTCTCGCAGCCAGGGAATACAGCACCCTGGAAATAAGCCAGCGAGGCGTATACGCCCTGAATGAAATGTATGCCCTGGGCGGGAGTTGGCTGGTTGATCTGCACGAATGGTTGTACAGCCTTCCACTACCTGATATTATCGTATTATACTTCAGATCGCTCGGTGCTATATTTTTTCAGTACCACCTGGTACCCGGCTTCCTCATCGCAATTGGAATTCTGATATATTCGAGGCAGGCCCTTTTACTTTCCATGCTTGGTTTCGTCACTGCCTGGATCTTTTATCTCCTTATTGGCGCCGATATCAATACACTCAGTTATAGCTATATAGGGTTTAACTTCATCCTGACTGCCATTGCCATCGGCGGATTTTTCGTGATCCCTTCCAGGTGGTCATATCTCTGGGTGATCCTGTTAACACCCCTGACCTCATTCCTTATCACCAGCACCAGTGGGATGTTCGCCGCCTCACAGCTGTCGATTTATTCACTGCCTTTCAACCTGGTGGTGCTCATGTTCCTCTATATCCTCAAGTTCAGAGAAAGAAACTTTCGCAAACCGGAGGCAGTGGTTGTACAGCATTTCTCTCCTGAAATGAATTTTTACACAAAGGATAATTTCAGGAAGCGATTCGATGAAGATGTAAGCGTCAACCTCAACCTGCCATTTTTTGGTGAATGGGTGGTAACTCAGGCACATAATGGGAAGCACACGCATAAGAATAGCTGGAAGCATGCCTGGGATTTCGAGATCAGCGATGATGAGGGCATATACCACTCAGGATCCGGCCTGGCCCGGGAAGACTTTTACTGCTTTAATACGCCTGTCCTTGCCCCTGCCGACGGATGGGTAGAAGAAATTCTCGATGGAGTGGAAGACAATGAGATCGGGGAGGTGAACCTGGAACAAAATTGGGGCAACACCATTGTGATCCGCCATCACGATAAATTGTTTACGATGCTGAGCCATCTAAAAAATGATTCTTTCAAGGTTGAGAAAGGAGATTTTGTAAAGCGTGGGGATAAGCTGGCCCTCTGCGGAAACTCCGGCAGGTCACCAAAACCTCACCTCCACTTCCAGGTGCAGGCCGACCCCTATATCGGCTCACCAACCATAGATTATCCCTTTGCCTTTTATATGCTGAATGAGATCCCGGTATTTGAATTGAAAACCTTTTCAAGACCCGGACACCAAGACATCATTTCCAATATTGAAATCAACGACAGCCTGAACAATGCCTTCCACTTCGTGCCCGGGAAAAAAATGCAATTCAGGCTCATGACAGAAGGCGAGGAAACAGCTTCCATAGTCAGATTATCTGTGAAGGCCGATTCCTTCAACAACACCTATATTGCTGATGAAAACGGAAACTCAAAAGCATGGTTTCGCACTGAAGCAGGCATGACCTATTTCACACACTTTGAAGGAAATAAAAAGTCATTCCTGTATCTATTCTACCTGGGACTATATAGAAGTGTTTCAGGCTTCTACCAGGGCCTCAAACTCCACGACAGCTTCACCCTGAGTATGATCTCCGGAAAAAGAGGTATGTTCATCCAGGATTTCGTTGCGCCCTTCTATACTTTTCTGAGTGCCGAATATGAGATGGAATACCTCAAGCTAGAGGATGAGTTATCTAACAACAAGGTGATATTCAGGTCGCTGGCAACGGTAAAATCAGGGAAAAGGATTCGTAAAGCCTTCGATTTCTGGTTTGAAGTGGAGAATGGACGCATCAATAAAATGTATATCAACAAAGTATCTGCCAATATTGAAGCTACATGGGAAGAAGCGGATTTCTGATCATCATATTCATATGCACACTGGCTACTGCCAATGCTCAAGAGGATTATAATTTCACTCAGATCGACTCAAGTACTTATGCCAATACCCTGTCTGAAAACTGGGATGAAGTGATCAGAATGGGGAATTATGCTCTTGATCATGAGCAGGATTATTTCTACCTCAGGCTCCGGATGGGTATTGCATATTTTCAAAAAAATAATTACCGGGCAGCAGCAAAGCATCTTGAAAAGGCTGTTGCGTTCAACCCTGATCATGGTCTGAGTAAGGATTACCTGTATTACGCTTATTTGTATTCAGGTCAACATGACGAAGCCGTATTCGTATCGGGGCAGATGAATGATAAAATGCGGGAAGTATCGGGTATAAACAACAAGCATGTGTTCAACTATATCTACCTGGCGACAGGCCCCGAAATAAGCAATAATATTGAAGATCATGAATTTGGAGACATGCCCCGCGGGCAATCGTACAGGCAGCAAGATCTCTATGGCAGCAGTTATTACACCCACCTGGGAACTAAATTGCAGCTTCACCCCCGGGTGAGTGTGTATGTGGGGCTTTCCAATCTTATGATCTCAAAAAAAGCAAGCTTGCAATACAGATGGAACCGACCCGACTCCATTGTTGAATATGATTGGGGTTTTGAGAAGTTCTTACTGGCTCAGGCAAGCATAGAAACACAAACGTACGATTATACCCTCACACAATACAATGCCTACCTGAACGCAAATATCATTCTGGGCAAGGGTTGGTCCCTGAAACCGGCTTTGAACTACATTAATGTAGACACCAGGAGCATCAATATTGAAAACCAATCTAAAATTGTCAGTGATACAGCATTTTATAATTCTGACACCGACTCTATTGCCTATTTTAACTACCGTGATGTAAGTTTCGAGATGAAACCCACCCTGCTTACTTTAAACAATGTTGTGGTTTCCCTGGCACTAAAGAAAAAGATTTCCATTTTCGACCTGGGCCTGTTTGGTTCCTGGTCGAACCTGAACGATTTTAATCAGATTCAATTTGGATTTTCTGCCACCTACTTCCCCTTCGGCAACCTTGATTTTTATGGAAGCAGCATTTTCAAGGTACTTACTCAGGAAGATGAAACAAATCTTATCTTCAGTCAGATGATTGGGATGAAGCTTACTCACTTTCTATGGGCAGAAGGTTTTGGGGCCTTTGGAAATTTGAGTGGGACAAACGAATCTGATGCTTTAAGCGTTTATAATATCAGTGACGAGATTCACTTAAAAACGGGCATTAACCTTACCTTTGTCATATCATCTTCCGTACACCTGTCTGCCAGATATCAGTATCTGCAGAAAGAGGGGACGAGAACTATCTCTGGCATGGGCATTCCGGGAGGGATGAGAACAGAAGAACTAAAATATAATAATCACAGCATCATAGGAGGATTGAAATGGACCTTATAAAGAAGATATTGATACTGGCAGTGCTCATGTTCAGCATGACATGGATCTATTCTCAGGATACTGAAAGCCTGCAGGCAGCATTTGAAGAAAGTTATACATTTGAAACAGATGGCAATTATGCTGATGCCATCAAAATTCTCAAGACTACGTACGATCCATCGTCATATCATTTGAACGCCCGGCTGGGATGGCTGAGCTATCTTTCCGGTCAATTTACCGAATCAGCCGCCTATTATCAGAAAGCCATTGAGCTGAAACCCTATGCCTTAGAAGCCAGGTTTGGGCTCATCTACCCTGCTTCCGCCATGGGTAACTGGGCACAGGTGAAGGAGCAATATATAAAGATCCTCGAGCTGGATCCCCAAAATACCAAGGCCAATTATTATTTAGGCCTGATGCAATATGAGATCGGTGATTTTGGGCAGGCCATTAAACATTTCGAAAAGGTGGCAAACCTATACCCTTTCGATACAGAATCAGTATTGATGTTTGCCTGGTCGAACTTTCAGCTGGGCAAAACCCGCGAAGCGGAAGTGCTTTTCAATGAAGTGTTAATGCTGGATCCGGGAAATGAGTCGGCTAAAGAGGGATTGGGACTAATTAAGTAAGGGGAAGCTTTATTCAGTCTCAGATATGGAAGATGAAAAATATATCATACTAAATGAGCTCATCCAAAAGGATTTTCAGATGGATGAGGAAGAATCATTGATCTCGGAGGATGAGAGCCTTGATCCGGATACGCTGCATAAGAGACTTTCCATACTCGTTGCCTACCTCCTGGAAAATGATATGCACCGATTATTGAGCGCGATGTACAGGCTGGACGTGAGTGAAGCCAAATTTCATGAAGCCATGTACTCCGACAGCAAGCAGGAGGCGGCCATAAACATTGCCGATCTGATCATTGAAAGGGAGATGCAAAAGGTAAAAACACGCCTGCATTATAAGAAGCATCGAAAATTCTGATTATTTTAGCCTTATCAAATTCTATCATGATGGGAGAATTCACATGGAATGAAATTCTTTTTGCATTCGGGCTGACCATGTTTGCAGGTTTGGCTACCGGGATCGGGAGTTTACTGGCCTTTTTCACCAAAAGGACCAATACCCGTTTCCTCTCGCTTGCACTTGGGTTCTCCGCCGGAGTAATGATCTACGTTTCCTTCGTTGAAATCTTTCCCAAGGCACGCGAGGAACTTTCAGCCAGCTACGGCGACGCCTCCGGCTTCTGGCTTACTTCAGCCGCCTTTTTCGCTGGCATCCTCCTGATTGCCATCATCGATAAGATGATCCCCTCATTTGAGAACCCTCATGAGATCAGGATGGTGGAGGACATCAGTGAAGAAAAGGCAGGTCAGCAAAAGCTGATGCGCATGGGCCTGTTCACTGCCCTGGCCATTGCCATTCACAATTTCCCTGAGGGGCTGGCTACTTTCATTGCCGCACTGGAGGACCCAAGCCTGGGGATCGCTATTGCCGTCGCCATTGCCATTCACAATATCCCGGAGGGGATAGCCGTTTCTGTGCCGATCTATTATGCCACCGGCAACAAGAAGAAAGCCTTCTGGTATTCATTTTCTTCCGGTCTGGCAGAACCTGTTGGTGCCACCATCGGTTTTCTCATCCTGATGCCCTTTCTCAGCCCCCTCTTATTTGGATTGATATTTGCCGGGGTGGCCGGGATCATGGTATTTATCTCTCTTGACGAACTTTTGCCGGCCGCCCAGGAGTTTGGAGAACACCATTTATCGATCTACGGACTCATCGGGGGCATGATCGTGATGGCCTTGAGTTTATTAATGTTTGCTTAACCTAA
>JAOZTN010000019.1:3301-38661 GCA_029942245.1 Bacteroidales bacterium | reverse complement strand
CTTTGTATTTATATGAGAATCAGATTATTTCTGAAGAATAATTTTTCCTGTATACAGGCCAAGGTCACTTTCGATCAGCACCATGTAAATGCCTTCAGCTTCGCTTGAAATATCAATGTTCTTGCTAAAGCTGTTATTTACCTGCATATCCTGCTCTTCGTATACCAGATGCCCGGTGGCGTTCATAATACGCAGGTTCACCTTGTCTACTTTACTGGTAGCTATTTCAAGCGTAAAGCTACCTGCATTCGGATTAGGATAGATGGAAAGTCCAAGTTCCTTGGCAAGTTCGCTGATGCCAACATTCTCGATCTCTACACTGTAGGTTTCTGAGAATGGGCCATCGCCGCAAGTATTGGTTCCCCTGACCTTAACGTTGATGGTTGACGAGCCGGTATAATATCCAGCCCAGGTCACAGTACATTCCATTCCATTCATTTCCATATTTGAATACACATCAGCGGGGCTGATCTCCCACGTATAGTCAATGGCATCGCCTGCTCCTGATGTAGTGTATACTGTTGTGGGTGTATCACCGGTATTCACGCTGTTCGGACCCTCAGGTGTTGCTGCCTGTCCGGGAAGGTCTAGGAGAGTGACCTCTGTTGATCCTTCTCCAACGTTCATACAACCTCCGGCATCCGATACGCTGGATACAGAATAAACAGTGTTTGCCGTAGGTGAAACGCTGAAGGTAAATGGTGATGAATTGGCGGTGTACGGCTCGCTATCGATCACGAGCTGCCATGGAGCAACGCCTGTGAGGTTTACGCTCAGGTTTGCCTGGCCACCTTCACATACAAATTCAGTTCCTGACATGACAGCTGTAGGTGATTCCATGATCATTACTATAAGGGAATCAGAAGTTGGACCTACACCTATGCTGTTCATTCCACATACCCTGACATAAGCCGCACCTAGATGCATATCTGACCAGGCAATGGTAACTTCAGTACCTGCTCCGGTAACGGAACCTGCATAATCGGGTTCAATAGACCAGAAATACATATCAGCTCCGGCAACAGCGGTAGTTGTGTAGGTAATGTCTCCACTGTTCTGACAAACTTGCTCATCGCCCTCCGGCATTGCAGGTCTATCAGTCACTTTTTTGATGCCAAAGAAGGTGAGATATTCATCCATGAGCTGAACCCTGGTTGAGATCCCTGCACCGTTAGCAAGTCCCCCAAATTCAAAGGCACAGCCGATAGTTTTGTAAGTGCCGGCATCATGTGCCACTCCGGAGAAAAAGGCCGGGCTATTGTTCTCAAAAATAATAAATGCGGGAGCTGTAGCATTAATATGGTCCATGTAATTATTATCGCCGGCATAGTTGAACGACATACCTTCCGTGAAAGTGCCAGCCTGTCCGCTCAATACGTCTACGTCATCGCTGCCATCAGCTACTCCACTGATGTTAAACATGGGATGTACTGCGGTAGGATCGTCGTAAAACCAGGTATCGCCACCCTCCATATACAGGTTCCCGCCGGCATTAAGGAATGCGGCGAGTTCAGTTCCTTCGGATGGGCTGAGTGTATGGTTGTATGAATAGATGCCGAGGCATACAAAGATCGTATTGTAAAGTTCTGCATTGTCGGGCCAGGATGTCGTATAATCAACACCGATTCCCAACTCTTCAATGGCGGCAAACATATGCGGTCCTGAATTATGGGGGCTGATATCCAGGTCGATGATCAGGATAGGCTTTTGTCCCACAGAAAGGCTGAACAAGCCCTGTGCCGTAAATCCGGTCTGGGCCTCAATATCAATCGTGAACTCCATAACGGTTCCCGGTGGTGTAACCAAATCGGGAGTCACGCTGAAGCTTTGCATGACTTCAGCGGCAGCAGCGATCTCTCCATAGTTTTGAGAAGCTGTATTAATGGTAAGCGTGGGGTCCGGGCATGTGAGATCGCCCATTACCTCATAAGCATCTGCACTACCTGTATTGCCCACATAAATGTTCAGGTTAGCCGTTTCACCCGGATCCAACTTGCCGTTGCCATTGCCGGAAGCATCATCCACAATTACCTGAACGTAAGTGAGTGCAACCGAATGTCCTTTCAGTGTAAAGCTGCTTTCCCATACATCGGTTCCGCTGGTGGCCGATACATTGAAATGTGCAGTGTGGAGGTCGGGGATGTCGTTCGCTACATCAAGTGCAAAGCCATCGACAATTGTTTTTGTTTCCCCGGCCGCTACTGTACCATAGGAGGCCTGTGAGTTGGTCATGGTGATATATGCATCATCGGTGGTCACGCTTACTTCAACGTTTTCACCATCTTCAACACCAACATTTTTTACTTCAAGGCTCAGGAGGATAGCTTCACCATAATCCATTTGCCCGTTGTTATTTCCTGCGGCATCGTTTATGGTCACATCATTCTGAATGATGTATGGCCCTGCCGGAGGGATTACCTCCACCTGTGCATGGTAGCGGTAATAGTTCGTTTTGGTAACAACTACATCAACGAAGGTTGGTGGTTGCTGTGCTTCTATAGGAATGGTGATCTGACTTCCTGTTCCCA
Source organism: Bacteroidales bacterium (assembly GCA_029942245.1). Lineage (GTDB taxonomy): Bacteria > Bacteroidota > Bacteroidia > Bacteroidales > B18-G4 > B18-G4. The sequence continues at coordinate 36,133 of JAOZTN010000019.1, read as the reverse complement.
TACCTGTTCCGATAATATCTCCGTCAACACTGAGGGCGATGAGTGCACCATCATCAGCAGTGATGTTGAAGCCTGTAATTCCTGCCAGAAGTACATTGTCGTGAAGTACGGTCAGGTTCATGGGTACTTCTGAGTATAGCGTGCTGAATGCACATCCATGATGATGGAAGAGGTGATGGGTATGAACCTTATTAGATGGGTTGTAAGGCCAGTTGGATTGCTCAAGGAAATATTTCCCACTTGCATTTCCAAAGGCGGGGAGCAGGCCACGTGGGGCAGGCTCTGTATCATAATCGGGCATGAAGTCAGGCCACATATTGTCAAATAAACCCCATACATAGGTGTCGTTCACAAATGAATATGATACTTCTGAAGCAGCAATGAGGCCAAAAGCACCGGCATTTTCGCCACCATAGGTATAACGATGGAATTTCTCTGCAAAACACTCACCTGACATATTGTATTTCCCCGTTAAACAGTTAATAGAGAAAATGAATGAAAGATCGGTGTTGGTGAGACTGCTGATATCTGAACTTTGAAAATCAGGTTCACCCCAGCCAGTTGTGCTTCCATGATCGCGGTGCTGCAGCAGAAATGCACCATCATTCAGTGCGTTGATCACATCCTGGGCATTACCTCCCGACCAACCACCTAATTCAGCAGGGGTAGCAGGAATATATCCCAATCCGTCAGGGCCGAAATAATCAACAACCATGGATGTATTTTGATTTGATGACCATGAAGAACCCGGTGTTCCTGAATAGATCTCATTGATCCTGACAGGTGATTTTCCATGTACTTCCTTGAAGTAACCACCAACGGTTTCTGAGCAGATCTGGAACCATCTTTCAGTTTGCCAGCCAAGCGCTGTGATGGGATGATTGAAAAAATCTGGATCAGTTGGTGGATCGGTTTCATAATTTATCACCTTGCTGATCATAATTTCCAGGTGCGTTTCGTTCTGGGCTGTCATACGGGCAAAGATCACATCCGGCAGGTCGTTGCCTGAAACGTCGGCATAAATATTATCTGAGGCGCAGTATGAATTCCAAATAGGAGAAATGATGGTATTTCCAGCATCGCCATAATCGCCAAGCAGCAAGAAGGCTACCGGAGGGATGGCCCAGTTGGCATAGGCATCATTTACAAAGCTTTCGATGGCTGAAGTGGTATTACCACCTACTTCAGTAGTCGTGAAGATCCCGGTACGTATGCCCTGCATATTCCTGAACAGCGCCAGCTCTTCAGCATAAGAGATGAAGATGGGATCGTCGGGCGTAATGATCACATATTCGAAATCAGGTGATCCCAATTCCGGATCATATTGCGGATAATCTGCTTTTGGCATAGAGCCGTAGTTGATCATCATGTCGCTCAGGATGGGCTCGAACCAGGGGCTGCGGAGGCGGTCTTCACCAAAGCTGCCATCGCCACCGGCAAAACTAACTTCAACTTTAAGGTCACGATAAACTTTCAGTTCTTTAGTAACGGGATTGTACTGGAAAGGTGTGATGCCCAGGATCACGGCATTCATACCCCTGATACTTGTTATTTCCGACATGCTGACTGCTTCCGCAGGATAAAAGGCATCACTGGCGTAAAGCTTCATGTCTTTTTCATAAAGCATCGGACTGTTATCATTTTCGAAAGGAATACGTGGCGAAGGAGCGATGTTCACATTGGAAAATATTTCTACTCGCTCGGCCGTAACGGTATAATTCACTTCCGCACCATTGGGCACTGCAATAAAGCGGCTGATACCCGGGAGGTTGGGAGCTCCCTCATTGTTTGGAAGGAAAGATTCCCTGATCATAATGGTTTGCATGGCTTCACCTTTTAGATCGAAATCAACAAGGGAAAATTCTTCCATTGAGTAAGTCAATTCAAGGCTCTTGACATCAGCCTGTTCGAGTTTAAGGCCTGCATCAGACCATGAATCATCATACACATATTTTTGTGCGTATGTGCTCATGGTAAAAATAAGCAAGAGCAGTGTAATGAGGGTTGTGGTTCTGGATAGGAAACTTGTTTTCATGTGTTCAATATTTGTTTAATAGCTAATATACTGATTCAGTTAGGGTAAACAAAAATAGAATAAAATATTCCAACTCCTGCATATTTAACGTTTTAATAAGAAAAGGAGCAAGTCTTAAATTAAATTATTCCTCATGGCTTCCGCGAGCTTTCCCATTAAGCTCCCCTGATTTTCAGTGGAGATGTACCGCTTTGGCGGGACAGAGGGGTATTAAAAAGATTACTATATAAAATCCGGCAGTATTATTTAGCGGATAATAAGTTTTTTACATAGATTGCCTTCTGCAGTAATGATCCTGCAAAGGTAGATCCCTGCTTTCATGCCGGAAACATCGATCTGTTGTGTGAACATCCCTTCCTGGTGGCCGTTGTTATCCATAACGACCATTACTTCGTGCCCGAGAAGGTCATAAATAGATATCCCTACCTCAGAGGAGGTATTCAGTGAATAATCGATATGAACTATATTCTCTGCCGGGTTTGGCCTGAGGTTTAACGCGATTTCTCCCGCCGACCATTCTCCCTGAAAAATGCCGGTAGCGATATCTACCGGAGGGAAAACAATGAAATCGATCCAGGCACAGTCGTCACCACTGGAAAGATAATCGTCTTTTTCATATACCCAGTGGAAGGTATGCAGCCCCTGTGTTACGGGGAAAGTTGCAAGCTCCCAGTTAAGTTCTCCTGACCATTCACCCAGCATGTCGTAATCGATGTAAAACCTGAGAAAATCCCAGTCTGCTTCGGAAGAGATCTTCCTGTAAAATCTCAAGTCTCCTTCAGCAAGTACATCAATGTACAGGAAGAGTTCTGATTCCTGCCCGTCAGCGATATCGCCTGATTTTGCACAGTAGGTTCCTTCGTATGGCTCTTCTGTAGTAAGTGTCCAGGGCATGTCCCCGTCGAACTGCCAGTTAAAGGTGGTGAAACCAGCGCTTTCCCAGTCCTCGACAAGCATGCCAACTGTTGTTCCATAATCTTTCTGATCTTCATATGCCCCTGACTCAATCATTACAGAAAATGTTACCTGTTCGCCGAGAGGTGTGTTGGCATCCACCATGATCTCAAGGTCAGCAAACTGAATGATTCCGGGTTCAAGGGTCCCGATATTTACTGAATTAGATGAAGGAGTGATATAATTGCTGACTGTTGAGCAGGAAAGAATGACATCATTTGTTATGCAATGCCCGTTGTTTAAGGCCCCAAAGCTGATGATTGCTGTTTCGCCCGGATCAAGGAAACCGTTCCCGTTCCCTCCGGCATTATCATCAATAATCATTTCTCCCAATTCCAGCACCGGTGCGTTGAGCGTGATACTGAAAGCATCTTGCCAGCTTCCTTTGGTATCATCAGTGATATCCACTGTGAATTCCACCACTGCCTGGTCGGGAATATCTTCTTCAATATCAAACGCAAAATCATTGATGGTCCCTGCAGTATTGCCTGCCGCGATATTGCCATACTCGCCATGATCATCGGTGATGCTAACCCATTCACTCAGGGTGCTGATATCGGCAGATACATTTTTTGCTTCGGCAGTACCGGCATTTTCAAGGTCAACGGTCATCATTAATGATTCACCAAAATCGGGAAGCCCGTTTGCATTTCCACCTGGATCATCATCTAAGATATGGTCGTGGTATACTAAAAATGCTCCCCCGGCAGGCGATACCACAATACTATATTCCCTGGTCTGGCAATTATAACCGCTGATGGTTAATTCGGCAGTACCGGTTGTTATCATGAGAGGGTCGATGGTGATCGTGGCTTCGCCATTCGCATCAGAAATACTTGTTCCATGAAACTCACCGTCTTTGGTGAGGGTACAGCTGAGGCCTTCTACAGGCGTGCTGTTAGCTGTAACAGCAACATCGAAGGTAGTGGCTCCAACAAGAATTGGAGACGCAAAAGTTGCTTCAACAACATAGGGCTCATCGACCCAGATCTGGAGGGTAGGGTCACCCAGAATATTGATATCGTAAAAGTTCCATCGTAAGGCGCCTTCTTCATGTTGTCCGGGTGCATTAACCCAGGCAGCGGTTTGGATCTTACTCTCCATAAAGGCAAGCCCGATGCGATCCATTTTTTCTTCATAAAGGGCATCGACCATTTCGCGGTGCAGATGGGCAGCCGGCCCTTCGGTCTGTCCTTCATTGAACCATCCATACCGTGAGTTTCCGACAACGGCTACGGCAAAATTATCGATGGCCACCATGCGCTCCATGATACAATCGGAGTCGTCAAAAGCACCACAAATGCAGCCATGACTTTGCAGGAGTGTATAATTATGTGTGGTCCCGTTCACCTGTGAGAAATTGGCATTGGTGATGTCACTGTTTACCAGGTGCATCACATAGGTGGAATTGGCGTGCCCGACGTGATGAACAAATGATCTTCCTTCATTGATCCTTGCCAGGATGGTGCTCGTGCCCCAGTTCTGGTGCAGCTCGTAAAGGCTGTCGATGTCGTGTGCAGGCGGGATCCCATTGGTTGTATAACCATTGTCATCACGGAGGCCAATAAGCAGGCGCAAGTAATCCGCACCCCATGTTTCCGGACTGCTATAAAGGTATTCACCGGCAAGGAGGGGATTGGCAAACTCACCCAAAATAGGAGAATCCTGGTAAGAAATGGTCTTATTCAGCATGGCATCCAATTCATCCTGATTGCTGAATGAAAAGCGTCCGAGAGCAATGTCAGGCAGAAGGTCATCTTCACCGATCTCCCCCCAGAGATTATCGCCATCATCGTTCCAGCTACCGTCGAGTGCATTATAATACAGGTCGGCCGGGATGTTGCTGTCTTCATATCCTGAGCCCGATTGTACGTAGCAATAAAAGCCTCTGTAAGGAACATGTTCCACATCACCGCCTAACAATACGTACTCAATACTGTTTGCCTGGTATTCCTGGATGATATAATTCCTGATCTTTTCCTGCTGATCCTGGCCGCTGATGGTACTGCCGATCTCTTCTGTGGTCATCACCTCTGAAAGGAGGCCGCGGTACATATAAAGCTCCTTCAGCTGTTCAAATTCATTTTCGTATGCCTGCGGTGTGATAATAAGCAACTGGTAGGCACCGGTTTTGTTTCCCCTGTCGGGATATTCTGTCAGCATTTCAGGGTTTTGAACGAAATCATGAAGCCTGTTTTGAACAGAAGCACTATTGCTGAGCATGCTTAATGCGCTTGCCGATTTATCGGTTGATGACGTCTTGATCGTAACTGTAATTTCCCGATAATAGGAAAGCTTTCCGCTTAATGGAGTATAGGTCAGTGGACAGATATTAAGCAAGGCGATGCTATGGCCATTCATGTATTGTGTTGAGATGCTGCCAAACATATTTTCGGGATATGCAGTGCCGGCCTTATATACAGCCTGATCTATATTAAACTCCCCCGATACACCCATTGAAACGGGCCGGGAAGCTTGTTGCGGATAGAGCAGATAGCTACCGGGAATGGCCTCTTCCCTGGCGCCATTCACAACGAATGAAACAGCTTTTTCTCCGGGAGGAAGCAATAACTTTACAGCATACCAGGGCATGGCCGGCTCACCGGTATGTCCGGTGTTCATACAGCCGTCAAAGCTGATAAGCTGATACTCCCCGATACGTGCGACCTCATAGTCAGAAAAGTAGTAGGTTTTAGTTATTTCGCCCCCCATGGTATTGAGGACAAAAAGTGAAATGACCAATAAGCTGATAATATACTTCATTTGAATAAAGATTTAGCCTTGTAATACGTTTGACAAAATGACGTGGCAAGTTATCATTTTCAATTCATTAAGCAGACACAAATGATACTGAAATGGTTGCCACGGAAGTTGTTTAGAATAGGTATAAATAAAAAAGAACATGGAATATGTTCTATCCCATGTTCCTTATTTGCCTTCCAAAGGCAGGTCTCTTGATCTTAAGCTTTATTCACCAATGATGATCTGCCTGCTCAGTACTCCTTGCTTACTTTCTATGCGAAGGCTGTATATACCTGTTGCCAGGTTACCAAGATCGATCTTATCGGTATAGCGTCCGTTGAGTCGCAGATTATCCTCCCGGTATACAAGAGCATTGCTGCTATTGAATATGTGCAGGTTGATATACATATCATCCTTCGATTCAAGCTCGAGCGTAAATATTCCTTTGTTGGGGTTTGGATAAATGGCAACGCCAAGGTTTTGTTCAAGGTCGCCGATGCCTGTACTATTGGTAACTGTAATTATCAGGCTGTCGGACCATATACTGCTTCCGCAGGAATTAGTAGCCATTACTTTCAGCTCCGCCTGTCCCATAAATCCCATATCCCAGTCAATAGTGGCTTCATATGCATTGACTTGCAGTGTTCCGGCAGTAGCGGGGTCAAGTATCCAGTCGTAAGAAACCGTTCCGGGGAAATCAGTGGTCATATACTCTGAAACCTGAGCGGCATAAAGATCAACAAGGGCAGGCCCTGCAGGCTTAGCCGGTTGTGCAGGTACCATATTAATGGTAACATTGGCTGAATCCCTGTTGAGGCATCCAAAGCCATCACTTACCTCTACCCAATACATGCCACTTTCTGTTGGTATATAGGTTTGATTTGTTGAACCATCCTGCCATTCATAGCTTGTGAATCCCGGGCCCGCGTCCAATACAACTACCTGCCAGTCGCAGAAGGTAGTGTCCGGTCCGATAGAGACTACTGGTAGCTCATGAACTGCAACGTACACAGAAGCTGTTCCGGTATTGCTTCCATCGCTGGCTTCGACATAATATGTAGTGTTTTCCAATGGTGTGGCTGTAGGGTTCTGAAGAGTTGAATTGAATCCCGGGGGGTCTGAGGTCCAGGTGTATGCATAGCTTCCGCCTCCACCAAATACACTACAATCGAGCTGAGTACTTTCGCCAATACAAAGTTCTGTCGGATCAGCCATTGCTGTTACTCCGAATTCGCTCACGATCATGGTGACCGGGACGAGAACTTCAGGCAGGTCAGGGTCATTACAGCTTACGGTTAGCTCAGCAGTATAAGTGCCGAGGGCCATGCCAGTGGCATCGAACGTAACTTCTATCTGATCGCTGGCACCAGGGAGTACGGTACCGGTGCTATGGCTGAGGCTTAACCATGTGTTCACGTTGACGCTATAATCCTCAACTTCGCCATAAAAGGTAGTTCCACAGGGTGTAGGTGTCTGGTTGTACACCATACGAATCCTCATCCTGGTCAATCCACCAATAGCATCGTCGGGAACGCTTATATCTGCAGTGAAAGTATCCGGACCTCCATTCACTGTGATGGGGTCATCATCGCTGAAGTCTTCATTCTGATTCCAGTCGATCCAGATGCCTACTTCATCACCAGTGTATGAATTGCCATTGGTTATTGTTATTGGGACGGTTTCCCCAACAGATATTTCTGTGCTCAGGCTAGTATAGTCTTCGTAGCCGCCGCAGGTGGAGGTATTATTAATATCGCCGAATTGTACCTGTGAGATATATTCATCGCAGCCCCCGCTTGCGCTGCAATAAGCCTTGCTGTCTTTATCAGTGAGGATAAGCGTAGAAATATCGTATTCCAGGTCCAGCTCTCCGGTGTTTGTAATACTGAGGTACTGCATGGCAGTCTCGTCTGGTGCAAGAGTTTGCGTGAGCTCGGGTGGTGATACAAAAATGTGAGCGTTACCCCATTGGATGCTTGCAGCAGCCGGTGGTGACTCACCATCAGGATCATAGTATGCGGTAACTGTATATGTATATGCCCCGTAATCAGGCAGTTGATCGGTATAGGTTGTGTCGGTCGTTTGATCGATCTCTGTTCCATCACGGTATATGATGAAATGTGTAAACCCGGGTTCTTCGTCATAATACCATTCAAGGTCAACAGATCCTGTCTGATCATCCAGGATAGCTACCAGGTTGAAGGGCCTGGAAAGCGTATTAATGTTATATGGCGATACATAGGTCATGGTGGAACCGGTACGATTATCGGTCCAGCAAGGATATACATATGAATCCAAAGCAGTGATTCCAAGGTAATCTCCCATATACCCTGAAGCAAAGCCGGGAATAGGTGAGGGGGTGAATGACACATCGCTCACTTTGAAGTCTTCCCAGGTATCTCCACCATCAAAAGAGTTGGCACAGAATACCTCGCATTCGTTGCTACCAACATTTCTGTCGTCGTAAAAGACCACGCTGAGGTTCCCGGTTACCGGATCGCAGGTGATCCACGGAAAATAGTGTTCTTTACCCATTCCGGACGCGTCCTGATTTACCTTAACAGGGGTGCTCCAGGTGTCGCCTTCGTCATCAGAACGGATTATATATACATCGATATCGCCATCGGCATTAATGCCGGGTACACCAACATTTGCCCAGACCATATAGAGGTTTCCGCTGTAGGAGCCATTGCTGTTATCTACTGCCATGGAAGGGAAGGAGTTCACGCGCATGTTTTTCGATGTTTCAGTGTTGCGGATACCCCTTACGTTTTCGAGAATCCTTGTGGCAGGGTCCCAGTTTTCTCCTCCATCCAGGGATTTTGTAATTCCATATGCATTTTCATCTCCGGGCCAGGCATCATAAACGGCATACATTGCATACAATTCTCCGTTTGGTCCTGTATTGATGTTCACTCCCTGGCAATGACTGCCGGCGGTTATTGCCGAACTGATATTAACTGTTGATGACCAGCTTAAGCCCGCATCAGAAGAATATGAAAAGCCAATATCATTATTATTGGGGCCTGAAATATCGGTCCAGGCGCAATAGAGATTCCCTTCATAGGGGCTGCTGAGGTTATTATCTATCCAGAAGTGATTTTTATCGAGTACGTATGATCCTGTCCCGGCATCAATAGTGACTACCGACCAGTTCGTACCCTGATCCTGGGAATATGCCAGCTGCTGACCCAGGGTCGAACCACTTATGATATGGTTCACGTACCACCAGCCATTATGTCCTATTACTACAGCAGGGTCTCCGGAATTATCTACTCCTGCTCCCTGAATCTCTCCCTGCCAGGTGAAACCGCCATCGAATGAATACAGATCATTGGCGCCATAGGAGGGAGGATATGGGTTGGCACTTGAATTATTCGAATTCAAGAGTACTTGGCTGTTTGTAGGATCAATAAAGATCGAGTTTTCACTCTGGAAACTATTCTCTGTTGTAACAGGTACATCCGGCGAGTCAAGTGTAATAGAAGATCTGGTCTTCATGGCTGATCCGGTATACTTTGCCTGAGGAACATCAACCATGGGGTTCAGGGTGGTGAGCCCTTTCTCGGCCATTTTTCTCCAGTATCCATTATTATCAACGCGTGTATTGAGCTTTTCAATGCTATTGTCTTTTTCTTTCTGTGCAACGGCAGCAGATGAAATGATGCATGCAAACAGAATTAAAATGCTGTAATGTAGTATTGATTTCATAAGTATATCCTTGTATGGTTAATGCCGGGCCTGTATTGTTTTTAACAGACAACCAAATGATTGCCAGGGTTGGCTGTACAAAGATAAAAAAAAACCATCCCCAAGCGGGAATGGTTTTTATAAGTCTTTATAGGTGAGCTTATTTCTGAATAATAATTTTTTCTGTAAGAACCTTGTTGTTGTTCTCCAACATGAGGAAGTAAATACCTTCCGCAAAATTGCTTAAGTCAATAGTTTTTACAAATTCCCCGTTCACAGTGATCTGTTCTTCAGTGTAAACAACTTCACCAACGATGCTTCTGATGCTGAGTTTTACAGTCTCATTGCTTTCAGAAGAAAGCTTCACGGTGAAGGTGCCATTGTTGGGATTCGGGAACACTGCTACACCAACATTCAATTCATTCTCGCCAATGCCAAAAGTATTGTCGATAGAAACTTCAAGTGTTGATGAGACGGGTCCATTGCCACAGTCGTTGGTTCCGAATACTTCGATGCTTGCCTGTCCTTTATAGGATTCGTCCCAGGTAATATTCAGAGAATGCATATCGACAGTCAGTTCCTGCCATGCCTCTTCGGGGCTGACAAACCATGTATATGTTGTTGAATTAGGATCAATGCTTGTGGTATAACTGCTGCTTGATGATACGTAAAGATCAACAAAAGCAGGTCCGTCAGGGGTCGTCATTTCAACAGGCAAAAGATTAACGCTCATGCTAACAGTATTTGATGTAGCAGGGTTATTGATCGCACATGTGAATGAGGAAGTCATTTCGCAACTTACCACGTCATCATTATTCAGCTCAGTAGTGCTAAATGTGTTGCTGTTATCACCGGCATTTTCACCATTGATTTTCCACTGGTATACCGGTTCCGAGCCGCCATTTACTGGCATTGCTATGAAAATCACTTCTTCACCTTCGCAAATATCATCAAGGTCAGATTCAATGCTTATCCCTGCAGGCAGTTCACCAACCACGCTCATGGCAAGGGTATTCGATGAAGCAGGATTACCTGTAATACAATTGGCATTGGATGTTAATTCACAGCTAACAATATCGCCGTCGACAAGGGTACTGGAAACAAATACAGCATCATTTGTTCCGACGTTATTACCATTGATTTTCCACTGATAAGCCGGAGTACTGCCGCCGTTTTCAGGGATGGCAGTAAATTCAACCTCGTTGCCTTCGCAGATCTCGAGGCCGGCTGTTTCGATGGCAACACCCACGGGAACGATCTCATTTACGGTCATAATAACTTCGTTCGAAATAACCGGATTGGATGCGGTACAGAGCAGTGAGGAGGTCAGCTCACATGATACAATGTCACTGTCGACCAGGCTGGAAGAAACATAGGTGTCGCTTCCGTCACCGACATCAACACCATTTAGTTTCCACTGGAAGGCAGGGGTTATTCCGCCATTTTCAGGTTCTACTACAAAGGTCACCTCTTCGCCGGCGCAAATCATTGCACTGGAAGGAGTAACAAGGGCAGTTACTTCGGCATTGTCGAGTATTCTGATATAATCTTCATCGGTATAAGTATTGGTAGAGTTGGCGCTGGTTACCTCAAGGGTCACGTCAAAAGCACCTGCTGTGCCGTAAAAGATACCCTGCGGGTTTTGCTCGCTTGATGTGGCCGGGTCGCCACCTTCAAATGTCCAGAGCCATGAAATAGGATCGCCTTGCGTCATGTCAGTGAAATCAACACTGCCTTCGATACAGGTAGTAGTTATATTGGCTTCAAAATTTGCTGTGAGGCCGTCTTCCACAGGAAGAATTTCTTCATAACGGAAGAAGTTTTGCTTGGTTATAGTCAAGGTAACGTCGGCTCCCATTGGCAATGTTGAGGGTATCGGTATTGCCTGCATATTTCCGGTGGCGGTGGCAGTTGCCAGGATCTCACCATCACGGAAAAGGGATATCAGTGATCCCATATCAGCAGATATCTCAAAAACATTTGAACCGTAAGTGACATAAGCTTCATGCTGAACGGTCAGGTCTGTTGGTACCTCATAATAAAGAGTCAGGAAGGCACCGCCATGATGGTGGAACAGGTGGTATGTCACCACTTTATTTCCGGTGTTATATGGCCAGTTCGATTGTTGCAGGAAAAATTTTCCTGATGAGTTACCGAAAGCCGGCATAGCAAAATTCTGAGGATATTCGGTTCCATATAATGGCATGAAAGAAGGCCACATATTGTCGATGAATCCCCAAACATAGGTGTCATTTACAAAGGAATATGATGTTTCAGATGCAGCAGTAACTCCCAGTGCACCGGCATTTTCGCCCCCACTGGTATGGCGATGGAATTTTTCAGCAAAGCATTCCCCGCTCATATTGTATTTTCCTGTTAGGCAGTTGATCGACATCACAAAGGTGAGATCTTCATTGTTCAGCCCATTGATATTTGAGCTATTATAAGAAGGCTCGCCCCAACCTGTGGTACTTCCATGGTCGCGGTGAAGCATGATGAACGATCCATTGTTAATGGTGTTGTTGATCACTGTGGCATTTCCACCGGTCCATCCGCCAAGTGCATTTGGTGCTGCGGGTATATATCCCAGTCCGTTAGGTCCGAAATAGTTTACAACCGTCCCGGTATTTTGGGCTGTTGACCATGTTGATCCCGGGCTTCCGGAATAAATGTCGTTGATACGAACGGGTTCTTTTCCCATTTCATTTTTCCAGAATCCTCCTACGGTCTCACCACAGATCTGAAACCAGCGTTCAGTTTGCCAGCCAATAGCAGTGATAGGGTTGTTATAAAAGTCAGGGTTTGTAGGCGGGTTAGTTTCATAGTCGATGAATTTGGTGACCATGGTTTCCAGCTGATCGGCATTATTTGCAGTGATACGGGCAAAAGTGATCTCAGGAAGGTTGTCGCCGTTTACGTCAGCATAAATATTGTCAGAAGCACAATAGCTATTATGGATGGGTGCTATAATATTGGATGCCATATTTGAGCCGTAGTCACCCAGCAACAGTACGGCTGAAGGAGGAATTCCCCAGTTGTTGTATGCATCATCAATGTATGATTCTATGGCAAAAGTTGTATTCCCGCCAACATCACTCACTGTAACTACATCGGTAAGGATCCCCTGCTTATTCCTGAAATCAGCAATAGTATTTGCCCAGGTAACAAAGTCGTCTCCTGTTGGACAGATGATCAGGTACTCACAACCATCGGTTTTGGTATTTCCATTTTCATGCATCCAGTTGTAATCTATCTTTGGCAGTGATTCGAAGTTCATGATCGCATCGGCCATGATCGGATCCCACCAGCGGCTGCGGTATCTGGTTTCACCAAATTGTCCGTTGCCACCAACAAACTCAACTTCTATTTCAATGTCGCGAAAAACTTGCAGCTCTTTGGTTACCGGGTTGTACTGGAATGGGGTTACTCCAAGCATTACAACATCTACCCCCCTGATGGAGGTAGGCTCTGATAGCATCACAGGCTCGGCAGGATAAAATGCGTTTTGGCTGTAGATGGCCATATTCTTTTCATAAAATAATGGGCTGTCATCATCTTCGAAAGGAATACGAGGCGATGGTGCTATGTCAATATTCTGATAGGTATCAACCTGCATGCTGATAATATTCAGCTTTGCGGTGGCGCCTACCGGCATGGCAATATACCTTGCCCCACCGGGAAGGTTAGGAGCCCCCTCATTATTAGGAAGCATAACGCCCGGCATGTTGATCACCGTCATCGCTTCGCCATTAATATTGGCAGGGTTGAAACTGAAACTGTTCACGGAGTGAATTACACGTACATTGGAATTCTCGGAAGCGGTCAGGGTAAAGCCCTGGCTAGACCAACTGTCACTATACCTTACTTCGTCAGCATAGCTGAAAGAGATAAGGAGGAATGTGGCAAGAAACAATGTAATTGCTTGTTTAAAGAGCATGGAGTTTTTCATTTTTTGCTGTATTGTTTAATTTGATTTTGCTACGAATATTAACTCAACGGGTGCAAATATATAAAAGTTACATACAAAAATAAATGCAAGTCAATCATTTTCATAGATATACACCATAGTTTATTGCTGTAGAATAATTTTTTCAGTGATAAGTGTATCGCCCTTACGAATTATCAGAAAATAGATGCCTTCTGAAAATGCAGTCAGGTCGATGGTTTTTTCATAGGTTCCGCTCAGGTGCAGCTGCTCTTCAGCAATAAGCTGCTCACCAATACTATTCCGGATGCTGTAACTGATAATCTCTTGATCTACGCCAGAGATCTTCAGTTTGAATGTTCCGCTATTGGGATTTGGAAATATACTTACTCCCAGATCAGAACCGGCATCGTCAATTCCTGTTGTGTTGTCGATGATCACGACGGTGCTATCCGAAATCTCACCATCACCACAGTCATTGGCTCCGTAAACACGGATCATGGCCTCGCCCATATAATCTTCCGCCCAGTATACCGTCATGGCATTTAATGTAATTTCCATATTTTCCCATGCTATTACCGGACTAACTGACCAGACGTAGGATGTAGCACCCGGATCTGCAATGGTTGCGTAATCACTTGTCTGTACTGAATGCAGGTCAATATATGTTGGCCCTGTAGGAGCGGAAAGTTGTTCCGGCTCAATCATTACCGTCATTGTGATTGGGTCAGATGTTGCACTGTCGCCAACGATACAGAGAGCATTTGAGTAAACCTTGCAGCTGACGATATCTCCATTTTCAAGAAGAGAGCTTATATAATATGGATCGTTGGTTCCACAGTTTTCCCCATTAAGCATCCATTGGTATTGTGGATCGTCTCCACCATTTACCGGGAAGGCATCAAAGATTACCTGTTCGCCTTCGCAAATCACGTTGGTATCACAATTTATGGTCAGCGTAACCGGGAGCACACCATCGACAGTCATAATAACAGTATTAGACATCAGCGGGTTTACGGCTGCACAACTATATGATGAGGTTACTTCACATTCAACCTGGTCATTATTTTCGAGGCTGCTCGTAACGAAAGTTGTGCTTCCGTCACCAACATTTGCCCCATTAAGTTTCCATTGGTAAACAGGGTTCAGTCCACCGTTGGTTTCAAGCAGGTCAAATGTAACCTCATCACCCTGGCAAATATGTTCAGTGGAGGCTGTGATGGATGCAGTCACTACAATGTTATCAACGATAGAGATATAATCCGTGTTGGTATATGTAGCGGTACCCGTGGTACTGCTTACTTCCAGACTTACATCGAAGTCACCCAGGCCACTATAAATGATACCCTGCGGATGTTGGTCGGTAGATGTTGCCGGGCTGCCGCCTTCGAAAGTCCACAGCCACGAGATGGGGTCTCCCACGCTTAAATCAGTAAAGTTAATGGCTTCACCCTGGCAGCCTGTAGTCAGGTCGGCCATAAAATTGGAGGTCAATGGGTCGAGCACAGGTAAAAGCTGCTCATAGCGGAAATAGTTCTGCTTTGTAATAGTAAGCGAAACCTCTTCTCCGAGAGGAATAGCCGGGATCGTAATGGATTGAAGTGTTCCCGTACCCGTAGCAGTGGCAAGGATATCCCCATTGTAGAAAAGGGAGATCAATGATCCTGCATCGGCAGTAATTTCAAAGGCAGTTGATCCGAAGGTGATATCACCATCATGCACGACTGTCAGGTTCATAGGTACCTCATAATACAGGGTGAGGAAAGCCCCTCCGTGGTGATGGAACAGGTGATAGGTTACCTGCTTATTACCGGTATTATATGGCCAGTTCGACTGCTCAAGAAAGATCTTCCCTGCTGCATTCCCAAAGGCAGGCATTACATAATCCTGCGGATATGTAGTACCATAATCAGGCATGAATTCAGGCCACATATTATCGATAAATCCCCACACATAGGTGTCGTTCACAAATGAGTATGATATCTCTGATGCTGCTGTAATACCTAGTGCACCTGAATTTTCATCATTATAGGTATATCGATGGAATTTTTCAGCAAAACATTCGCCCGACATATTGTATTTTCCTGTCAGACAGTTAATAGACATAACAAAGGTGAGCTCTGTATTCGTCAATCCGTTAATGCTGGATGTGTTATATGATGGCTCTCCCCATCCAGTAGTACTGCCATGATCTCTATGCAGCATGATAAAGCAACCGTTGTTGATGGTGTTGTTGATGGCAGTGGAATTCCCTCCCGTCCAGCCGCCAAGAATACTCGGCTCTGAAGGAATATATCCGAGACCGTTTGGCCCGAAGTAATCAACTACCGTGGAGGTGTTGGTTGCTGTTGACCATACGCTTCCTGGCGATCCGGAATAAATGTCGTTGATACGGACTGTGTTTTTGCCAAGCTCATTTTTCCAATATCCTCCAACAGCTTCTCCACATATCTGGAACCAGCGTTCAGTTTGCCAGCCAATGGCAGTGATGGGGTTGTCGTAAAAATCCGGGTTTGTTGGTGGATTGGTTTCATACTCGATGAACTTTGTAACCATAGTAGCCAGCTGGCTGGAATCATTTGCAGTTATACGTGCAAATGCCATCTCCGGCAGGTGGTCATTGTCTACATCGGCATAAATATTATCAGAGGCGCAGTAGCTGTTATAGATGGGGGAGATCACATTCTTGTTGATGTCGGTTCCAAAGTCACCCAGCAGCAATACCGCTGATGGCGGAATGGTCCAGTTGGTATAGGCATTGTTCACAAAAGACTCGATGTCGGAGGTTGTGTTCCCACCAACTTCTGTTAATGTAACCACTTGCGTAAGTATCCCTTGCTTGTTCCTGAACATGGCAATGGAATCAGCCCAGTATACATAATCGGATCCATCGGGGGTGATGATCAGGTATTCACATCCGTCACCGCCCTTGTTGTTGCCATATATTCGGTTATGATCGACGACAGGCAGTGCTTCAAAATTCATGACTGCATCGGCCAGGATAGGATCCCACCACCTGCTGCGGTATCGGGTATCCCCAAAGTTGCCGTCACCTCCTACGAAGGAGATCTCAACTTCAATGTCGCGCAAAACTTTTAGCTCCTTGCTAACAGGATTGTACTGGAAGGGGGTGATCCCAAGCATGACCACATCAAGGCCACGAATTTTTGAAGGCTCCGATAACTTAATAGGTTCTGCAGGATAAAAGGCATTTTGACTGTACACCTGCATGTTCTTCTCGTAATGTACCGGGCTGTTATCATTTTCGAAAGGGATGCGGGGTGATGGAGCGATATCGACATCATAAAATGTCTCTACCCGCATATTGGTGATCTTCAGACTTGCTGTTGCACCATTGGGAATGGCTATATATCTGCCTTCCCCGGGCAGGTTCGGGGCGCCTTCTTCATTAGGAAGTATGTTCCCGGGCATATGCACAAGCGTCATTTCCTCACCATTTATGGTGGCCGTACTGAAACTGAAATCATTCACTGAATGGATCAGACGTACGCCTGTATTTTCGCTTGATGTCAGGTTAAATCCCTGATGCGACCAGCTATCAGGATAATTGATTTTTTGCGCTTTACCATTGAAAGCAAAAAGTAAACACACAAAAAGCAAAGCTGAGAATGACCTTACAAACGTTGCTGTTTTCATTGTTGGTTTTGTTTATGGTTTAAATGTCAATATTTCTAAAATGCTACAAAATACTAAAAGACCAGCATATATTTTAGTAGCGAATAAGCTTTTTAGTGGTAATTACTGAATTGGTTCTCAGGGTACATAAGTAAATACCCTTGTTCATGGCATTCCCATTCAGATCAGTTCCGTCCCAGTTCATGCTGTGCTCACCGGCTTTCATGTTACGGTCAACCAGCGAAGCCACCTTCCTGCCATCGATGCTGTATATATCAATTGCTACATCCATATCCTCAGCTATGCTGAAGCTGATCGTTGTATGATCATTAAAGGGATTGGGGTACATATTATCGATGGATGCTGTTGCATCCGGGATGTGATCATCCGGTACTGACGTAACAATATCTCCAAAAAAGTTTAGGTATTCATACATAAGTTTTGCCTTGGTGGAGGGGTGCGTACCGTCAACGAGGGCGCCGAATTCAAATGAACAGCCAATGGTTTTATAGCTGCCTTCGTCATAAGCCACGGCATGAGCAAAATCAGGATTCATTGCTGTCATGATGGTGAAGGCATCACCTTCGGGTATCATATAGTAGTCGTTCAGTGGAGTAGCTCCGTCATAGGTGAACATCATGCCATCGGTAAAAGTAGAATGAGCACCTACCAGGGTATCATACTGAAACCACTCATCGACTACAACATCAATATTAAACTTATTGTGAATAGGTCGCTGCGGGTCATCATGCCAGGTGCGTCGGCCTTCGAGGTATAGTCTGCCACCATTGTTAAGGTATTGAAGGAGTTTTGTGCTCTCGAGGGGTGTGAGCTCATGTCCTGCAAAGATGATCCCCAGCGGGACGAACAAGGATTTATAGTCGCTGAGGTCGTCAGGCCAAACAGTGCTATAGCTGGCATTCAGGTCGAGGTCATTAAAGGCTTCCATCATTAGGGGACCGGAGTAGTTATTTGGATCAAGATCGAGGATAAGGGCGGCAAACTGTCCCACTATAATATCGAAACCTCCTGTACCACTGATGTCCTTATCGGCGTTGATGTTCACATTGAAAAACGCAATAAACCCACCAGGGGTATATTCTTCAGCATAAACAGTAAAAACAGCAGAACCTTCGCTTTCTCCGGGCATGTCACCAATCGTCTGCGGGCCGCTTATCACGTTCACAAATCCTTTGCCACTGCAACTCAGAGCGATAAACACATTGTATGCTTCTGAGGATCCCAGGTTTGCAATGTCGATAGTGACTGTTGCCGTTTCACCTGGATCAAGTTTTCCATTTCCATTACCGGCAGAATCATCTAGGCTGTAGCCTATGTACTGCATATCGGGGGCGTGGGCTTCAATTGCAAAAGTGCTGTTCCAGGTTGAGGTACCATCAGTAGATTCAATGTTGAAAGTAACAACTTCGCCATCGCTGATGTCATTGGCAATATCAAAAGCGTATTCATCGGTTACGCTTACGATCGACTGTGCATCAATGTCGCCGAAAATAGCAGTATTATCAGTTATCGTAGTGTGGGTGTTGTCGGTATTTATAGCGGCAGAAACTCCAATAGCATCTACCAATCCAACATTTTCGAGTCCGAGGGATAACAGCAACGACTCACCGTAATCCAGGACACCATCGTTGTTCCCAGCTGCATCATTGATCACATAGTCGTTGAAAACCACATAAGGGAAGTCGCCAGGAATGACCAGCACGCTTCCGTGATACCTGAAATGATTAGGCTTAGTTGCAATCACATCGATAATATCGTTGGGTTGAAGAGCATCTATGGTGAAGTTTATTGCTGTGCCATCAGATTCGGCAGTGCCCAGAATCTCCCCCTCGAAGCTCAGTGCTACGAAAGCACCTGAATCGGCGGTAACCGTAAAACTGGTCTCACCGGTTAGCAGTACATTGTCATGAAGAACAATCATATCCATCGGCACCTCTGAGTAGAGGGTCTGAAATGCGCATCCATGATGATGGAAGAGGTTATACGTCACCTCCTTGTTTCCTTCGTTATATGGCCAGGTAGAGGTCTTCAGAAAATATTTCGCAGCTACATTGGCAAATGCCGGGAGCATGCCTCTTTCTTCTGCTATTGTAGACCCAAACTGTGGAAGAAAATCGGGGAACATATAATCGTATAGTCCCCAGACATAAGTATCATTCACGAAGGAATAGGATACTTCCGAGGCTGCGATCAGCCCCAGGGCACCATGCTCCATACGATGGAATTTCTCAGTAAAACACTCTCCACTCCAATTGTATTTCCCGGTAAGACAGTTAATAGAAAATACAAAGATCGGATCTTCATTTGACAGGCCATCCAGGCTGTTGTTGTTATATGCAGGTTCGCCCCAGCCTGTATTTCCACCATGGTCGCGGTGCTGGATGATAAACGCCCCATTGTTAATGGCTGTGTTGATCATACTGGCATTTCCGTCGGTCCAATTGCCAAGGTCAGATGGATTTGAAGGAATATAGCCAAGTCCATTGGGACCAAACACATTCAAAATAGTGCTGGTGTTGGTAGCTGTCGACCAGGGGTCAACATCAGGGTTGCCGCCATATACTTCATTGATACGGATAGGGTTTTTGCCCTGAACGTTTTTAAAGTAACCGCCAATAGTTTCAGAACAGATCTGGAACCAGCGCTCTGTTTGCCATCCCAGGGCAGTGATGGGATCGTAGAAACTCTCGTAGGTGGGAGGGTTGGTCTCAAAGTCGGTGATCTTGGTGATCATGTTCTGCAGATGCGTTTCATTGGTGGCTGTCATCCTGGCCATGACTACATCAGCCATGCCATTGCCATTCACATCGCCGTAGATATGGTCAGATGCGCAATAGTAATCCCATATAGGAGAAAGGATGCCGTTTCCTGTAGCCCCGTAGTCGGCAAGGATCAGAAAAGCAAGGGGTGGAATAGTCCATGTATCGTATGCATCGTTTATAAAATCTTCGATGGTATTGATGTTATTGCCACCAATATCGCTAATGGAATAGATGCCGGTACTGATTCCCTGCATCTGTCTGAAAATCCTGAGGGTGTCGGCCCAGGCCAGGAATACCGGATCATCGGGGGAGATGATCACATATTCAAAACCATCGCTTTTACTACCACCCTTGCTTGAATAATCTATTTCCGGCAGGGAACTAAAATTCAGAAACTGGTCACGGAGGATAGGGTCGAACCAGCGGCTGCGGTATCGTGTCTCGCCAAACTGTCCGTTTCCGCCTTCGAAGCTGATTTCCAGCTCAACATCGCAATAAACAATCAATTCTTTGCTTACCGGGTTATACTGGAAAGGGGTAATGCCAAGGAGAACGGCATCAACGCCCCTGATGCTTGTATTTTCAGAAAGGATGAAGGGGTTTTCCGGATAAAAAGCATCAACAGAATAGATGCTTTCGTCTTTGTTGTATTGCAGTGGACTGTTATCCGTATCGAGGGGGATACGGGGTGCGGGGGCCACTTCCACATTCTCATATTTTTCTGTTCTGTAAGAGATCACATTCAGTTTTGCTGTTGCTCCCTGTGGAATGGCAATGTATTGTCCTTTACCCGAAAGGTCAGGGGACCCTTCATTGTTGGGGATCATGTTGGCAGGAAGATGTATGGCTTTCATCTCATTTCCTTTAATGGAAACAGCATCCATATTGAAT
The DNA here is from genome assembly GCA_029942245.1 of Bacteroidales bacterium. GTDB lineage: Bacteria > Bacteroidota > Bacteroidia > Bacteroidales > B18-G4 > B18-G4. The sequence continues at coordinate 15,477 of JAOZTN010000019.1, read as the reverse complement.
TTATGAACCGAATAGATGAGCTCGATCCCGTTATTGCTTTCCTTTGTCAGCTTGATTCCTTCATCGCTCCAGTTATTATCAAAAGTGAAGGTTTGTGCAAGCAATGAGATTGCCATCAGTGAAAAGATCAATGAAAGGCTAGTTTTGTAGAAGTTAAACATGTAGTGTAGTTTTTTGAATAAGTTATGTTAGATAAGAGTCTGCATTTTAGCTATTAGCGGGCTAATGTACAAATAATAAAAAAATATATTTTTATATATAGATGCATAAATAGATAAAATAGTTGCCCGGTATCAGCTTTTCATTCGTTAAAAAAGTCAAATCATGATAGATTTAGGGTCATCGTTTTAAAATAATTTTTCCAGTTTCTGATTGCTCTCCCACCTGGAGTCTATATATATACATGCCCTCTGGCAAGAGATTTCCGCTGGTAAGCGTACCGTCCCAATTGAATTCCTGAGGCCCGCTTTGGAAGAAGGCTTCAGTTACAGAGCCAACTCTTTGTCCGTTCAGGTTATATATTTCCAGTGATACCCGGGAGGCTTTATTCAGGATCAGGCTGAAGTTTAGCTGATCGCTGAATGGATTGGGCCATGCTGAGAAGTTGATCTGATTTGCTGGCTGATGAACGTCCTCTACATCTGTCAGGATACCTCCAAAAAATTCCAGTATCAGGATCATCAGCTCTTCTTTAGTATTCTGGTTATCGCTGAGTCCGCCAAATTCGAAAGATACTCCAACGGTCTTGTATGTTCCTTCATCCAGTGCCACGGCATTGCAGTAGGATGGGATCTGGTTCCTGAACAATTCGAAAGCATTGTCAATGGGGGCAATCCTGTCGATATATTCATTGTCACCGCTGTAAGGGTAGAGCATCCCTTCGGCAAATGAGCCGTCCTGGCCGAACTGTATTCCCAGGTCACCGCTTCCATCCTCCAGACCTTCTATCTTGAACTTGCTGTGAACGGGGGTTTCAGGGTTATATGACCAGGTGTCGCCTCCTTCTATGTACAGCCGGCCGCCATTGTCCAGGTAATGGGCAAGGGTTGAGCCCTCATCAGCTGTGAGGATGTGATTATTATCAAAAACTCCCAGACAGAGGAAAATGCACTTATACATATCCAGGTCATCAGGGAAGCTTGTTTCGTAGATAGCTGCCAGGTCGATATCGGATATCACCTCCTGCATAACTGTACCTGAATTATGATTTCCATCCATGTCGATGATCAGTATGGGATATTTCCCAACCATGAACATCAGGGTGTAGGTAGTAGCATAGAAGCCATTATTGGCTACAACATCGATCTCAAAAACAATCGTATCGCCCGTGGGGGTTGAGTCATCTACTTCGAAAGAGAATGTTCCGCTACCCGACTGGTTCTGTTCCAGGGTCCCGAATCCGGCTGTGGCTTGTGTGATGGTGACATAAGGGCTGCTGCTTGATAATGTCGCCTCGATGTCGCTGGCAGTCACATTTCCATTATTGATAATATCGATGGTCAGATCGGCTGATTCACCTTGTTCGAGGTGGCCATTGCCATTTTCATCATCGAGCATATAGTCCGACATTACCAGGAATACACCAATTATATGCTCCATGTCGCTTACCGCATCGAGGTCGAAGCCGGCATCCTGTTCATTCTGGTTGCCATCTCCATCATCAAGTATCTTGAAATACTGTGCATCTGCTAAACCGGATCCCGTAAGATCAAACTCAGTGGTTCCGGATCCTTCGCCGATGTATATCCAGGGCCCATCCATATTCTGGCTGGCGTAAAAGGAAAATTCTTCAGCCATCAGGTCGCCTTCAAATACTTTAACATCATTCCCGGGCAGGTCGATGATGGGCTTTTGCATATCTACAACTACCCAGCCGTCTTTTCCGATCGAATAATTGATCCAGTCGGGTTCTCCGATCAAGGCCAGGGTATTGCCCTCGTCCACAGTATTATTATCCGGGATGCGGCTGCTGATCATGCGCCATGCATACCAGCGGGCGCTATCAAGCGGACTTAATTGAAAGTCATAAGCCGTACTATTAAATTCAGTCACTGTAATGCTATCGGCCGAAACCTGTGTTTCATAGCCATTAGCCATCACTTTAATGGAGTACTTGCCCGGCAACACATATTTATGAAAGTCACCTGCAGTTGAATCTGAATAGGTTTGCATATAATCGTTCACAAAAATCGTTGCGCGTATTGGGTCACCTGTGCTGGCATCGGTAACAACTCCCTCAAGGCCGTATCCTGCATATTCTATCATATCAATCATTGAGGGATAATTCCATTCGTAATATTGCATGATCTGAGAGGCAGGGGGTTGTTTTTGCATGGAAATTTCCATGGACCAGCTGATGGATCCGGCAACGCCATAATTGCCATCTTTGGTACTTCCGTTGATAGCATACATGCCGGAGTTGCCCTGGCCAAATTCCAGATTGGCATAGCCTGAAGATGTGCTGTAGAGCTCTGCCAGCTGCAATATGTGAGCTGCATCGGCAGGTGTTTCAGGCCTGTAACTCCATGGGCAGGAAACGTATTCTGTTCCACTGTGATAAGTGGTATGCACTACAAACTGGTTTTCATAACTACAGTTGCGCAGCTTTTGTGTTTCAGGCTGTGAAAATGCGCCGGTGCTGCTGCCCCATGCATCCCACATATAGCCATAATCGCGGTTGCAGTCGACCCCATTCTCATTATACCTGCTCATATTTTCCCTTCCGTCGGGGTTCACCATATAGTAGATCCAGATCTCACGGTTGTCGATGAGATTTGTCACCACAGGGTCACTGCCATATTTGCGGCAGAGGTCACGGGCGAAGCGTATACAATTTTCAGGCCCGCCTATCTCATCACCATGGATGCCTCCATCGAAAAAGACTTCCGCTTCATTTTCATCTGAGCTAACATTATCGCTGATTTTAAGTGCAGCCAGTTCGCGGCCCCCGAGAGAGGTGCCGTATATTTTTTTCAGGCAAATGCCGGGGAAGGCACTCACAAGGCTATCAGCCAGGTCGACGATCTCCTGGTAGGAGTGATAGGCGGTTTTGGCATCCCAGAACTTTTCATAGTACTTGTTCAAATCGGCTATCTGTATACTATAATCCAGTCCTGATGCTGACAACAGATCAGCCTCCCGTGGGCTTACATACAGTATGGCATGATCGGTATAATAGTCAGCAACCAAATTGAGATTCGATAGTATTTGTGCGGTAGCGAGGTCATTAACCTCAACCCTGACTTCCATTTCCCCATCGCGCCAAGCCTGGGCCATGGTAGAAGTTGAAAATAATAATACGAGAAGAACGGTGGTGATGATAGACCTTTTCATGATGTAGATATATGTTTTCAATGCTTTTTAATCCCTATGCTGTAATCGCAAAAGCAAGGTGAAGATTTGGGATTAGCAAATCTAATAATATATACTACAAAGATAATTATATTACTTCTAAATAAGAAAGCGAGGAGATGGGTGTTCAGAGTTCGGTGTGCAGACTTCAAACTTCTGACTTCAAACTTCTGACTTCGAAACCTAGTATTCTTTTACTTCAGCTTCGCCACGGATCACCCTGTAGCCGTTCATGGCCAGGGCTTCCATTTCATTCTCTCCGGGGTATATAAAAATGGGTGCAAAACGGTGAACACGCATGCGGATGCGCTCACAGAACCATTTGTCGTATGCCACTCCCCCGGTAATCAGGATGCCGTCGATATCGCCTTCGAGTACAGCGGCCATCTCTCCGATCATTTTTGATACCTGGTATGCCATGGCATCATAGATCATCGTTGCCTTTTCGTCACCATTGGTCACCATCTGTTCTACTTCGTAGGCACTGTTTGTTCCAAGGTAGGCAGAAAGGCCGCCCTGGCCGATCAGCATCTTCTTGAGTTCTTTAAAGGTGTATTTGCCGCTATAGCAAAGTTCAGCCAGGTCGATGATAGGCAGTGTTCCGGCACGTTCTGGTGAGAAAGCCCCTTCACCGCCGATGGCATGGTTTACATCAACCACACGTCCTTTTTTGTGTGCTCCCACAGAGATGCCGCCCCCAAGGTGAGCGATGATTAGGTTGAGCTTATCATATTCTTTATCCTGGATCTGGGAATGCCTGTGTGCAGTGGCTTTTTGGTTGAGGGCATGAAAAACCGACCTGCGTTCAAACAGTGGTGATCCGGAGATCCTGGCAACGTTTTCAAGTTCATCTACCACAACAGGGTTGGCAATATATGCCTTTGCATTCGGAAGCTCATGAGCAATGTAGTCGGCGATCAGGCCTCCCAGGTTGCTTGCATGCTCACCAATAGGGCTATTGCAGAGGTCTGCCTTCATTTTTTCATTGATGGCATATACCCCGGATGGGATGGGCCTTACCATGCCGCCGCGTCCCATTACAATGCGGATATCTTCCATCTTGATGTCTTCATCCTTCAGCACCTGGTGAATTACATCTTTGCGAAACTCAAACTGATCGGTGATCTTTTCGAAAGGGGCCAGCTCTTCATTGCTGTGCTTGATATTTTTTGTAAAGATTTGTTCTTTATTCTTGAATACAGCGATCTTGGTGGAGGTGGACCCTGGGTTAATGGCTAGGATGAGGATGTTTTCCATTCTTGAATGAAATTTTGAATTTAAAATTAATGTACGGCTGCTGCCAGGCAAATGCTGTCGAGTTTGGAATCTTCCGAATCCGACCTTGAAGTGAGTACGATAGGTGCAGAGCCTCCGAGGATATTGGCAGCCACCTTGGCATTGGCAAAAAAGATAAATGCTTTATACAGCATGTTTCCGGCTTCGATATCGGGCAGAAGCAGGAGGTCGGCCATACCGGCCACATTGCTCTTGATCCCTTTATGCTCAGCAGCCTCTGCAGAAATGGCATTGTCGAAAGCAAGTGGCCCGTCGACGAGGCAATTTGGGATCTGTCCACGGTCAGCCATTTTCGATAGCAGCGCTGCATCCATGGTGGCAGGCATCATCTCGTTTACGAGCTCAACAGCGCCGAGTACAGCGATCTTGGGCTCAACAATACCAAGTTTATGCAGGAATTCGATGGAATTCCTCAGGATGTTCACCTTGGCATTCAGGTCGGGTGCAATGTTCATGGCAACATCGGTAAGGGCAATAAGCTTATGGTGATAAGCAGGCACTTCAAAAAGGGCGATATGAGAAATAATATCATTGCGGCGCAGGCCCCATTCTTTGTTCAACACACCTTTCAGCAGGGTGGCAGAACCAACATTGCCTTTCATGAGGATATCGGCATCGCCGAAATGAACCAGCTTAATAGATTTGGCAACAGATTCACCCAGGTTGGTCTCATCAATGATCTCCATGCGTGAGAGGTCGAGCTCAAGCTTATCAGCGATACGGTGCATCTTTTCTTTATCACCCACCAGTATAGGATCTACGATCTTCATCTTGGCGGCATTAACAACAGCCTCGAGAGAATGCTCATCATGGGCGGCCGCGACCACCAGTTTTTTCTTGGGTGATTTTTTTACGATCTCACGTAATTCAGAAAGATGTTTTATCATATCAGTATATTTTAATGTCAGCGTTAAGTGATTGATTGTTAACAATAAATACTATTGTTAATTTTTTCACGCTGCAAAAGTATGAAAGAAAATTCTAAGTTTTAAATTTTGAGTTTTAAATTTTGATTAAACACAATTTATTACTCGGAATAGAAGTTGATCATTCGCTGGATGGCACGCTTGCAAACCGGGCAGAAAGCATCATATTTTACCGACTTCATGGTACAATCGACATAAGGCCTGAAAATACCTTTGGCCACATATCCGCCACCTTCGAATAATCCAATGGTGTTTTCATATTCCTCTGTTGCCGGAGTGGGTACCGGTGTGGAGGCAGAGATCATATTTTTCCATTTGCTGGAGAAATCCACTCTTGTGGTAATATTCGGCTCCCAGGGCTCAATTTCGAGTGGATAAAAATCTTCTACGGCCACTTCCGAGCTGTAATATTCATCACCCAACCCGGCAAAGGCATGCCCGAATTCATGCTGGAAGAGGAAGGCAGCAGATGTATTGTCGCTGGTGCCCAGGCTGTAATAATTGTAGATACCGCCCCCACCATATTTCTCGTGGTTAACAAGGATGTAAATTTGGTCGTAGGGAGCATTGGCAGCCACATCCCTTACGCTTTTCATGTCCTCAGTGGTCAGGTATCTTTCCGAACCAAAAGTGTAGAAATTAGTACCAACTGCAGTATTTTTCCAGATGTCTTCACCCGGCAGGTCGGTTCCGCTTTCTTCCGAAATTGCTTTCACGGCCCAGATGTTGATCTTGTCCATGTTTTGCCTGTAAGGATCAGCCTCCAGGATATAGCCTTTGAACCGCTCACAGTCCTGTTCAAACTTTTCCATTTCTTCGGCGGTATAGCCTTCGGCAATGATCACAATGTCGAGCTTAGTATTGTGTTTCCCGGAATAATGAATCTTTGATTTCTTGAACTTGTTCTGCCTGTTCTTCTGTATATCCCTGCTTTTGGGGTCGATGGGAAGTATGAATTGCTTTTCCCAGCCCAGGTCTTTTTTTCTGCTGTAAAAGGCAATGTTAATGGCATGCTTTGGGTAGGGGAGCACGACGGTTTCATTGAAGGCCTTACAACTTGTTTCACCTTCCGCCGTCGACTGGTATTCTCTGAACAGGGAAGAATATCCCCTGGAGTATAGCAGCTCATTTGTTTCAGCATCGAACACCTCAAACTTATGGTTTCCGTAATCAAATTCATCGATGAGCCTGGTCTTAGATCCGCCCCAGTATTTTTCAACAAAAAGCGTATCGAAAGTAAAGTACTCGGCTTCTGCGCTACCGGAGTGCGTATAATCAATACGCAGTGTCTTATTCTTAAAATTGTCTTTGAACTGCGCCTGTGCCCCTATCACCAGGGCCATGAGACTGAGGAAGAAGATCTTTTTCATGGCAATGATTTATGCCGTGAAAATACAAAAAAAATGGCTGTGGCCCCCAGGGCTAAAACCAGCCGAATTTCAATGCGAAGTACCCATTGAATCCACGCATGATGTCTCCTTCGGTGTCAATCAGACTCACCTGTGAGGTATACCTGTACGATCCACCAACTGCGAAGCGCAAAAATTGAATGATATTCACTTCCACTTCCAGTCCCGGTTCCAGAACAAAGAATGCGTCGGAATCGATAGAGTTGGCCGGTTGGTTATAATTATCGCCTTCCCACCACTTCTGATCTGTATATGTAATTCCTCCGGCGCCAATGATCACAGGTATGTTAACATGCACCGGGTAATTAGGGGCTATGATGGCCTCCAGGAAAAGTCCTCCGTAACCACCGGCAATATTTACGGGATTGTCGCTATAGCTTTCAAGATAGTAATCATTATCGCTGATGAATCCGGAGCCTGCAAGTCCAATTGTAAAATGATGGTTGATAAGCCATCCTCCACGAGCTCCCATGAGGTAGGTGTCTTTACCATTGACCTGTGTGTATCCGAAGGTGAGCCCCCCCCAGCCTCCATGATGGATATTTCCGTCTTTACCTCCAAAGATGGTCGACATCTTCTCCTGTTCCTGTGCGGATGCCGGCAGGCAAATAGCTGCAGCGAGTAAAAATGCAACAAGAGTCTTGATTACGTAATTTTTATTTTTCATGTCTTCGTGTTTGATCGTTGTTTAAAAATGAATTTTTACAGCCAGGCCAATATCAAATAATGCCAGGCGAAATATGGTTTGTCCGAATAATTCAAAAAATGGTTTTGCATCCAGGCTGAATGTGAGCGGGATCCTGTCTAATCTGTATTCTATTCCCACAATGGCATCCAGTCCAATCACCGGTGCAAAATGTCCGCTACCGTTGTATGTTCGAAATGGGTTGGGGTAGAGGCCCCGCTTTGGTGGCCAGCGTGTAAACCCGATATGGGCTCCCATACCTGTATAGTAGTACATCTTATCAGTGAACTTCAGGTAAAGAGGACGATAATTCTCTATAAGTGCGGTGATCTGTATACCGCCGTCACGGAAGCTCATCATGCCTTTATATCCCCGGAACTCATCTACCATATGCTGGTAGGTAATTCCGCTTGACAATCCTATCCGGCCACTGATAGCATTTTTTTTCTCCTGTGCCTGAAGCCCTGTAAGTGCGGACAAAAAAATGATTGTTATTATTATGATTGCTTTCATTTAACCCCTGTATTAATACTTATTGATGGATAAGGTTCAGGCTTCCGCCATCCATGGTGATTTTGATCCTTGGTGCACGCTCTTCTTTCTTTCCGCATTGTCCGCTGAGAAGATAATTCCCTTCGTCGCTGTCGATTTCAGTATTTACAAATGAACTGAGTTCATTCGGGTAGATCATCTTGGTTTTACGGTCATAATAGGCTTCAAATGAATAGCCGAGATCCTGCCCGCATATGAGGCTTATATCCGTATATGAAGCATTCAGGTTCATCAGGCTAAAATCCTTGCCATAGTCGGTTATGTTGAGGTTTCCGTAATTGGTTTCAAGGATAAGGTTGCCGTTCAGTCGCTCCATTGTCAGGTATGAGAATGAGGTTTCTCCGCTGAGGGTACCTGCCTCCTCAAAGAAATAGGTGTCGCGCCTGGAATTCAAGCGTATGGAATTGAAACTTCCAATCACCGGTTTGGATGATTTAGAAGTGATCCTGATATTGCCGGCATGCTTCAGCTTGAGCTCGGAATATCCCAGTGTCAGGGATCCGGATTGTATGGAATCGATCACTACATTCCCGAAACTATGATCCATGTCGAGTTCAGTAAAATTTCCGCCCCTGAAGTCTCCATTCGAAACATATACGGTTGTTTTTCCATAATGGTCAGTCATGTATATGCTGCCGAACTTAAGGTCGATGCTCAATTCAGAATTGGTGGGTACATAGACTGTATAGTCGATCTGCGCGCTGGCACCGGTGTTGAGCATGGAAGAGGTAAAATCAGATACATCCGCCCAGAATGCATTCTTCTTATTACCGAAAACGGTTTGTGCGATCACATAATATGAGGTCTCCGAAAATTCAATCTCAATATTATCGTAAGTTTTATCAACCTTGGATTGCTTATTAGCTTCCACTTTGATGTTGATCTCAAACCGTATAGAATCTTCCTCCCAGGGAAGTACATGTATGTTTCCATACTTGTTAATGATCTGTATCGAGGTTTCCGCTGTTGCCGGAAAAGACTGGCTTAAGCTCCGGCTCTTCTCGTACTGCTGGGCCAGTACGCTGCCGCCGGGCAAGATGCCCGCAAGCAGTAGAACCAAAAGGGTTTTACAATAAAACTTTTTTGTCTTCATGGTCTTGAATGTTATTTTCGTCTGCGTTTTTGAGTTGAATGAGTATTTCTTCCAGAATCTGTAATTTGATCCTGTAGTTCTGGATCATAGCCTCAATGACCTCTTCATTGGCTGCATCATCTTGCAGGTCGGCCTTCAGTTCAGTGAATACCTTGTCAAGTTCATCAAATTCAATTGTGATCTCTTCCCTGATGGGGGAATTTTCACCTGCCATGCGGAATACTTCATCTTCCATATGCCTGATCTGCCCTGAATAATAAGCCCTGGCTTCCACCAACACGGGGATATTGTCATAAATCTCCTGATTCGACTGGCCGGCATAGCCCATCGTGCTGCGGTCTTCATTAAATGTGTAGTCTATGAAAATGTAGGACGATACAAAGATCACCACGGCAGCAGCCACTCTTACGAGCCTGGCAGTCCAGTTGATATTCCGTACAGGCTTGATGTTGGCCTTGACTTTGTTCCAGCTCTCCGCTGCCGGGACCTGGTCGTCAAAGTCGCTCCTGTTATCCAGAATGAACTCTTCTAGTCTATCGGGTTTCATGGCTATTGGTATTTAGTAATTCTTTTATTTTTCTTCTGGCACGCATATATTGCGATTTTGAGTTCGACTCGCTGATGTCGAGTATTTGTGATATTTCCACGTGATCGTATCCTTCGAGCAGATATAGTGAGAAGATCATCCTGCTGCCTGAGGGCAGATGCTCCATGGCCTTTTTTACATTCTCTACCGTTAATCCGTTTCCATATGCCTCTTCTTTTTCTTCTTCCTGGTTTTCGAACCAACCCATATCGTCGTAATAATCCAGGTTGGTTTTTTTTCGTTTTATTTCATTAATACACTTGTGTACTGTGACGCGCTTCAGCCAGTGTCCGAAACTTGATTCGTAGCGGAATGTATGCAAGCGGTGAAAAGCATCCGTAAAAGAATCCTGCAGCAGGTCTTCAGCCTCCTCGCGATTGCTCATCATGCGGTAACAAACATTGAACATGGCTTTCGAATACAGCTGGTATAGTTGGTACTGTGACCGCTGCTGTCCGAGTTTGCAACCCTCAATGATGTTCCGGTGTATCTCCTGTTTACCCGTAGCCTGCACTTTATCTTTGTATTTTCTACTGTTTAATGACAACATCATTTCCAAAAGGTTGCAATTTGAAAGGAATTGATCGCGTAAAGGTACTTTTTTATCAAAACTTTTTTGTATATTTGAAGCTCGATCAGCAAATTACAGGCTATTGGTCAGCTACTTAAATATCCTATCTTATAAACGCTATCTGAACATCAAGGACCGCGACGGTTACCTTAATGCATAAATACTCCTGACCACATTATTCTTTTGTTGAATTAGTGTAAAATCATTGCATTATGAAATTACCATATGCCGAATCTTATAAGATTAAAATGGTTGAACCCATCCGGAAAAGTACCAGGGAAGAACGCAATTCCTGGATCCGTGATGCGGGTTATAATTTGTTCAACCTGAAAAGTGAGCATGTTTTTGTTGACCTGCTCACCGACTCGGGCACCGGTGCCATGAGCGACCGCCAATGGGCGGCCATGATGCTGGGCGATGAAAGCTATGCCGGAGCGACCTCATTTTTCAAGTTAAAAGCTGCTATCAAAGATATCATTGGCTTCGATTATTATCTGCCAACACACCAGGGCAGGGCTGCAGAGAATGTATTGTTTTCTGTGCTGGTAGAAGAGGGGGACGTTATTCCCGGGAATGCCCATTTCGACACAACCAAGGGACATATAGAGTTCAGAAAGGCAACAGCCCTGGATTGTACCATCGATGAAGCCTATGATACGACCCTCGATCATCCGTTCAAGGGAAATGTCGACCTGGATAAACTGAAACTGGCACTCAAAGATATCCCCAGGGAAAAGATCCCCTTCATCATCCTTACCATTACATGTAATACGGCCGGCGGGCAACCGGTTTCCATGGAAAATATAAAGGCTGTTAGTAAATTGGCTAAAAAGCATAACATCCCAATAGTCTTCGACTCTGCCCGATTTGCCGAGAATGCTTATTTCATTAAAACCCGGGAAAAGGGTTATGAAGATAAAAGTGTCAGGGATATCGTAAGGGAGATGTTCTCTCATGCCGATGCCATGACCATGAGCGCCAAGAAAGATGCTATCGTGAATATGGGCGGATTTATCGGTTTTAGGAACGAAGATCTGTACAAGAAAGCTTCTGTGTTTAACATACTATTCGAAGGTTATGTGACCTATGGTGGTATGTCGGGCCGCGATATGAATGCTTTGGCACAAGGGCTCTATGAAGGCACTGAATTTGCCTATTTGGAGAGCCGAATTGGCCAGGTAGCATACCTCGGACAGCTACTGAAGGATTATGGTATCCCTGTTCAATATCCTTTTGGAGGCCATGCAGTGTTTGTTGATGCGAAACGCTTCCTGACACAAGTTCCCAAAGAAGAATACATAGCCCAGACACTGGCTGTGGAACTGTATATAGAGGCCGGTGTACGTGGAGTCGAGATTGGCACTTTACTGGCCGACCGTGATCCCATAACCCGTGAAAATCGTTTTCCGAAGATGGAATCCTTGCGATTGGCCATCCCACGCCGTACCTATACCAATAATCATATGGCTTATATCGCAGCGGGGCTGAAAAACGTGTTCGACCGCAGGGATGAAGTTAAGCGGGGGCTGAAGATCTTAAATGAAGCGCCTATAATGAGGCATTTTACTGTAGAACTCGAAAAAGCTGATTAGTTTTATCGATTTCTTCTTTCATGCACTTTTTTGCTTGTCCAAAAAATGCCTGTCCCGAATGAAATGAGGGATACTAAAAAAAGACATCCCCGGTCAAGGTCTGTCTACGGGCCGC